>NZ_JBEYTP010000016.1:0-153191 GCF_040643125.1 Micromonospora sp. NPDC047465
GGTTTTTGTTTTTGTTGTAGTGCTGGTGGTCGGCGTCGCGGGGGGGGGGGGGGGGGCGCGCCCCGCGGCCCCCGGGCCGGCCGGCGCCCCCCCCCCCGCCGGCGCGCTCAGGCGAGGTGCACCGAGCTGCGGGCCAGGGCGCCGGTGAAGCCGAGCCGCCGGTAGAGCCGGATCGCGCCGGCGTTGACGGTGTAGACGCCGAGCGCCACGGTGTCGTGGCGGGCGAACAGCGCCCGGGTCATCCCGGCGGTCAGCGCCGCGCCCAGCCCCCGGCCGCGCCGGTCGGGGGCGACGGTCAGGCCGGCGAGGAAGCCGACGTCGCCCCGGCTGCGGTCCGCCCCGCAGGCGACGATCCGGTCGCCGTCGCGGATGCCGTACCAGGCGACGATCCGGGGGTCGCCCGGGCGCGAGGTGGTGGTCGGGAACGATTCGTCGATCAGCGCGGTCAGCGCCGGGTGGTCGGCCTCGGTGAGTCGGACCACCCGTTCCTCCTCCGGTTGGCGCGGGGGCGCGGCGGCGGTCCAGAGGAAGTCCCACTCGTCGTGCCGGGCCACGGCCAGCCGGCCGGCCAGCGCCGCCGGGTCGAGCCGCGGCAGGTGCAGCCACTGGCCGGGCCGGAGCACGCCCCGCGCGACGAGGTCGGCGAAGACGTCGACCGCCGGCCCGGGCGCGCCGATCGCGCCGCCGGCCGGGCCGTGCTCCGCCGGGAGCAGCCAACCCACCGCGTCGTCGCGCCGCCAGCCGCGCGGCTGCTCGCCGAGCCAGAGCGAGTGCCGGGCGTACGGGTGGTGGTCGGCGGCCGCCAGGATGGCGTCCCGCCCCTCCAGGACCTGGTCGGCGATGATCATGTCGCCAGCCTAGAACGCCCGCCGTGCTCCCGTCGGCGGACCAGCTCCCGTCGGCGGACCCCGGACGGCGTCCAGAACCGGGGCGGTCCACCGTGGAGATTGGCGAGCGGACCGATTGGGTACATCCCGCGCCGACCTACTGGGAACCCCCACCGGAGGAACGACATGCTCGCCATTCTCGCGGCGATCGTTTTCGGCTTCGCCCTGCTGCTCGACCTCTTCGACACCAACCTCGGTGCGCCGGACCTGCTGAACCCGTCCACCCTGCTGATGCTGGGCCTGCTGCTGCTCTCCCTCTACCTCGCCGGGGTCGGCAACGCCCCGCGCGGCGGGGGCGGCGGCCGGTGGTACCGGGGCCGGCGTCCGGGCCGGGGCTGACCGTAAACGATTACCAGCGGTCCCGCCCGACGGCGCGCTTCCGGCGTCGTCGGTCGGGACCGGTACTGTTCTCGTGATGGAGTCCGACGCCCTCTTCTCCCTCG
The DNA here is from genome assembly GCF_040643125.1 of Micromonospora sp. NPDC047465. Lineage (NCBI taxonomy): Bacteria > Bacillati > Actinomycetota > Actinomycetes > Micromonosporales > Micromonosporaceae > Micromonospora > Micromonospora sp. NPDC047465. The sequence continues at coordinate 1,331 of NZ_JBEYTP010000016.1, forward strand.
GTGAGCCCGCCGGAGCGCCCCCCGCGCCCGCGGGTTCCGTCGGTGTGGACGGCTTCACGGCGGTGGGGGAGGATTCGCCCCTGCCGGTCCGGATGCGCCCGCGCAGCATCGACGAGCTCGTCGGGCAGGACCACCTGCTCGCGCCGGGCGCCCCGCTGCGCCAGCTGGTCTCCGCCAGCGCGCCGATGTCGGTCATCCTGTGGGGGCCGCCGGGCAGCGGCAAGACGACCATCGCGCACCTGGTGGCCCGGGCCACCGACCGCCGCTTCGTCGCCATGTCGGCGCTCACCGCCGGGGTGAAGGACGTGCGCGCGGTGATCGAGACCGCCCGCCGGCAGCGTCGCTCCGGCGGCCCGCAGACCGTGCTCTTCATCGACGAGGTGCACCGGTTCAGCAAGACCCAGCAGGATTCGTTGCTCGCCGCCGTCGAGGACCGCACCGTCACCCTGCTGGCGGCGACCACCGAGAACCCGTACTTCTCCGTGATCTCACCCCTGCTGTCGCGGTGCGTGCTGCTCACCCTCCAGCCGTTGGACGACGCGGCGGTGCGCGGCCTGCTGCGCCGCGCGGTCGCCGACGAGCGCGGGCTCGGCGGCGCGCTGACCCTGGAGACCGAGGCCGAGGACCACCTCGTCCGCCTCGCGGCCGGTGACGTGCGCAAGGCGCTCACGGCGCTGGAGGCGGCGGCGGCCTCCGCCACGGCGCTCGGCGCCGGGCGGATCGACCTGGCCACCGCCGAGCAGGCGGTCGACGTGGCGGCGGTGCGCTACGACCGCGCCGGCGACGCCCACTACGACGTGACCAGCGCCTTCATCAAGAGCATGCGCGGCTCGGACGTGGACGCGGCGCTGCACTGGCTGGCCCGGATGCTGGTCGCCGGCGAGGACGCCCGGTTCATCGCCCGCCGCCTGGTCATCTTCGCCAGCGAGGACGTCGGCATGGCCGACCCGACCGCGCTGAGCGTCGCCACCGCCGCCGCCCACGCGGTGGAGTACGTCGGGCTGCCCGAGGCGCAGCTCAACCTCGCCCAGGCGGTGATCCACCTGGCCACCGCCCCGAAGTCGAACTCGGCCACCGCCGCGATCGGCGCGGCGATCGCCGACGTGCGGGCCGGCCGAGGCGGGCCGGTGCCCCGCGGGCTGCGCGACGCGCACTACGCCGGCGCCAAGGGGCTGGGCCACGGCACCGGCTACCGCTACCCGCACGACGACCAGCGCGGCGTGGTCACCCAGCAGTACGTCCCCGACGACCTTGTCGGTGCCGACTACTACCGGCCGAGCCAGCACGGCGCGGAGCGGGCCGTGGCCACCCGGCTGCCGCTGCTGCGCCGCATCGTGCGGGGGCTGCCGGCCCCGGCCACGCCCCCGGAGGCACCGGTGGGGGTGGCGAGCGGATCGGCGGGCAACGGCGGCCGATCGGCGGACACGGGCGGCGTCGGCGCGGCGCGAGAGGGCGGCAGTGACGCCGCCGGAGAGGGTCAGCAGTGAGATCGCGTGGTTCGGAGCGACCGGAGGACGGCCCGGACGAGCGGCGCGACTCCCGCGCCAAGGGTCGCCGCTGGGGGCGGGGCAAGGCCGAGGCCGAGCCCGAGGAGCCCATCAGCGGCGAGGAGTTCGGCTGGATCGACGACCTGCGCTCGGCCAAGCAGCAGCGCACCGAGCTGGGGCCGGGCGGGGCGGAGCCGACCCCGCCCCCGGGCGCCCCGACGCCTCCCGACCCTTCCGGGCCGCCCCACCGTGGCCCCGGCCCGGCCGCCGCGCCTCCGGTGCGCCGCGCCGGGGCGGAGTCCCCGCGCCCCCGGCCGGCGGACGGTCCCTGGCCCGGCACGGCGGAGCCCCGGCCGACCGGCCCGGCGGCCCCCGCCTCCGGTCCCGCCCCCGCACCGGAGTCCGCGCGCCGGGCCCCGGCGGCCGGGCGGCCGCAGCCCGGGCCGGACGGGCCCGACCGGCGCCCACGACCCGACTCGGTCCCCCCGACCGGCCCGCAGGGCGGCCCGGCCACCGGCCGTCAGGGCGGTGCACCGGGCGGCCCGCGTCTGCCCGTCGGCCCGGCGGCCGACGTGCCCCCCGGCCCGCGTCCGCCCGTCGGCCCGCCGGCCGGTGCGCCCCTCGGCCCGCCGGCCGTGCCCGCCGGTCCGTCGGCGCACCCGCCCGCCGGTCCGCCGGTCCGTCCGCACCCGGGGCCGGCCGGGGCCCCGCGATCCGGGCCGCCCGCGGGTGCGCCGGTGGGCGCTCCGGGCGCTCCGCCTGACGCGGCGCCGGTGGATCCGCCACCGCCGGGCAGGCGTTCCGGTCGGGCCCCCGCGCCGGGTGCCGCGCCGGCGCCGGGCGCCTCCGGCCGCCCGGGGGGTCCCGTCGGCACCGCCCGGGTCGCCGTCCCGCCACCCGGTGCCGCCCAGCCGCCCCTCGGCCCGCCGACCGGTGAGCTGCGCGGCGCCCCGGCCGACGAGCGTGACCCCCGTGCCGGTCGGCTGCGGCGCGGGCCGGTCGACGCCGGCGACCCCGCGTCGACCGAGGCGACCGGGCACGCGCCGACGGCCGCCCCGCCGACCGCAGCCCCCGGCGCCGCGCCGGGCGTGGACGCGACCGACCGCCGCCGGCCCGGCCCGGCCGGTCGACGCCGCGCCGCCGAGCCGGACGAGCCGGTGGTACCCCGTTCCGGCAATGCCCCGCCGGTGCCCGGCACGCCCCCCGCGCCGCCCGGCGTCGGGTCGGCGCCCGCGCAGGGCGCTCCCGCCTCCGCGCCCACCCGCCGTGCGGACGGCGGTCCCGCGGCGCCGCCCACCGGACGCGTGGACGGCGGTCCCGCGGCGCAGCCCACCGGTCGTGCGGAGGCCTCGGCCGGCCGCGTCCGGAGGCACCGGGCGAGCCCGGACGAGGGGGACAACGCCGGGCCGGGGCGCCGCGTGGCGCCCGGCGAGGAGGAACCGGGCCGGCGGCGGACCGCCCCCGGCGAGCCCTGGGGCGGCCGGCCGGAGCGCCCGGCCGACTGGCTCCGGCAGGCCGGCCGCACCCATCACACCGACCCCGCCCTGCCGACCGTCAAGCCACCGGCGGAGCCGCCCGTCCCGGGCGGCCCGCCGGTGGCACCCGATCCGGAGCAGCGCGGCGCCGGGACCGGTCGCACCCTCGCCGGCCGGGCCCGGCCCGGCGCGCGACCGCCGGTCCCCGGCGACGACACCGGACAGGTGACGGGCCGGGCCCGGCCCGGTTCCGAACCGCCCCGGCCTGCCGACGGCGCACCCTCCGGTCCGCCGCCGGCGCGGGGCGCCGCGCGACCGGCGCCGCCCGGACCGCTCGAAGGCGAGGCGCGCCCGGGTGGTCGGGCTCGTCCCGACGTGACCCAGGGCGGACCGGTCCGGGGCGCCGCCCGACCCGACGCCGCGCCGGGTCGGGCCGCCGTGCCGCCGCCCGGGGCCCCCGACGCCGGCGGGATGCCGCCCGGGGCCACCCACGCCGGCGGACCGCCGGCACCCACGACTCCGCCCGGCATCGCCGGCCCGGGCACCGCCGGCCTGGGCGCCGCGGGACCTGTCACCGCCGGCCCGGGCACCGCCGGACCTGGCGCGCCGGCCGGTCCGCGCCGGCCGGGGCACACGCCACCCGGCCCGGGCCGCCCGGACGCGGGTGTGCCGGGACCCGACGTGGCCCCGCCCGATCCCGCCCGGCCCGGCAACCCGCCCGGCCCCGCCCGGCCCCCCGCCGAAGGGCGGGACCGGCCCGAGCCGACCTCCGGCGCGGGTTCCCGCCCCGGACCGACCGGCGTGGCCCGCGCCGCCGCCCCGGCACCCCGGCCCGGACCGGAGGACCGCGCCGCCGGGCGCGCCCTGCCGCCGCCCCGTGACCCCGGGCGACCGGAGCCGGCGGGCGTCCCGCCGGTGCCGCCGCCGGGACCCGCCGGCAGGCCGCCGGTGGCCCGGGCCGCCGCCTCGGTCGTACCGCCCGCCGATCCTTCCGCCGTGGGGCCGCCGGTGGCCCGGGCCGCCGCCTCGGTCGTACCGCCCGCCGATCCTTCCGCCGTCGGGCCGGGGCCGGCGGACGGGCCGGCGCTGCGGCAGGCCGCGGAGCCGGGGTCGCCCGACGACGACGCCCCGGCCTCCGGCGGGCTGCGCGGCGCGCGGTCCGAACTGCGACGGCAGATGCGCGAGCGGCGGCGGCTGCGGATGGGCGTCCTGGCCCTGGTCAGCGTGGTGCTCCTCGGCGCGATCCCGCTCTTCTTCGGCATCCGCACGCTCAGCCGCGACCCGGTCTTCGACACCCTCGACGAGCTGGACGTGCCGGGCTGGGCGGCGGCGAAGACGGTCGACGACGTCAGCGGCAGCCGGTGGTGCCTGCTCGACTGCCGGCTGCGCGAACGCACCATCACCTCGGAACGGTCACCGGAGGAGACCGCGCAGGTCTACGAGCGGGCGCTGACCGAGGACGGCTGGCGGCCCTGGCAGGTGACCCGCTGCCCCGAGCAGTCGCCGAAGGGGAGCTACACCTGCTGGCGCCGGGACGAACTGACCCTCGACCTCTGGGTGCGCGAGCCGACCTGCGCGCCGCCACCGGTGGACGGGGCACCGGCCGTGGAACCGTCGCCCGATCCGTCGGCCGCTGCGCAGCAGTGCGCCGGATCGTTGGTGTCGGTGAAGGTCCGCAACGCGATCGACGACGAGCGGACCCGGCCGCAGCCCAGCATCGACCCGTCGCTCACGGGCGAGGATCCCTTCCCGACGTTCAGCGAGGATCCGCTCGGCGAACCGACACCCTCACCGTCCTGAGCCGGTTTCCACCACGGACGGTAGGGTCTGGGGCTGGCGGATCCGCCAGCCCCCGCTGGCCCCTGCGGGTCGCCGGGCGGCGGTGTGGGCACAACGTCGCGCGTTCCGGGGACGTCCGGTCCCCGGGACCCCTGCTTGAGGAGGACAGGCGTGGACTTTGGAGAGGTCGCGGCGCTGATCGCGGCGATCGCGTTCGCGATGCTGGTGTTGATCCTGACGCTGCCCATCCTGCGGCTGCGGCACACCGTGGACGCGACCACGCGCATGATCAACGACCTCAACGACCGCACCGCGCCGCTGCTGGGCGACGTCAACACCACGGTGAAGAACGTGAACACGGCCCTGGAGCAGGTGCAGACCTCCCTGGACGGGGTGAACCTGCAGCTCGCCAAGGTCGACACCATGACCAGCCACGCGCAGAACGTCACCGCCAACGTCGCGAACCTGGCCACCGTCGTCTCCGCCGCCGCCGCCAACCCGTTGGTCAAGGTGGCCGCCTTCGGCTACGGCGTGCGCAAGGCCGCCGCCGCCCGCCGGCACGCCGAGACCGAGCGCGAGGTACGCGACACCATCAAGCAGCAGCGGCGGGCCGCCAAGCGCGGCAACCGCTGACGGCACGACCAGGAGGGCTGGGGAATGAGGCGTTTGTTCTGGCTCGGCATCGGGTTGGCCGTCGGCGTGGTCGTGGTCCGCAAGGCGACCCGCACCGCGCAGTCGTACACCCCGGCCGGCATCGCCAGCACGTTGTCCGAATCCGCTGGCGGGCTGGCGGAGTCGCTGCGTAGCTTCGTGGAGGACGTCCGGATCGGGATGGCCGAGCGCGAGCAGGAGATCCACGAGGCGTTCGCCCAGGGCGAGGCGTTCGACGACCAGTTCGCCGAGTTGCGGGAGGACCCGCGCATCGGCGACCGAGAAATCTTTCCGGAGGAACACCAGCGATGAAGACGGCGGAGATCAAGCGGCGGTACCTCGCCCACTTCGAGGCGAACGGCCATGCCGTGGTGCCGTCCGCTCCGCTGCCCGCCATCAGCGACCCGAACCTGCTGTTCGTCAACGCCGGCATGGTGCAGTTCGTCCCCTACTTCCTGGGGCAGCAGACCCCGCCGTACCGGCGGGCCGTCAGCGTGCAGAAGTGCATCCGCACGCCCGACATCGACGAGGTCGGCAAGACCAGCCGCCACGGCACGTTCTTCCAGATGAACGGCAACTTCTCCTTCGGTGACTACTTCAAGGACGGGGCGATCCCGCTCGCCTGGGACCTGGTCACCAAGTCGCAGGAGCAGGGCGGGTTCGGCCTCGACCCGGAGCGGATCTGGCCGACGGTCTACCTGGACGACGACGAGGCGTTCGACATCTGGCGCTCCGTGGGCGTGCCCGCCCAGCGGATCGTGCGTCGGGGCAAGGCGGACAACTTCTGGTCGATGGGCATCCCCGGCCCGTGCGGCCCGTGCTCGGAGCTGTTCTACGACCGCGGCCCGGAGTACGGCCGCGAGGGTGGCCCGGCGGTCGACGAGGACCGCTACATGGAGTTCTGGAACCTCGTCTTCATGCAGTTCGAGCGGGGCCCGGGCACCGGCAAGGAGGACTACCCGATCCTCGGCGACCTGCCGGCGAAGAACATCGACACGGGCATGGGCCTGGAGCGGATGGCGTCCATCCTCCAGGGCGTCGACAACCTCTACGAGATCGACGAGGTCCGGCCGATCCTCGACAAGGCCGCCGAGCTGACCGGCAAGCGCTACGGCGCCCACTCCGGCCACGTCGCCAGCGAGTCGCACCCGGACGACGTCCGGCTGCGGGTGATCGCCGACCACGTGCGTACCGCGCTGATGCTGATCGGCGACGGGGTCACCCCGAGCAACGAGGGGCGCGGCTACGTGCTGCGGCGCATCATGCGGCGGGCGATCCGGGCCGTGCGGCTGCTCGGCTGGCAGGAGCGGGCGCTGCCCGAGCTGCTGCCGGTGGCCCGCGACTGCATGTCCCCGTCGTACCCGGAGCTGGCCGCCGACTTCGACCGGATCGCCGACTACGCGTACGCGGAGGAGGACGCGTTCCTGTCCACCCTGCGCGCCGGCACGACGATCCTGGACACGGCGATCGCCGAGACCCGGACCGCCGGCAAGCAGGCGCTCTCCGGTGAGAAGGCGTTCCAGCTGCACGACACGTACGGCTTCCCGATCGACCTGACCCTGGAGATCGCGGCCGAGCAGGGGCTCCAGGTCGACGCCGAGGGCTTCCGCCGGCTGATGGCCGACCAGCGGGCCCGGGCCAAGGCCGACGCCCAGGCGCGCAAGACCGGGCACACCGACCTGTCGGCGTACCGGTCGGTGCTCGACTCGGGCGGGCCGGTGACGTTCACCGGGTACAGCGAGGTGTCCCGGGAGTCGACGGTGCGGGCGGTGCTCGGCGTCGACGGCCCCCGCCAGGCGGCGGTCGAGGGCGACACGGTCGAGCTGGTGCTCGACGCCACCCCGTTCTACGCCGAGGGCGGCGGGCAGCAGCCCGACCTGGGCATGATCACGGTCGGCGGCGGCCAGGTCGAGGTGCTCGACGTGCAGCAGCCGGTGCCCGGCCTGATCGTGCACCGCGCCCGGGTGGTCCGGGGCGAGGTGCGGGCGGGGGAGACCGGCTACGCGGAGATCGACACCACCCGCCGGCGGGCGATCTCCCGGTCGCACACCGCGACCCACCTGGTGCACCAGACCATGCGCAACTTCCTCGGCGAGTCCGCGACCCAGGCCGGTTCGCTGAACGCCCCCGGGCGGCTGCGCTTCGACTTCAACACCCCCACCGGGGTGGCGCCGAGCGTGCTGCGCGACGTCGAGCAGCAGGTCAACGAGGTACTCCTCGCCGACCTGGAGGTGCACGCCTTCGTCACCTCCCTGGAGGAGGCGCGGCGGATCGGCGCGATGGCGCTGTTCGGCGAGAAGTACGGCGAGGAGGTGCGGGTCGTCGAGGTCGGCGACTACGCCCGGGAGCTGTGCGGCGGCACCCACGTCGCCCGCTCGGGCCAGCTCGGCCTGGTCAAGATCCTCTCCGAGTCGTCGATCGGCTCCGGGGTGCGCCGGGTCGAGGCGCTGGTCGGCATGGACGCCTTCCACTTCCTGGCCCGCGAGCACCTGCTGGTGTCCCGCCTCGCCGAGCTGTACCGGGTGCCCAACGACCAGGTCGCCGACCGGGTCGAGCAGACCGTGACGCAGCTGCGCGACGCCGAGAAGGAGCTGGAGAAGCTGCGCGCCCAGCTCGTGCTCGGCGGCGCGGCGGCGCTGGCGGCGCAGGCGAAGGACGTGCGCGGGGTCGCGTACGTGGGCACCGAGGCGCCGGAGGGCGCGGCCGGCAACGACGTGCGGACGCTCGCCCAGGAGATCCGGGGCAAGATCGATCCGGCGCGGCCGGCGGTCGTCGCGGTGGCGGCCCGGGCCAACGGCAAGGCCTCCCTGGTGGTCGCGGTGAACCCGGCCGCCCGCAGCCGGGGCCTGTCCGCCTCCGACCTGGTCAAGGCGGCCTTCTCCGGGCGCGGGGGCGGCAGCCCCGACCTGGCCCAGGGCGGCGGCCTGCCGGCGGCGGAAGCGCCGAACCTGCTGCTCACGGTCGAGAAGGCGATCGCCGAGGCGTGATGCGAGACCGCAGCGACCAGGGCGGACCGGAATGGTCCGTCCTGGTTCGCCGTTTCTGGGGGAGTTACCGACGGTGAGCGAGTTGTCCCACGGCGTCCGGCTCGGCGTGGACGTCGGTCAGGTCCGGGTGGGGGTGTCACGCTCCGACCCGCACGGGGTGCTGGCCACCCCGCTGGTCACCCTCGCCCGCGACCTCACGGCGGGCCCGGACGCGGTGCCGAGCGACATCGCCGAGCTCGCCGCGCTGGTGGCCGAGCACGAGGCGGTCGAGGTCGTCGTCGGCCTTCCGGTCAATCTCGCCGGCAAGCACGGTCCGGCGGCCGTCCACGCGAAGGCGTACGCTGACCGACTGGCCGATGTAATAGCGCCCGTTCCGGTGGCGCTCACCGACGAGAGGATGTCCACGGTCGTGGCGTCTCGTAGGCTTGCCGAGCGTGGTGTCCGGGGGAAACGGCAACGGGCGGTGGTCGACCAGGCTGCCGCGGTGGAGATTCTGCAGAGCTGGCTGGACGCGCAGCGGAGGCGGACACGATGATCGACGATCTGGACCTCGGGTTCGACGAGCAGGAGCGGGGGGAGAAGGGCAAACACCGGCGCAGCGCCATGCGTAAGCGCGACGGGCGCTCCGGCGGCGGCCGGGGCAAGACCGTCCTGGCCCTGCTGCTCGCCCTGGTCCTGCTGGGCGGAATCGGGGGCGGCGCCTTCTACGGCTTCGACCGGATCCAGGGCTACTTCGTCACGCCCGACTACGACGGCACGGGCACCGGCGAGGTGACGGTCGAGATCAAGCAGGGCGCGCTGATCGCCGACATGGCCGACGCGCTGGTCGCCGCCGACGTGGTGAAGAGCGCCAAGGCGTTCATCGAGGCCGCCGAGGCCAACTCGCGCAGCAAGAACATCCAGCCGGGCACCTACAAGCTGCGCAAGCAGATGAGCGGCGAGAGCGCGGTCACCGCGATGCTCGACCTGAAGAACCGGATCGTCAACGGGGTCACCATCCCGGAGGGCCGGACGGCGAAGAACGTCTACCAGCTGCTCTCCAAGGAGACCAAGATCCCGGTGAAGGAGTTCGAGGAGGCGGCGAAGGACCCGCTCGCGCTCGGCGTGCCGGACTGGTGGTTCAAGCGCACCGACGGCAAGAAGGTCAAGCCGTCGATCGAGGGCTTCCTCTACCCCGACACCTACGAGATCCCGCCGAAGGCGACCGCGGAGACCATCCTGACGCTGATGGTCGAGAACTTCCTCGCCGTCACCGAGGAGATGCAGTTCGCCGACCGGGTGCAGAAGGAGCGCGGCGGCATCAGCCCGTACGAGGCGCTGATCGTCGCGTCGCTGGCCCAGGCCGAGGCGGGGAACAAGGACGACCTGGGCAAGGTCGCCCGGGTGGCCTACAACCGGGTCTTCGGCGACTTCCAGTGCAACTGTCTTGAGATGGACGTCACGGTCAACTACTACCTGGAGCTGACCGGGCAGAAGACCAAGACCTCCGCCCAGATGACCGCAGCCGACCTGGACAACTCGAAGAACCCGTACAACCGCAAGCTGAAGGGCCTGGTGCCCACCCCGATCAACAACCCGGGCAAGCAGGCCATGGAAGGCGCGATGGACCCGCCGGACGGCAAGTGGCTCTTCTTCGTGGCGATCGACAAGGAGGGGCACTCGGCCTTCGCCGAGACCTACGAGGAGCAGTTGAAGAACGAGGCCAAGGCCCGGGAGGCCGGGATCATCTGATGACGGTCGAACGGCGGGCGGGGGTGCTCGGCAAGCCGATCGCGCACTCCCTCTCCCCGGTGATCCACAACGCCGGCTACGCCGCCGCGGGGCTGACCGGGTGGTCGTACACCCGGATCGAGTGCGCGGCGGCGGAGCTGCCGGACGTGGTCGCCGGCCTGGGCCCGGAGTGGGCCGGGCTGTCGGTGACGATGCCGGGCAAGGAGGCGGCGCTCGCGGTGGCCGACGAGGTGTCGCCGGTCGCCGCCGCCGTGGGCGCCGCCAACACGCTGGTACGCCGCCAAGACGGCTCCTGGTACGCCGACAACACCGACGTCGTCGGCATGGTCGAGGTGCTCACCGACGCCGGGGTGCGCCCCGGCGCGACGGTGACCGTGCTGGGCGCGGGCGGCACGGCGCGGGCGGCGGTGGCGGCGGCGGGGCGGCTGGACGCCCGCGCGGTGACCGTGGTGGCCCGCCGCCCGGCGGCGGTCGAGGAGCTGCGCCCGGTGGCCCGCGCCGTCGATGTGCCGATGCGCGCGGAGGCGTGGGACGACGCGGCGACCCACCTCGACGTCGACGTGGTCATCGCGACGGTGCCAAGGGGGGTCGCCGACCCGCTCGCCGCGACGGCCGCCTGGCGGACCGGTTCGGTGCTCTTCGACGCGCTCTACGACCCGTGGCCGACCCCCCTCGCGGCGTCGGCGCGGGCCGCCGGCTGCCGGATCGTCTCCGGGCTCGACCTGCTCCTGGCCCAGGCGGTGGGCCAGTTCGAACACTTCACCGGCGTCGCCGCGCCCCGGGCGGCGATGGCCGCCGCGCTGGCCGCCGCCCGCGCCGCCTGACCGTCCCCGCCGGAGGGGACCGTCCCCTGTGGTTGTCCAGGGCATCCTTAGGCGACGGTTAAGACGCGCTTACGTCCCGCTGTCCTGCCCACGCCGGGTTGTGGTCGTGGATACGCTGCTGAGCGTCACCGCCCGAGACACAGGGAGTGTTCATTGAGCAGGCACGGACTGCACCGCCGCACCCGGCACCACGGCCCTCGGCGCAAGGTCGTGCTGCTCGGCCTCGTCGGCACCACCGTGGTCGCCGGCATCGCCGCCACCACGGTGCCGCTGCTGGCCGCCGACGACGTGTCGATCCGGGCGATGGCGGACACCACGGCGACGACCGTGCCGCAGGACGGCGACAACGGCGCGAAGACCACGCTGGCGACCTGCGCGGCCCGCTGCGACGGCAACCCGCGCGGGGCTCGGGAGGCGGTCATCCGGTTCGCGGTGACCAGCCTGCCGGCGTCCGCCGTCAACGTCAGGGCCACGCTGCGGGTGCACGCCTGGCGGAAGTTCCCCGCGGCGGTGACCGCGCACGCGTCCACGGTCGACGCCGCCACGGCGCGCCCGGCGCCGACGCCGCCGGGCCCGGCCCTGGACGCCGTGTCCCCGGTGGCGGCGGGCTTCAACGAGTGGGACGTCTCGGCCCTCGTCAGGGGGAACGGCACCTGGACGGTCTCGCTGGCCCAGACCGGCCTGGAAACGCGGATCTACTGGGCGTCGACGGAGAACCGCAACCCCGACCTGCGCCCGCGCCTGGAGATCCGCTACGACGTCGGCACCCCGCCCACGCCGGTGGTGACCAGCGCCGCGCCCTCGCCGAGCCGGACCGTGGCGCCCACGCCCGCGCCACGGCCGACCCCCAGCGCCAGCCCGACCCGTGCCACGCCGGGCCCGTCGGCGAGCCCGTCCGGCGGCACCGGGCGGTGCGGCGAGGTGTCGGGCAAGCTGGTCCCGTCGTGCGGCGCCTGGTGGGGGATGTACTCCCCGGCCGGCGCTGCCGACGGGTGGGACCACGGGGCGGCGGTCGCCGAGGTCGAGGCGCAGGTCGGGCGGAAGTTCGACATCGTGCACCGCTACCACGACTTCTCCGGCACCGGCAGCAACGGCGCGTTCCCGGACGCCTACCAGCGGCAGCAGATGCGCGAGGGCCGGCTGATGTTCTTCGCCTGGGAGTCCCGCATCTTCTCCTCCGGCACCGCGCTGACCTGGCGAGACGTCTACAGTGGCCGCTACGACGCCACCATCGACGCGGTCGCCGGACGGATCCGCGACACCGGCGTGCCGGTCTTCATGGGCTTCGACCACGAGCCGGAGGACGAGCCGGCGAAGGGCAGCGACGCCGACTTCGTCCGCGCCTGGCGGCACGTGCACGACCGGTTCGCCGCGGCGGGCGCCCACAACGCCGTCTGGGTGTGGACGATGATGGGCTGGTCCGGCCACTACGACCGGTACGCCGCCCTCTACCCCGGCGACCGGTACGTCGACTGGGTGGGCTACGACCCGTACAACTTCCACGTCTGCAACGGCAGCACGGTGTGGAAGAGCCCCGCCACCACCATCGGCGGCTTCTACCGCTGGCTGGACGAGCACCGCCTCGGCGTCGGCAAGCCGCGGATGCTCGCCGAGTTCGGCACCAACTTCAACGCGGCCGACCCGGACGCCAAGCGGCGCTGGTTCGAGGAGTTCCCGGCGGCGCTCAAGGCGCATCCGAAGATCAAGGCCGCGATCTACTTCAACTCCGCCGGGATGACCCGCCGGACGAGCACGTGCGACATGACGATGAACCACGACGCCTCGGCGGTGGCCGGGTTCGCCCGCGCCGGTCGCGACAGCTACCTGCGGCAGCCCACCGGAGGGATCCGCTGACCGCCGGCACAGGCCGGCGGACGACCGGAAGAGTCGGACATCCGACAGAACACACGGTCTGTCGCTTGCGGAGGCACTGACCGCCCAATCGGCGGATATCGCCGAGCGGGGTGGGCGAGGCACGCTACGCGGGTCTTCTTCCACCTTGGAGGCGTAGCGTGCCCGAAATCCCGCGCTTCCGGCGATCCGCCGGATTCCGCACCCGGGCGGGGGTGGTCGCGCTGGTGACCGTCGCCGCCGTGCTGGCCGTTCCCACCGGGACCTCCGCCGCCGTGGTGCCGGCCCCCGAACCGGCGACCCTGGTCTCGGCGAACCCCGCCGACGTCACCCCCCACGCCAGGGACGGCGAGACCCGCGCCTTCGCGCAGGTCGGCTCCATGGTGTACGTCGGCGGCAGCTTCACCCAGATCCGGCAGACCGCCAGCGCGGCGTGGACGACGCAGCGCTACCTCTTCGCGTACGACCGGGCCACCGGGACGATCTCCACCGCCTTCCTGCCGGTGCTCGACGGCGCGGTCAACACGCTCGTCGCCGGGCCCGGCGGCACGCTGATCGTCGGCGGCGCGTTCAAGACCGTCAACGGCGTCTCGCGTAAGAACCTGGTGGCGCTCGACCCGGCCACCGGCGCGATCGTCGACAGCTGGGTCGGCCGCTCCGACGGTGGCACCGTCCGCGACCTGGCCCTGTACGGCAACCACCTCTACGTGGCCGGCGCGTTCAACTGGCTCAACGGCACGGCGCACGCCGGCCTGGGCCGGCTCAACGCCACCACCGGCGCGATCGACCCGACCTTCAACGTCAACGCCACCGTCGGGCGCCACGACACCACCTCGTACGTCTGGACCATCGACGTCGCCCCCGACGGCGCCACCCTGGCCGTCGGCGGCAACTTCATGTACGTCAACGACCTGCCGCGCAACCAGATGGCGCTGGTCGACCTGTCCGGCACGCCGACCCTGCTCGACTGGAGCACCGAGAAGTTCGTGCCGCCGTGCGCGTCGCCGGCGACCTTCGTGCACTACGTGCAGGACATCAAGTTCGGCGCCGACAGCAGCTGGTTCGTCGTCGGCACCAACGGCGGCGCGGGCTGGCCGGCCGCGTACTGCGACGCGCTGGTGCGGTTCGAGACCGCGGCCCGGGGCGCCGGCCAGCTCGGCACCTGGGTCGACTACACCGGCAACGACACCATCACCTCCGTCGAGGTCGCCGACAACGTCATCTACCTCGGCGGGCACTTCCGCTGGCTGAACAACCCGAACGCCAGCGACCGGGCCGGTGCCGGCGCGATCGACCGGCTCGGCATCGCCGCGGTCACCCCGGCCACCGGCATGCCGGTGAACTGGAACCCCCGCCGCAGCGGCAGCGCGTCGATGCCGGCCGGCACCAGCAACTGGGGCTCCTCGGTGCCGGTGCTCTGGCGCGGCAGCGACGGCCTCTACTTCGGCCACAACTCGGACGGCATGGGCAACGAGTACCACGGCCGGCTCGGCATGTTCCCGCTGGCCGGCGGGCGCACCATCACCCCGAAGAACCCGCCGACCGCGACCACCGGCAACCTCTACGTCGGCACCGGGCCCGGCGAGCTGGCGAAGGTCCCGTTCGACGGCACCGCGGTCGGCGCCCCGACCACCGTCAGCCAGCCGAACTACACGGCGGCCGGCGCGACCTGGCGGGTGGCCGACCGGATCTACTGGTCGCACGCGGTCGCCGGCACCCCCACCGGCAGCCGGATCGACATCTCGATGTTCAACGGCGGCGCGATCGGCGTGCCGTGGGAGGCGTCCGGCTACAACGACTGGTTCAACCCGGCGGCGATGACCGGCGCGTTCTATCTCGACGGTCGCCTCTACTACACCCGGACGGGCGCCAGCGGCCTCTACTACCGCTACTTCGAGATCGACGGCAACTACCTCGGCGCCACCGAGTTCACCCTGCCCACCACCGGCGTCACCTGGTCGACCGTGCGCGGCATGGCCTGGGTCGGCGGCAGGATCGTGTACGGCGGCACCGACGGGACGCTGCGCAGCGTGCCGTTCGACCCGACGGCCGCCACGGCGGTCGACGGTGCGGCGGCGACGGTGATCTCCCCGGCGATCGCCGGGGTGACGTGGTCGACCCCGTCGACGTTCTTCTCCGTGCAGTGAGGGTCGACCGTTCGTAACGGGACGTCGGTAGATTGTTCACGTTGGGCCGGTGACGGATCAGCCGTCGCCGGCCCCACGACGTGGGGAGGGTCGTTGGTCGGCGCGGGTGGCATCCGCCGAGGGCTCCCGGTGCGGGTCGTCTTCGCGGTCAAGCGCGGCTGGTACCGGCTGCGCTACCCCCGGTTGAGGCTGGGCCGGGGCGTGGAGATCCGCGGCCGGATCCGGCTGCGCCGGGGCGTACGGGTGAGCATCGGCGACCGCACCCGGGTGAACAAGCTGGTCCGCTTCGCCGGCCCCGGCGAGGTGACGGTCGGCGCCGACTGCCTGCTGAACGCGACCTGGATCGGCACCTGGACGTCGGTCACGATCGGCGACCGGTGCCTGCTCTCGGACTGCGAGCTGCTGGACAACGACTTCCACAACCTGCCGCCCGAGCAGCGGCACGACCCGCCCGTCCCGGCCACCCGCGCCCCGATCACGATCGAGGACAACGTGTGGATCGGGGCGCACGCCCTGGTGATGAAGGGCGTACGCATCGGCCGGGACAGCGTCGTGGGCGCCGCCACGGTGGTCCGTACGGACGTGCCACCGCGGGTCGTGGTCGCCGGAAATCCACAACAGACGGTGAAGAAGTTCCATGACTGATGTTCCTCCCGCTTCCTGGTCCGCCGACGTCCCCACCGGCGGCGGGGCGGGCCGCACCGTCACGCTGACCGACCTGCTCCGCGTCCCGCTGCACCGGATCCGGCTGGTGGCGGCCGTCGCCGCGGTCGGCCTGGCCGCCGCGCTCGGCTACGTGCTCCTCGTCCCCGCCGCGGTGACCGCCAGCGCGGTCGTGGCGGTCCGTCCCGTCGTCACGGACGCGTTCACGCCCAGCGGGGCCAACGCCGACCGGGCGGTGAACATGAACGTGGAGAGCGGCATCGCCACCGGCACCGAGGTGGTGCAGCGGCTCGCCGATGCGGGCGGGCTGGACCCGCGCGAGGTGCGCGACGCCCTGGAGGTGGAGGTGCCCACCGGCGGGCAGATCCTGCGCTTCGTCTACTCGGCCCCCACGGCCGAGCAGGCGGTGGAGAGTGTCAACCTGGCCGCCCGGACCTACCTGGACGTGCGCCGGGCGATGTACGAGAAGCAGCGGGCGGAGATGCTGCGCTCGTACGACGAGAGCATCAGCAAGGTGGCCGCCCAGCAGGCCGCCCTGCAGAAGCGGGTCAACAACGCCCGGGAGGGCGCCGTCGACGCGGCGGTGACCGAGCTGGCCGGCATCAACAACCAGCTCACCCAGCTCAACGCGGCGCGTACGGAGATCGCCGCCGTCGACGTCAGCCCCGGCTGGGTCACCCAGACCGCCGAGCGGGCCCTGGCCTCCTCCGCCGGGAACCGCCCGCTCTACGTGCTCGCCGGCCTGCTCGGCGGGACGCTGCTCGGCGTGGTGCTGGCGTACGCCTGGGAGTCCGTCGACCGGCGGATCCGGTCGGTGGACGACGGGCGCGACGCCACCGGCCTGCCGCTGCTCGGCACGGTGCGCAGCCGCGGGTGGCGCGGTCGCAAGGAGGCGGTCGATGCCGACATCCGGTACGTGGCGATGGCCATCGCCGAGCGGGTGCGCCAGCCCGCCCGGGTGTCGCTGCTGACCTCCCGCGAGGAGGACGCGACGGCCATCACCGCCGGGCTGGCGGTGGCCCTGGCGGCGGTCGGCCGGGAGGTCTTCGTCGCCGACGACAGCGGCCGCGCCGACCGGCTGCGCGACACGGTGCTCGCCGACCGGGAGCGGCTGCCCGCCGCGGCCGACCCGTCCCGTCCCGCCCTCCCCAAGCCCCGCCCGGCCGGCTCCGCGGACGCGGCCACCGGCGGGGACGTGCCGCCCGCGGCCCGCCGCCCGTCGCCGCACCCGCCCGGCGCGCGCCCGTCCACCGACCCGGACGCCACGCTCACCCTGCCCCGGGTCGCCTCCTCGGCGAGCGGCGGGAACAGCCGGGTGACGGGCGCCGACCCGGTGACCGTGGGCGCGGGCAGCGTCCGGTTCGGCACCTGGCGGCAGGGCGCCGACCACGGCCTCGTGCTGTTCAACGCCCCGCCGGCCGAGTCCGACGAGCGCGGCGTCGCCGTCGCCCGGCAGGGCACGGCGGTGGTGGTGGTCGAGCGCGACCGCACCCGGCAGAACGACCTGCGCCGGCTCGTGGAGCGGCTGCGCGCCGCCGGGGTCAACCCGCTCGGCTTCGTGCTGACCCGCAGCGGCCGGGGCTGAGCCGTGCCCGTCACCCGCGCGCCGGCCACGAGCGAGCCGGCCGGCGGCCCGGACGGCGCCGCCCCGCCGCCGCAGCCGCCGGCCCCGCCCCGGCTGCCGCTGTGGCCGCTGGCGGCGATGTTCGGCCTGGTGCCGCTCTGGTGGCTGACCGGCGCGTTCTATCTCGGCTGGCCGTTGCTCGGCGCGCTGCTGTTCGCGCTGCTGGTGATCCGGGGACGGGTGCCGCTGCCCCCGGCCGCCGGGATCTGGCTGCTGTTCCTGGCCGTCGTCCTGGTCAGCGCCACCCAGCTCCAGTCGCCGGCCTCGGTGCTGACCTTCGGCCTGCGGCTCGCCTTCTACGTCACCGCGCTCGTGGTCGGCGTCTACGTCTACGCGGTCGCCCGGGAACGCGCCGACCTGGTCGCGGTGCTCGTGCCGCTCTGCGCGTTCTGGTTCGCGCTGGTCGCGCTCGGCTGGCTGGGCGTGCTGGCGCCCCGGTTCGCGCTGACCACCCCGGTGGAGGTGCTGCTCCCCGGCGGCGTGGCCCGCACCCCGTTCATCCGGGACATGGTCCACCTGAGCACCGCCGAGTACAGCGAGCGGTCACTGAACCCGATCTACCGGCCGGCCGCGCCGTTCGCGTACACGAACAACTTCGGCAGCGCGTACGCGATGACCCTGCCCTGCGTGGTCGCCTTCACCATGCTGCGCCGGCGCGGCGCGCTGCGCTGGGCGCTGCTGGCGTCGCTGCCGCTGTCGCTGGTCCCGGCCTTCCTCACGCTCAACCGGGCGATGTTCCTCAGCATCGGCGCCGGCCTCGCGGTGCTCGGCGTCCGGGCCGCCCTGCGCGGCAACGTCCGGGTGGCCGCGTCGATCGTCGGCGTGGTGGTCATCGGCGGCGTCGCCACCCTGTTCATCCCGATCGCCGAGCTGATCGGCAACCGCGTCGAGTCCAGCGACACGAACACCGACCGGCTCTCGCTCTACGTCGAGGTGATCCGTCGGGTGAAGGAGTCGCCGTGGCTCGGCTACGGCGCGCCGGTCAACGTGGACACCGTCACGGCCCAGGCGCCCATCGGCACCCAGGGGCAGCTGTGGATGGTGCTGTTCAGCCACGGCGTCCCCGCGCTGCTGTGCTTCCTCGCCTGGTTCGTCGTCGCCGCGTTGATCTGTGCCCGCGCCACGTCGGCCGCCGGGCAGTGGCTGTCCGTGGTGCCGGTGATCTGCCTGGTACAGATCCCGTTCTACGGCATGGCCAACCAGAACCTCGCGGTCGCCTTCTTCGCCGTCGCCTTCGCGATGGTGCTCACCGAGCGGGAGGCGTCCGTCCGGCCGCACCACCCCCGCCCGGTCGGCCCGGGGGCGGTGCCGGCATGACCGCCGCCACCCGCCCGCCGGCCGGCGCCGTCGCCCCCGCCGGCCCGCCGGCCGACGACACGGAGACCCGGCGCAGCGCCCGCAGCGGGGCCGCCGGGCTGGTCGGCGCGGCCACCAGCGGCCTCTTCGGCTTCCTGCTCGCGGTCGTCATCACCCGCGGCTACGGCACGGTCGGCTCCGGCGCGTTCTTCGCCGCGATCGGCGTGGTCACCGTCGCCACCGCCGTCTGCACCCTCGGCACCGAGACCGGGCTGATGTGGGCGCTGCCCCGCCGCCGCTCCGGCACCGGCGGCGACGCCGCCCGGGTGCTGCCGGTGGCGCTGTTGCCGCCGCTGCTGGCCGCGGTCCTCGTCGCCGTGGCCGGGGTGCTCACCGCGGACGCGCTCGCCCCGCGCCTCCTCGACGGATCCGACGCCGACGGAACGGCCCTGCTGGCGGCCAGTTTCGCCGCGGTGCCGGTGGTGGTGGCGATGACGCTGCTGCTCGCCGCGCTGCGCTGCGTCCGCCCCATCCGGGCGTACGTCGGGGTGCAGTTCTTCCTACTGCCGGTGGCGCGGCCGGTGCTGGTCGGCGCGGCGGTGCTCGCCGGCGGCGGCCTGCTCGCCGGCATGACCGGCTGGCTGGTCCCGGCGGCGCTCGCCCTGTTGGCCTGCCTGACGCTCGTCGCGGGCCCACTCGGCATCGGCCGGGGCGCGCTGCTGCGGCCGCGGCGCGCCGACTGGTCGGCCTTCTGGCGGTTCGCCCTGCCCCGCGCCGCCTCCGCGGCGATCGACGCCGGCAACATGTGGGTGGGCGTGCTGCTCACCTCGGTGCTGGCCGGCCCGGCCGACGCCGGCGTGTTCGGCGCCGTCGGCCGCTACATCCTCGCCGGCCAACTGGCCATGCAGGGGCTGCGGGTGGCGGTGTCGCCGCAGCTGTCCCGGCTGCTCGGGCGGGGGGAGCGGGGTGCGGCGGCCGCCGTGCACCGGCAGTTGACCACCTGGGGGCTGGTGCTGTCCTGGCCGGTCTACCTGCTGCTCGCCGTCTTCGGCCTGGCGTTCCTCCAGCTCTTCGGACCGGAGTTCACCGCCGGCGCTCCCGCGATGACCGTGCTCGCGCTGGCCATGCTGGTCAACACCGGGGTCGGCAACGTGCAGAGCCTGCTGCTCATGGGCGGCCGCAGCGGCCTGCACCTGGCCGCCACGCTGGCCGGGCTGCTGGTCACCGTCTCCCTCGGCCTGTGGCTGATCCCGGCGCACGGCGCGACCGGCGCGGCCCTGGCCTGGGCGCTCGGCATCGCCACCGAGAACCTCACCGCGGCGTGCTGCGCCCGGGTCGTGGTCGGCCAGCCGCTGGTCGACGCGGCGATGCTGCGGGCCGGGGCGACCACCGTCGCCGGGGTCGGGTTCGCGGCGACGGTTGGGGTGCTGGCCGGCGGGCGGGGGATCGGCGGGCTGGCGGTGGCGGTGGGCGTGCTGGCCGCCGGCTGCGTCGGCTTGCTGACGTTGCCCCGGGTGCGACGCGGCATCCGGGTGACCATGGTGCAGATCCGTGGGCGGCAGGAGGCGGCCCCGGCCGTCGCCGGGCCCGCCCCGGAGGAGTCGAAGGGCAGGTGAGGTCCGTCGTGCCGTCCATCCGTGACCGGGTGAAGCAGCTCGTCCCGACCCAGGTGACGAACCGGGTGAAGGAGTCCCTCGTCGACTACGGGGTGCGCACCAGCGACCGGCGGCCGCTGCCGGACTTCCTCATCATCGGCACCAAGCGGGGCGGCACGACGTCGCTGTGGAACTACCTCATCCAGCACCCGCTGGTGCCCCGGCTCTTCCCGGCCTGGAACACGAAGTCCGCGCACTACTTCGAGGAGCACTGGCGGCGCGGCGAGGCCTGGTACCGGTCGCACTTCCCGACGCAGCGGCAGCGGGAGGCGCTGGAGAGGCGGCACGGCGGGCCGGTCCGGGTCGGCGAGGCGGCGCCGCTCTACATGTTCCACCCCCTCGCCGCCCAGCGGGTCGCCGCGCTGATGCCGTCGGTGCGGCTGATCGTGCTGCTGCGCGACCCGGTGGAGCGGGCGTACTCGCACTGGAAGGAGCGGCGGACGCACGGCATCGAGCCGCTCGACTTCGCCGCCGCGCTCGCCGCCGAGGAGGAGCGCACGGCGGGGGAGCGGGAGCGGCTGATCGCGGAGCCGGAATACTTCAGCGAGCCGTACGACTGGTACACCTACCGCGCCCGGGGCCGCTACCTGGAGCACCTGGAGCCGTGGCTGGAACGGTTCGACCGGGAGCAGATCCTCTTCCTGCCCAGCGAGGACCTCTACCGCGACGCCCGGTCCACCTACCGCCGCACGCTGGACTTCCTCGGCCTGCCCCCGCACGACCTGCCCGACTTCAAGGTCTACAACGACCGCCGCTCGGCGCCCCTGGAGCCGGTGGTGCGCGCCGAACTGACCGAGTACTACCGCCCGTACAACGACGCGTTGCGGCAGCGGCTGGGGCTGGACCTCGACTGGCCGGACCAGGCCGCGTGACGGCGCGGGTCGCCGCGCCGGCCGATCCCCGGTCCCGGACGGACGGGCTGGGCTGGGTCACCCGGGCGGTGTTCGGCGACGAGCGGCTCGCCCTGACCGTGGACGGCCCCCCGCCGCCCGGCCACCGCGCCGTCGCCCGGTACGCGGTCGTCCCGTCGGTCGCCCGGGCCCGGTTCCTGCTGCCGCTCGGCGCGCCCCGGGCCACGGCCGCCTCGCTGCTGGCGTACAACGCGTTGCGCCCGCCGAAGGTGCGGGCGGTGCGGGCCGCGCTCGGCGGCCTCGCCCGGGTCGGCGCGGTCGACCTGGCCCCGTTCCCGCGGCTCACCGTGTCGCTGCCCGACGGGCTCGCCGCCGACGAGGTGCTGCTGGCGGGGCGGCTGGCCGGCGCGCTCGGCGGCCCGTCGGTGTACGCGGCCTGCGGCGTCCGCCCGCCGGACCCGAACCACAAGCCCACCCTGCAACTGTTCGACCCGGCCGGCCGGCCCCTCGGCTACGCCAAGATCGGCTGGAACGGCGCCACCCGGGCGTTGGTGACCGCCGAGGCGGCGGCCCTGCGCGAGCTGCCGGCGGTGGCCGGGACGCCCGACCACCCGGCGGCGCCCCGGCTGCTGGCCGAGGTGACCGCGGCCGAGCAGGCCATCGCGCTGGTCGAGCCGCTGCCGCCCGAGGTGCGGGGGGTGCCGGCCGGCGATCCGCCGCGGCTGGCGGCGCTGCTCGCGGTGGCCCGCCGGGGCCGCCCGCCGGCGCCGCCGCGCCCGTTGGCCGGGTCGGCCTTCCTGGCCCGGCTCGCCGCCGACGCGCAGCGGGCCGCCGCCGGCACGCCCGACGGGGCCCGGGCGGTCGCCGCCGTGGCCGCGCTGGCCCGTCGGCACGGGGACACGGCCGTCGAGTTCGGGCACTGGCACGGCGACTGGGTGCCGTGGAACCTGGGCGTGCACGCCGGCCGCCTGGTCGCCTGGGACTGGGAGCACAGTGGGCCGGACGTGCCGGTGGGCTTCGACCTGGCGCACGACGCGTTCCAGCGTGCTCTGGTGCTGCGGGGCGAGCCGGCGGCGACGGCGGCGCGGGCCGTCGACGCGCACCTCGACCACCACGGCGGCGGGCTGGGGCTCGGGCCGGCGGCGCGCCGGCTGGTGGCCGACGGCTACCTGCTGGAGATGTGGCTGCGTACGTGGCGGCTCGCCGACGCCGGCGCGGGCTGGAACGCCGCGCTGCATCCCGCCCTGCTGGACGTCGTCGAGAAACGACATAGCGGCTGATCCGCCCGATCCGACGAGAGCCGGAACCGACCCTCCGATGCGGACGGTGACGGAGAAACTCCAGGTCGTGACGACGGTCGATGGCTGACTGGTCGGCGCGGCGCACCCGTTCCGCCGCCGGTGGAGATCGATCGTCGCCCGGTCGTCCTATTTCACCGGCGGAGGACCTGTGATCTGCTGGCGCGTGGCGCCGACCGAAACTCCAAGCGAACTTTGTGGGGAGTCGCGTGGAAACGACAATCGAGGACGCCGGCGATCCCGGAGTCCTGCTCCTGGTGGGCTCCAGCGGCGGCCACCTGGCCCAACTGCTCGCCCTGCGGCCGTGGTACGAACGCTGGCGCCGCTGCTGGGTCACCTTCGACACGCCCGAGGCGGTCTCGCTGCTCGCCGGCGAGGAGTTGGTCCCGGCGCACCACCCGACCACCCGCAACGTGCCGAATCTGCTGCGCAACGCCGTCCTCGCCTGGCGGGTGCTGCGGTCGCGCCGGGTCGCCGCCGTGGTGACCACCGGCGCCGGGGTCGCCGTGCCGTTCGTGGTGCTGGCCCGGCTGCGCCGCATCCCGACCGTCTACATCGAGGTGTACGACCGGATCGACACCCCGACCCTGACCGCCCGGCTCTGCCGCCCGTTCCTGTCCGCGATGCTCGTGCAGTGGGACGAGCAGCGCCGCCAGTACCCGGAGGCCACCGTCGTGGGGACCCTGCTGTGACCGCCGAGAGCACCGGAACCGCCCCCGCGTACCGGGTCGCCCCCGGCCGTCCCCGGCCGTCGCAGGCGGACCGGGTGCCCCGACCCCGCGACCACGACGACGTCGCCCGCGCCCGGCTGCTGGTCGCCGTCGGCACCGACAAGCACCCGTTCGGCCGGCTGGTCGGCTGGCTGGAGGAGTGGCATCCCGGCGTCGCCGAGGACGTCGGCCTGACCGTCCAGCACGGACACACCCGGGCGCCCGGCGTGCCCGGGGCGGTGCCGTTCCTCGGCCACGACGAGCTCCAGACCGCCATGGCCGAGGCCGACCTGGTGGTCTGCCACGGCGGGCCGGCCACCATCCTGGAGGCCCGCCGGCACGGTCACCTGCCGATCGTGGTGCCCCGGGACCCGACGCGGGGCGAGCACGTCGACGACCACCAGCAGCTCTTCGCCCGCCGCCTGGGCGCGGCCGGCATGGTGGCGCTGGCCGAGACCCGGGAGGCGCTGTTCGCGGCGCTCACCGCGGGGCTGGCGGACCCGTCCCGGTTCGCCGTCGCGGCCGACCCGGCCGCGTCCGAGGCGCGCCGCGCCGCGGTGGAGCAGGTGGGGCGGATCGTGGAGGAACTGGTGGCCGCGTCGACCGGACGACGGCAGCGGGCGAGGTGGCGGCCGTGGGCACGGCCGGACCGGAACGGAGAACGACGATGACCGGACACCCGAGCGTCAGCGTGGTGGTGCCGACCCGGGACCGGCCCGAGCTGCTCCGGGCCGCGGTGCGGGCCGTCCTCGACCAGGACCATCCCGGCCAGGTCGAGGTGGTGGTCGTGTACGACCGGTCCGAGCCGGACGGCTCGCTGGCCGAGCTGTCCCGCCCGGACCGCCTGGTGCGGGTGATCCGCAACGAGCGCACCCCCGGCCTGGCCGGCGCCCGCAACTCGGGCATCCTGGCGGCCACCGGGGAGCTGGTCGCGTTCTGCGACGACGACGACGAGTGGCTCCCCGGCAAGCTGCGGGCCCAGGTCGAGGCGCTCGCCGCCGCCCCCGACGCGGAGTTCGTCAGCTGCGGCATCCGGGTCAGCTACGACGGCCACACCGTCGACCGGACGCTGCCGAAGGACTCGGTCACCCTGGCCGACCTGCTGCGCGACCGGATGACCGAGCTGCACCCGTCCACCTTCCTGATCCGCGCCGCCGCGCTGCGGGACGGGTTCGGGCTGGTCGACGAGGAGATCCCGGGCAGCTACGCGGAGGACTACGAGTTCCTGCTCCGGGCCGCCCGTAGCGCGCCGCTGGTCAACCTGCGCACGCCGTACGTGCTGGTGCGGTGGCACAAGCGGTCCTACTTCGCGCAGCGCTGGGACACCATCTCCGAGGCGTTGCAGTGGCTGCTGGAGCGCTACCCGGAGTTCGGCACGCAGCCGGCCGGCGAGGCGCGGGTCGCCGGGCAGATCGCCTTCGCCCGGGCCGCCTCCGGCGACCGGCGGGGCGCGATGCGGTGGGCCCGGCACACCATCCGGCGCAACCCGCGCGAGCCGCGGGCATACCTCGCCCTCGCCGTGGCCGGGCGGGTGGTCCGCGCCGACGCGGTGCTGCGTACCCTGCACAGGCGCGGCCGGGGCATCTGAGCCGGCGGGCCGGCGACGCCGGATCCCGCGCCCGGGTCATCCAGGGGCCAGGGTCGGTGTTCCCGCCCGAGCGTCCTGTCCCGGCATCGGGCGCCGGCCGCCCTGCGGACGGCGGCGTCCGCAGGGCGGGACGCGGCGGGCACCGCACGGCGGCGGCCACCGGGCGTGACAGACTGACCGCTGTGTTGCGCTGGTTGACTGCAGGGGAATCGCACGGTCCCGCCCTCGTCGCGTTGCTGGAGGGCGTGCCCGCCGGCGTCGAGGTGACCACCGGGGACATCGCCGGTGAGCTGGCCCGGCGCCGGCTCGGCTACGGCCGGGGCGCCCGGATGTCGTTCGAGCAGGACGAGGTCGAGATCATCGGCGGGCTCCGGCACGGGGTGACCCTCGGCAGCCCGGTCGCGATCCGGGTCGGCAACTCCGAGTGGCCCAAGTGGCGCACCGTGATGGCCGCCGACCCGGTCGACCCCGCGGAGCTGGCCAGTCAGGCCCGCAACGCGCCGCTCACCCGCCCCCGGCCGGGCCACGCCGACCTGGCCGGCATGCAGAAGTACGGCCACACCGACGCCCGGCCGATCCTGGAGCGGGCCAGCGCCCGGGAGACCGCCGCCCGGGTCGCCGTCGGCACGGTCGCCAAGGCGCTGGTCCGGCAGGCGCTCGGCATCGAGATCGTCTCCCACGTGGTCGAGCTGGGCCCGGTCGCCGTCAAGCCCGGGCTGCGCCCGGCACCCGAGGACGCCGCCCACATCGACGCCGACCCGCTGCGCTGCCTCGACCCCGAGGCCAGCGCCCGGATGGTCGCCGAGGTCGACGCCGCGAAGAAGGCCGCCGACACCCTGGGCGGCGTCGTCGAGGTGCTGGCGTACGGGGTGCCGCCGGGTCTGGGCAGCCACGTGCAGTGGGACCGCAAGCTCGACGCCCGGCTCGCCACCGCGCTGATGTCCATCCAGGCGATCAAGGGCGTCGAGATCGGGGACGGCTGGCAGCAGGCGCGCTCCCGCGGCTCCGAGGCGCACGACGAGATCGTGCCCACCGCCACCGGCGTACGCAGGGTCACCGACCGGGCCGGCGGGCTGGAGGGCGGCATCACCACCGGCGAGCCGCTGCGGGTGAAGGCCGCGATGAAGCCGATCTCGTCGCTGAACCGGGCCCTGGCGACGGTGGACGTCACCACCGGCGAGCCGGCCACCGCCATCAACCAGCGCTCGGACGTCTGCGCGGTGCCCGCCGCCGCGGTCGTCGCCGAGGCGATGGTGGCGCTGGTGCTGGCCGAGGCGGCCACCGAGAAGTTCGGCGGCGACTCCGTCG
The DNA here is from genome assembly GCF_040643125.1 of Micromonospora sp. NPDC047465. Taxonomy (NCBI): domain Bacteria; kingdom Bacillati; phylum Actinomycetota; class Actinomycetes; order Micromonosporales; family Micromonosporaceae; genus Micromonospora; species Micromonospora sp. NPDC047465. Next base: position 27,256 of record NZ_JBEYTP010000016.1, read on the forward strand.
CCGAGATCCGCCGCAACCTGGCCGGCTACCTCGACGCGTTGGTGATCCGGTGAGCGCGGGCGGGTCGGTCGGGCGCGAGGGCGCCGGGCGGTGCCGCTGATGGCGCCGGTCTGCGTGCTGGTCGGGGCGCCGGGCTCCGGCAAGACCACCGTCGGGCAGGCGCTCGCGGGGCTGCTCGGGGTCGAGTTCCGCGACACGGACGTGGACATCGCGCGGCTCGCCGGCAAGCCGATCCCGGAGATCTTCATCGACGAGGGGGAGGCCCACTTCCGTGCCCTCGAACGGGCGGCGGTGGCGGCGGCGCTGGCCTCCTGCGAGGGGGTGCTGGCCCTCGGCGGCGGCGCGGTCCTCGCCGAGGAGAACCGCGCCGCTCTGGTCGGGCACCCCGTGGTGCACCTGTCCGTGGAGCTGCCCGACGCCGTCAAGCGGGTCGGGCTGGGGGCGGGCCGGCCGCTGCTGGCGATCAACCCGAGGGCGACGCTGAAGCACCTGCTGGACCAGCGCCGCCCGCTCTACGCCGAGGTGGCCACCGCGACCGTGGTCACCGACGGGCGGGCCCCGGAGGAGATCGCCGCCGAGGTCGCGGCGCTGCTGAAGCACTGAGCGACCGGCCGGCCGCGGCGCACGTCACGAGTGCGCCGCGACCGGATCCGGCGGGCGGGGACCGCCGCCGCGCGGGGTGCGCCGTCCGCCCGGGCCGGGTGCCACCGTCACGGTGTGGCCGCTCAGGCTGTGGTCAGCTCCCGGCGATCCGGTCGAGCACGTCGGCCAGGCCCTTCGGCTCGCTGAGCATCGGCCAGTGCCCCGTGGGCAGCGCGTGCAACTGGCCACCGGCCAGCCCCGCGAAGAACGGGTGCCCCTGCGCGATCATGCCCTCCACCACCTCCAACGGGAAGGTGCTGGCCACCAGCGCGGTCGGCACGGCGCGCCCGCCGGCGCGGCGCACCGGGTCGGTGGCGGCGCGCAGCGGATGGGGGGTGGCGCGCCGCCGCAGCAGCGCGAGCGCGGCGTCGTCCAGGCCGGCCAGGTTCTCCGGGTCCTCGGCCGGGTCCCACGCGGGCGGGGGCAGCAGGTGGCCGTCGCCGATCCGGGCGCGCAGCCGATCCTGCTCCTCCGGCGGGTTGGCGTCGAACTGCGACATGCCGTCCGGCATCGGCCCGCTCTCCACATAGACCACCCGGGCGATCCGGTCCGGGACGCGCTCCGCCGCCTGGGCCACCGGCAGCCCGCCACCGGAGTGCCCCACCAGGACCACGTCGTGCAGGTCCTCCACCTCGATCAGCCGGACGACGTCGGTGGTGTGCGTCTCCAGGCCCACCTCGGGGCCGGCCAGGTGGGCGCGCTCGGCCACCCCGGTCAGCGTCACCGGGTACACCTCGTGGCCCCGCTCGCGCAGCGCCGCGGTCACCTCCCGCCACGCCCAACCACCCAGCCAGAAGCCCGGAACCAGCACGAACGTCCCCATCTGCCTTCTCCCTCTGTCGTCGCTCCGGGAGACCGTACGATCGAATCCGGACGCTTTCCGCCCTGATTGAAGGAGTGGCCCGTGTCACATCCCGCCGCCAGGGTGCTCGGCATGCTCGAGCTGCTCCAGAGCCACCACCGGCTCACCGGGGCCGAGCTGGCCCGCCGGCTGTCGGTGGACGAGCGCACCGTGCGGCGTTACGCGGCGACGCTGGCCGAGCTGGGCATCCCGGTGGCCGCCGAGCGGGGTCGCCACGGCGGCTACCGGCTGCGCCCCGGCTACAAGCTGCCGCCGCTGATGCTCACCGACGACGAGGCGGTGGCCGTGCTGCTCGGGCTGCTCGCCGCCGAGCGGCTCGGGCTCGGCACCGAGGAACCGGCGACCGCCACCGCGCTGGCCAAGATCCGCCGGGTGCTCCCGTCCGCGCTGGGCGACCGGCTCGCCGCCGTGCAGGAGCACCTCGGCTTCACGCTGCGGCGCTCCACGGCGGAGGCACGGCCGGCGACCGGGACGTTGCTCGCCCTCGGCGCGGCCGCCCGGCACCGGCGCCGGGTGCGGCTGGACTACCGCTCCTGGTCCGGCGCAGCCTCCCGGCGGCAGCTCGACCCGTACGGCCTGGTCTTCCACGCCGGCCGGTGGTACGTGACGGGGCACGACCACCTGCGCGGGGAGGTACGCACGTTCCGCCTGGACCGCGTCGGCGAGGTGGAGACGGGGACCGAGACCTTCGTCGTGCCCGACGGCTTCGACCCGGTGGCCCAGGTGACCCGCTCGCTGGCCGGCGTGCCCTACGCCCACCACGTCGAGGTGCTGCTGGAGACCGACCTGGCGACCGCCCGACGCCGGGTCCCGCCGAGCGTGGCCGAGCTGACGGAGAGCGCCGACGGGGTGCTGTTGCGCGCCCGCGCGGAGAACCTCGACGGGATGGCCCAGTTGCTCGCGGGGCTGGGCTGGCCGTTCACCGTGTCGAGCCCGGACGCCCTGCGTACCGCGGTGGCCGAGCACGCCCGCCGGCTCGCCGGTTGGGCCGGACGGACGCCGGGCTGACCCGGCCGCCGGCGGGACGGTCGCCTCGGCGCCGGCGGTTTCGGCGGGGCAGGTGGCCACCACGTGGACAGTCCCGGCCCGGGACCGGACGGCTGGACTAGGCTGCCGGCGATGGACGAAATGACCCGGATCCCGGTCGGCGGCGAGCGCCCGTACGACGTGCTGGTGGGACGCGACCTGCTCGACGCGCTGCCCGGCCTGCTGCCGGGCGCGACCCGGGTGGCGGTGCTGCACGCGCCCCCGCTCAAGGATCTGGCCGACGCGATCGGCGACCGGCTGCGCGCGGCCGGCGTCGCGCCGCTGCCGATCGAGGTGCCGGACGCCGAGGCGGGCAAGCACATCCACGTCGCCGCGGCCTGCTGGGACAAGCTGGGCGAGGCCGGGTTCACCCGCACCGACGCGGTGGTCGGGGTGGGCGGCGGCGCCGTCACCGACCTGGCCGGCTTCGTGGCGGCCTCCTGGCTGCGCGGCGTGCGCTGGGTGCCGGTGGCGACCTCACTGCTGGGCATGGTCGACGCCGCGGTGGGCGGCAAGACCGGGATCAACACCTCGGCCGGGAAGAACCTGGTGGGCGCGTTCCACCCGCCGGTCGGGGTCCTCGCCGACCTGGCGACCCTGGACAGCCTGCCCCCGGCCGACCTCGCCGCCGGCCTCGCCGAGGTGGTCAAGTGCGGGTTCATCGCCGACCCGGTGATCCTCGACCTGGTGGAACGGGACCCGGCGGCGGCCACCGACCCGACCGGCCCCGTGACGCGGGAGCTGATCGAGCGGGCGATCCGGGTCAAGGCCGACGTGGTCTCCGGCGACCTGCGCGAGTCGGGGGTGCGGGAGGTGCTCAACTACGGGCACACCCTCGCCCACGCCATCGAGAAGGAGGAGGGCTACCGCTGGCGGCACGGGCACGCGGTGGCCGTCGGCATGGTTTACGCCGGTGAACTGGCGCGGCTCGCCGGCCGCTTGGACGCCGCCACGGCGGAGCGGCACCGTACGGCGATGGCGGCGCTGGGCCTGCCCACCAGCTACCCGGCCGACGCCTGGCCCCGGCTGCTGGCCACGATGCGGGTGGACAAGAAGGCCCGGGGCAGCCAACTGCGCTTCGTGGTGCTGGACGGGCTGGCCCGCCCCGCCATCCTCGAGGGCCCGGCGGACGACCTGCTGGAGGCGGCCTACCGCGAGGTCGCGGCGTGAGGGTCCACGTGCTCAACGGCCCCAACCTCGGCCGGCTCGGCACCCGCCAGCCGGACGTCTACGGCGCGACCAGCTACGCAGACCTCGTGGCGCTCTGTGAGGCGACCGGGCGCGAGCTCGGCCTGGACGTGACCGTCCGGCAGACCGACGCCGAGCACGAGTTGCTGGGCTGGCTGCACGCCGCCGCCGACGAGGGCGCCGCGGTGGTGCTCAACCCGGCGGCCTGGTCGCACTACTCGTACGCGGTCCGGGACGCCTGCGCGATGCTGCGCGGGCCGCTGGTCGAGGTGCACATCTCCAACATCCACGCCCGGGAGGAGTTCCGGCACCACTCCGTGGTCTCCGCGGTCGCGACCGGGGTGATCTGCGGGCTCGGCGTCGACGGCTACCGGCTGGCCCTGCACCACCTGGCCCACCGAAACCGCTGACGGCACGACCGCGAGCAAGCGGGGATCGGCCAGCCGGGGTCGGACTCCGGCTATTCGTCACGATGAGTGACATTCGACACTCGTCACCCTCCGTCACTGCTCTCTTCGCGCCTGTGGGACGCCTCGCGGACGCTTTGCTCTGCACCCGCATGCGCACCGGCGGCCTGAGCTGGGCGTCTTCGGTTGGCCGCAAGAGGCCGCTGCGCGACGAGTGTCACACAGGGTGAGCGGTGCGTCCGTGGGTGCAGAGCAAAGGGCGCGCGAGGTGGGTGTCCGACCGGCGAGCGCCATGTGCGGAGAGTCACGGGTGTGGAGCGGTGGAGACGGCCGGTGGTGCAGGCGGGGCGGGGGTGCACGCGGCGGGCGCCGGTAGACGGCGGGCAGCGGCGCGCGGCGCAACTAGTAGACTTGCCAGGTCTGTCCGCCAATTGATGATCAAGGCAGGAAATGGCCACCACCAACGACCTGAAGAACGGCCTGGTACTCAACCTCGACGGAGAGCTCTGGGCCGTCGTCGAGTTCCAGCACGTCAAGCCCGGTAAGGGTGGTGCGTTCGTGCGTACCACGCTGAAGAACGTGCTGTCCGGCAAGGTGGTCGACAAGACCTTCAACGCGGGCACCAAGGTCGAGACCGCGACCGTGGACAAGCGCACGATGCAGTATCTGTACGCCGACGGCGAGGACTACGTCTTCATGGACCTGGAGACGTTTGACCAGATCACCGTCCCCGGCGGCACCGTCGGCGAGGCGGCGAACTACCTGCTGCCCGAGGCCGAGGCGACCGTCGCCACCCACGAGAGCGTCCCGCTCTACATCGAGCTGCCGACCAGCGTCGTGCTGGAGGTCACCTACACCGAGCCGGGTCTGCAGGGCGACCGGTCGACCGGCGGCAACAAGCCGGCCACCGTCGAGACCGGCGCGACCGTGCAGGTCCCGCTCTTCATCACCACCGGCGAGAAGATCAAGGTCGACACCCGCGACGGCCGTTACCTCGGCCGCGCCTGATGGCCGAGGGTCCCAAGCAGCAGATGCCCGCGCGCCGCAAGGCGCGTAAGCGGGCGCTGGACGTGCTCTTCGAGGCCGACCTGCGGGACCGCCCGCCGGTCGAGGTGCTCGCCGGCTACATCGAGCGGATCGAGAAGCCCCGGCCCGAGCACCTGGGATACGCGGTCAGCCTGGTCGAGGGGGTGGCCGCGCACCTCGACCGGATCGACGAGGTGATCGCCAGCTACGCCGAGGGCTGGACGCTCGACCGGATGCCCGTGGTCGACCGCAACCTGGCCCGCATCGCGGTCTACGAGCTGCTCTACGTCGACGAGATCGACGACGCGGTGGCGATCAGCGAGGCCGTCGAGCTGGCCCGGCAGATGTCGACCGACGACTCCCCGCGCTTCCTCAACGGGATCCTCGGCCGCATCGCCGAGTACGCCACCCGCTGAGGCGGCCCGCAGCATTCCCGGCACTCGCGGCGTCCTCGCCGCCGGCGGCCGTGTGACACGTACGACAGAAGGGGCCCGTGCCGGACGGCACGGGCCCCTTCTCGTGGTCGGGCTCAGGAGGCGAAGAACGCCCGCGGGTCGGCGACCAGCACACCGTGCTCGGTGAGCCGCTCGATCAGGCCGGACGGCGAGGCGTCGTAGACGATCGCGAGCGCGCGCAGGTCGTCGGCGCGGATCGAGAGCACGCGCCCGTTGTAGTCACCGCGCTGCTGCTGGATGGCGCGCGCGTAGCGGGCGACGTAGGCCAGGTCCTCGGAGGCCTCGTCGTAGAGCCGCTCCAGGTCCAGGACGATCTTGCTGGTGGGCTCGTGGCGCACCCCGCTGCCGTCGGGCAGCAGCTCCGAGACGGGAACGCGGTAGAAGTCGGCCAGCTCGGCCAGGCGCGACACCGTGACGGCGCGGTCGCCGCGCTCGTACGAACCGACCACCACCGCCTTCCACCGCCCGTTCGACTTCTCCTCCACGCCCTGCAGGGACAGGCCCTGCTGCTGGCGGATGGAGCGCAGGCGGGCGCCCAGAGACTTGGCGTATTCAGAGGGCATTCGGACACTCCCAGTGCTGCTCGGGTTCTCCCAGCGATCGCTACGGAGCGTGACGGTACGGGGATTGCGACACGTGGTCAAGTGGTCGTGACCCTACCGTTGGGGACCGTCGGGAGAGTTGTCCCGTTTCGTCGGCTGATTGGAGGGTCAGTGGCCGGCGGCGGTCGGCGCGGTGACCACTGGTAACGTGGCGTGAAGCCCCGGTCCGGGCCGCTCGCGGTCCGGCGCCGGCATCCGACGTCCTTTAACGACCCGTCCCGTGAGGCGGGGAAGGAGGTCCGCCGTGGCCTACCCACCGGCTGCCCAGTCGTCGCCGCCGCGACAACCCTCGGTGAAGGTGATCCTCGCCAGCGCCGACGTCCAGCGCGTGGTCGACCGCATCGCCCACCAGATCCTGGAGAAGACCCAGGGCGCCGAGAACACCGTCCTGCTCGGCATCCCCACCCGGGGCGCCCCGCTCGCGAAGCGGCTCGCCGCCCGGATCAGCACCTTCGAGGACGTGACCGTCCCGGTCGGCGTGCTCGACATCACCCTCTACCGCGACGACCTGCGCCGGCACGCCACCCGCGCGGTCGGGCCGACCCAGGTGCCGCCCGGCGGCATCGACGGCAAGCGGGTCATCCTCGTCGACGACGTGCTCTTCTCCGGCCGTACGGTGCGGGCCGCGCTCGACGCGCTCAACGACGTGGGGCGCCCGGCGTCCGTCCAGCTCGCCGTCCTGGTCGACCGCGGGCACCGCGAGCTGCCGATCCGCGCCGACTACGTCGGCAAGAACATCCCGACCTCCCTCGCGGAGAGCGTGAAGGTCACCCTCGCGGAGACCGACGGCGCCGACGAGGTCAAGCTGTACGGGGGGACCCCCTCATGATCAGGCACCTGCTCTCCGGCGCCGACCTCGACGCCGCCACGGCCACCCAGATCCTGGACACCGCCGCCGAGATGGCCACCGTCGCCGGCCGGGAGGTCAAGAAGCTGCCCGCCCTGCGGGGTCGCACCGTGGTGAACCTCTTCTACGAGGACTCCACCCGGACCCGGATCTCGTTCGAGGCGGCGGCGAAGCGGCTCAGCGCCGACGTGATCAACTTCTCGGCCAAGGGCTCCAGCGTGGCGAAGGGCGAGAGCCTGAAGGACACCGCGCTGACCCTCCAGGCGATGGGCGCCGACGCGGTGGTCGTCCGGCACCCCGCCTCCGGCGCCCCGCACCGGCTCGCCGACTGGGTCGACGGCTCGGTGGTCAACGCCGGCGACGGCACCCACGAGCACCCCACCCAGGCGCTGCTCGACGCGTACACGATGCGCTCCCGGCTGGGGCGGCTGGCCGGCCTGTCGGTCGCGGTGGTCGGGGACGTGCTGCACAGCCGGGTGGCCCGCTCCAACGTGCTGCTGCTGTCCACCCTCGGCGCCAAGGTGACCCTGGTCGGGCCGCCGACGCTGATCCCCGTCCACATCGCGCAGGCGCTCGCGCCCGGCACCGACGTCTCCTACGACCTCGACGCGGTGCTGCCGCAGTCGGACGTGGTGATGATGCTGCGGGTGCAGCGGGAGCGGATGAACGACTCCTACTTCCCGTCCGCCCGCGAGTACGCCCGCCGCTACGGCCTGGACGGCCCGCGGATGCGCCGGCTGCCCGAGCACGCGATCGTCATGCACCCCGGCCCGATGAACCGGGGCATGGAGATCACGCCCGAGGTCGCCGACTCGCCCCGCTCCACCATCGTTGAACAGGTCGCCAACGGCGTCTCCGTCCGGATGGCCGTCCTCTACCTGCTGCTCGGGGGGAACAACCGGTGAGCTCGTACCTCATCTCCAACGTGAGCGTCGTCGGCGCCGCGCCGACCGACCTGCTGATCCGCGACGGCGTCGTCGCGGCCGTCGGCGCCGGGCTGGACGCGCCGGACGCCACCGTCGTCGACGGCACCGGGCTGGTCGCCCTGCCCGGCCTGGTCGACCTGCACACCCACCTGCGCGAGCCCGGCCGGGAGGACGCCGAGACCGTCGAGTCCGGGTCCCGGGCGGCGGCGCTCGGCGGCTACACCGCCGTCTGCGCGATGGCCAACACCTCGCCGGTCGCCGACACCGCCGGCGTGGTCGAGCAGGTCTGGCGGCTCGGCCGGGAGGCCGGGCTGGTCGACGTGCAGCCCATCGGCGCGGTCACCGTCGGTCTGGCCGGCGAGCAGCTCGCCGAGCTGGGCGCGATGGCCGACTCGGCGGCCCGGGTGCGGATCTTCTCCGACGACGGGCACTGCGTCGCCGACCCGAAGCTGATGCGCCGGGCCCTGGAGTACGTCAAGGCGTTCGACGGGGTCATCGCCCAGCACGCCGAGGAGCCCCGGCTCACCGAGGGCGCGCAGATGCACGAGGGCGAGGTGTCGACCCGGCTCGGCCTGACCGGCTGGCCGGCGGTCGCCGAGGAGGCGATCATCGCCCGGGACGTGCTGCTCGCCGAGCACGTCGGCAGCCGGCTGCACGTCTGCCACGTCTCCACCGCCGGCAGCGTCGAGGTGCTGCGCCAGGCCAAGGCCCGGGGCATCCGGGTCACCGCCGAGGTGACCCCGCACCATCTGCTGCTCACCGACGAGCGGGCGGAGACCTACGACCCGGTCTACAAGGTCAACCCGCCGCTGCGCACCGCGAGCGACATCGCCGCGCTGCGGGCCGCCCTGGTCGAGGGCGTGATCGACATCGTCGCCACCGACCACGCCCCGCACGCCGTGGAGGACAAGGAGTGCGAGTGGGCGTACGCCCGGCCGGGCATGCTCGGCCTGGAGACGGCGCTGTCCATCGCCCTCGACGTGCTCGGCCCCGAGTGGGACCTGATCGCCGAGCGGATGTCGCGCACCCCGGCCCGGATCGCCGGCCTGGAGGGGCACGGCCTCGACCCGGCGCCCGGCGTGCCCGCCAACCTGACCCTGGTCGACCCGGCCGCCCGCCGCACCATCGAGCCGGCGGAGCTGGCCAGTCGCAGCCGCAACACCCCGTACGCCCGCATGACGCTGCCGGGTCGCATCGTGGCGACCTTCCTGCGCGGCGAGCCGACGGTTTTGGACGGAAAGGCAGTCAAGTGACCCGCAGACGTTCCGCGATCCTCGTGCTCGAGGACGGGCGCACGTTCCACGGCGAGGCGTACGGCAGCGTCGGGGAGACCTTCGGCGAGGCCGTCTTCAACACCGGCATGACCGGCTACCAGGAGACCCTGACCGACCCCTCCTACCACCGCCAGGTGGTCGTGCAGACCGCCCCGCACATCGGCAACACCGGCGTCAACGGCGAGGACGACGAGTCCGGCCGGATCTGGGTCGCCGGCTACGTGGTCCGCGACCCGGCCCGGATCGGCTCGAACTGGCGGGCCACCGGCGGGCTGGAGGAACGGCTGGCCGCCGAGGGCGTGGTCGGCATCAGCGGCGTGGACACCCGGGCGCTGACCCGGCACCTGCGTGAGCGCGGCGCGATGCGGGTCGGCATCTCCAGCGTCGAGACCGACCCGCGGGCCCTGCTGGCCCGGGTGCGGCAGGCCCCGGAGATGGTCGGCGCGGACCTCTCCGCCGAGGTGACCACCGCGAAGCCGTACGTGGTGGCGGCCGAGGGCGAGCACCGGTTCACGGTGGCCGCGCTGGACCTGGGCATCAAGCGCAACGTGCCGCGCCGGCTGGCCGCGCGCGGCGTCACCACCCACGTGCTGCCCGCCACGTCCACCATCGACGACCTGCTCGCCACCGGCGCGGACGCCGTCTTCTTCTCGCCCGGCCCCGGCGACCCGGCCACCGCGGACGCGCCGGTGGCACTGGCCCGCGAGGTGCTGCGCCGGAAGGTGCCGCTGTTCGGCATCTGCTTCGGCAGCCAGATCCTCGGCCGGGCGCTCGGCTTCGGCACGTACAAGCTGGGCTACGGCCACCGCGGCATCAACCAGCCGGTGCTCGACCGGGTCACCGGCAAGGTCGAGGTGACCAGCCACAACCACGGCTTCGCGGTCGAGGTTCCGGGCGCACGGCAGGGCGCGGTCGTACCCGATCAGGTGATCGAGACCGAGTTCGGTGGCGTCCAGGTCAGTCACGTCTGCCTCAATGACAACGTCGTCGAGGGGCTGCGGGCCAAGGACGTGCCCGCCTTCACCGTCCAGTACCACCCGGAGGCGGCAGCCGGTCCGCACGACGCGGACTACCTCTTCGACCGCTTCGCCGAGCTGATCGAGGGCCGGACCCAGAACGAGGGGCGCACACATGCCTAAGCGGACCGATCTCAAGCACATCCTGGTGATCGGCTCCGGGCCGATCGTGATCGGGCAGGCCTGCGAGTTCGACTACTCCGGCACCCAGGCCTGCCGGGTGCTGCGCAGCGAGGGGATCCGGGTCAGCCTGGTCAACTCGAACCCGGCGACGATCATGACGGACCCGGAGTTCGCCGACGCCACCTACGTCGAGCCGATCACCCCGGAGTTCGTCGAGCTGGTCATCGCCAAGGAGCGTCCGGACGCGATCCTGCCCACCCTGGGCGGGCAGACCGCGCTGAACACGGCGGTCGCCCTGCACGAGGCGGGCGTGCTGGACAAGTACGGCGTCGAGCTGATCGGCGCCAACATCGAGGCGATCAACCGGGGCGAGGACCGCCAGCTGTTCAAGGACATCGTCGCCAAGGCCGGCGTACGCCTGGGCCTGGACGACCCGTCCGGCCTGGTGCCCCGGTCCCGGGTCTGCCACTCGATGGCCGAGGTCGAGGCCACGGTCGCCGAGCTGGGCCTGCCGGTGGTGATCCGGCCGTCGTTCACGATGGGCGGCCTCGGCTCCGGCATGGCGCACACCCCGGAGGAGCTGGCCCGCATCGCGGGCGACGGGCTCACCGCCAGCCCGGTGCACGAGGTGCTCATCGAGGAGAGCGTGCTCGGCTGGAAGGAGTACGAGCTCGAACTCATGCGCGACCGGCACGACAACGTGGTGGTCGTCTGCTCGATCGAGAACGTCGACCCGATGGGTGTGCACACCGGCGACAGCGTCACCGTGGCCCCGGCCATGACGCTGACCGACCGGGAGTACCAGCGGCTGCGCGACCTGGGCATCGCGGTGCTGCGCGAGGTCGGCGTGGACACCGGCGGCTGCAACATCCAGTTTGCGGTGAACCCGGCCGACGGCCGGATCGTCGTGATCGAGATGAACCCGCGGGTGTCCCGGTCGTCGGCGCTGGCCTCCAAGGCCACCGGATTCCCGATCGCGAAGATCGCCGCGAAGCTGGCCATCGGCTACACCCTGGACGAGATCCCCAACGACATCACGCTGAAGACCCCGGCGGCGTTCGAGCCGACCCTGGACTACGTGGTGGTGAAGATCCCGCGGTTCGCGTTCGAGAAGTTCCCCGGCGCGGACCCGGAGCTGACCACCACGATGAAGTCCGTCGGCGAGGCGATGAGCCTGGGCCGCAACTTCAGCGAGGCGCTGAACAAGGCGATGCGCTCGCTGGAGACCAAGGCGGGCGGCTTCTGGACGCTGCCCGACCCGGCCGGCGCGACGAAGGAGAACACCCTCGCCGCGCTGCGGATGCCGCACGACGGCCGGCTCTACACGGTGGAGCGGGCGCTGCGGCTGGGCGCCTCGATCGCCGAGGTGGCCGCCGCGTCCGGCGGGATCGACCCGTGGTTCCTGGACCAGATCGCCGCCCTGGTCGAGCTGCGCGCGGAGATCGTCGCCGCACCGGTGCTCGACGCCGACCTGTTGCGCCTGGCCAAGCGGGCCGGGTTGTCCGACCGGCAGCTCGCCGCGCTGCGCCCGGAGCTGGCCGCCGAGGACGGCGTACGCACGCTGCGGCACCGCCTGGGCGTCCGCCCGGTCTACAAGACCGTGGACACCTGCGCCGCCGAGTTCGAGGCGACCACGCCCTACCACTACTCCTCCTACGACTCCGAGACGGAGGTCGTCGGGTCGGACCGGCCGAAGGTGCTGATCCTCGGCTCCGGGCCGAACCGGATCGGGCAGGGCATCGAGTTCGACTACTCCTGCGTGCACGCGGTTCAGGCGCTGCGCAGCGCGCCGGTCGGCACAGCCGCCGCGTCCGCCTCCGGCGCCGCAGGCGCCGCGGGCGCCGCGGGCGCCGGTTTCGAGACCGTGATGGTCAACTGCAACCCGGAGACGGTCTCCACCGACTACGACACGGCCGACCGGCTCTACTTCGAGCCGCTCACCTTCGAGGACGTGCTGGAGGTCTGGCACGCGGAGGACTCCTCCGGCAGGGCGGCCGGTGGGCCGGGCGTGGTCGGGGTGATCGTGCAGCTCGGCGGGCAGACCCCGCTGGGCCTGGCGCAGCGGCTCAAGGACGCGGGCGTGCCGATCGTCGGCACCTCCCCGGAGTCGATCCACCTGGCCGAGGAGCGGGGCGCGTTCGGGGCGGTGCTGGCCCGGGCCGGGCTGCGCGCCCCGGCGCACGGCATGGCCACCTCGTACGACGAGGCGAAGTCGATCGCCGACGAGATCGGCTACCCGGTGCTGGTCCGGCCGTCGTACGTGCTGGGCGGGCGCGGCATGGAGATCGTCTACGACGACGCGACGCTGCGCGACTACATCGGGCGGGCCACCGACATCTCCCCGAACCACCCGGTGCTCGTGGACCGGTTCCTCGACGACGCCATCGAGATCGACGTGGACGCGCTCTGCGACGCCGACGGCGAGGTCTACCTCGGCGGGGTGATGGAGCACATCGAGGAGGCCGGCATCCACTCCGGCGACTCGTCCTGCTCGCTGCCGCCGATCACCCTGGCCGGCTCGCACGTCGCGCAGGTCCGCCGGTACACGGAGGCGATCGCCCGGGGCATCGGCGTGCGCGGCCTGCTCAACGTGCAGTACGCGCTGAAGGACGACGTGCTCTACGTGCTGGAGGCGAACCCCCGCGCGTCCCGGACGGTCCCGTTCGTCTCCAAGGCCACGGCGGTGCCGCTGGCGAAGGCGGCGGCCCGGATCGCGCTCGGCGCCACCATCGCCGAGCTGCGTGCCGAGGGGCTGCTCCCGGCCACCGGGGACGGCGGCTCGCTGCCGGCCGGCGCCCCGATCGCGGTCAAGGAGGCGGTGCTGCCGTTCAAGCGGTTCCGCACCCCGACGGGCAAGGGCATGGACTCGCTGCTCGGGCCGGAGATGAAGTCGACCGGCGAGGTGATGGGCATCGACACGGCCTTCGGGAACGCCTTCGCCAAGTCGCAGTCGGCCGCGTACGGCTCGTTGCCGACCGCCGGGAAGATCTTCGTGTCGGTCGCCAACCGGGACAAGCGCGGCATGATCTTCCCGGTGAAGCGCCTGGCCGACCTGGGCTTCGAGATCGTCGCCACCACCGGCACCGCCGAGGTGCTGCGCCGGCACGGCATCGCCTGCGAGCAGATCCGCAAGCACTACGAGTCCGGCGCGGGCGAGGACGCGGTGTCGCTGATCCTCGGCGGCGACGTCGCCCTGGTCATCAACACCCCGCAGGGCTCGGGCGCCAGCGCCCGCTCGGACGGCTACGAGATCCGCAGCGCCGCCGTCACGGCGGACATCCCGTGCATCACCACCGTGCCGGGCGCGGCGGCGGCCGTGATGGGCATCGAGGCGCGCATCCGGGGCGACATGCAGGTCCGCCCCCTCCAGGAGCTGCACGCCGCCCTGCGGGCCGCCGAGTGACCCGCCCCCAGCCGGTTGATCATGAGGTTGTTGTCGTGACACGCCGGTGCGACGGGCAACAACCTCATGATCAACGGGGGCCAGGGGGGAGCGCGCGGTGATCTTCGAGAAGGTGGTCCGGCCGGGGCTGTTCCGGATCGGGGCGGGGGACGCGGAGGTGGCGCACGAGTGGACGCTGCGTCGGCTGGCGGGACTGTCCCGCCGGCCGGCGGCGCTGGCCGCCCTGCGTGCCCGGTACGCCGTCCGGGCCCCGCGCACGGTGTTCGGCGTCGAGTTCCCCAATCCGGTGGGGCTCGCCGCCGGGATGGACAAGGACGGCGCGGCGCTGCCGGCCTGGCCGGCGCTGGGCTTCGGCTTCGTCGAGGTCGGCACGGTCACCGCGCACCCACAGCCGGGCAACCCCCGGCCCCGGCTGTTCCGGCTGCCCGACAGCGAGGCCGTGGTCAACCGGATGGGCTTCAACAACGCCGGCGCCGAGGCCCTCGCGGCCCGGCTGGCGGCGCTGCCCCGCCCGCTCGGGGTGCCGCTGGGCATCTCGCTCGGCAAGTCCAAGGTGACCCCGCTGGACGGGGCCGTGGAGGACTACCTCGCCTCCTACCGGGCGCTGCGCGGGCACGGCGACTACTTCGCGGTCAACGTCTCCTCGCCGAACACCCCGGGCCTGCGCGCGTTGCAGGACCGGGCGCACCTGGACGCCCTGCTCGCCGCGCTGGTGGGGGAGAAGCCGGTGCTGGTGAAGATCGCCCCCGACCTCACCGAGCCGGCGATCGCCGAGCTGTTGGAGGTCTGCCTGGCCCGGGGCGCGGCGGGGGTGATCGCCACCAACACGACCCTGGCGCGCGACGGCCTCGCCCCGGCCGACCGGGAGCGCGGCGCGCAGGCGGGCGGCCTGTCCGGCCGGCCGCTGGCCGACCGGGCCCGCGAGGTGGTGTCGTTCGTGCACCGGGAGACCGGCGGGCGGCTGCCGGTCGTCGGCGTCGGCGGCATCCTCGACCCCGACGACGCCGCCCGGATGTTCGACGCGGGCGCCGCCCTGGTCCAGCTCTACACGGGCTTCATCTACCGCGGCCCGGCCCTGCCCCGGGCCGTCGCCCGCGCCACGGCCGCCGCCCCGGCACCGGCCCGGTGACCGCAGTACCCGTGATCCTGCCCTTTCCGCCCCGGTCGATGCCTCATGCCGGACGAGAAGGGGGCCACAAGTGCGAGATCGCGGGGGCGATGACGAAGGAGCGCGCGTGACACCCGAGGAGATCCTGGCGGCCGACCGCCGGCACGTCTGGCACCCGTACGCCGCCCTGCCGCCGGCCAGCCCGCCCTACGTGGTGGAGGGCGCACAGGGCGTACGGCTGCGGCTGGCCGACGGCCGGGAGTTGGTCGACGGGATGTCGTCGTGGTGGGCGGCGATCCACGGCTACCGGCACCCCGTGCTCGACGCGGCGGTCACCGACCAGCTCGGGCGGATGAGCCACGTGATGTTCGGGGGGCTCACCCACGAGCCCGCGGTCCGCCTGGCGGCCACCCTCGTCGAGCTGGCCCCGGACGGGCTGGAGCACGTCTTTCTGGCCGACTCCGGCTCGGTCGCCGTCGAGGTCGCCGTCAAGATGTGCCTGCAGTACCAACGCGCCACCGGCCGGCCGGAACGCCGCCGGCTGGGCACCTGGCGGGGCGGCTACCACGGCGACACGTTCCACCCGATGAGCGTCTGCGACCCCGAGGGCGGGATGCACCACCTCTGGGGCGACGTGCTGCCCCGGCAGGTCTTCGCCCCCGTCCCGCCCGGCGGCTTCGACACCCCGCCCGACGCCGCCTACGAGGCGGCCCTGGTCGAGGCGGTCGAGCGGCACGCCCACGAGCTGGCGGCGGTCATCGTGGAGCCGGTCGTCCAGGGCGCCGGGGGCATGCGCTTCCACCACCCGCACTACCTGCGGGTGCTGCGCGAGGTCACCCGGGCGCACGGGGTGCTGCTGGTCTTCGACGAGATCGCCACCGGCTTCGGCCGGACGGGTGCGATGTTCGCCGCCGAGCACGCCGGGGTGGTGCCCGACGTGATGTGCGTGGGCAAGGCGCTCACCGGCGGCTACCTGACGCTGGCCGCCGCGCTCTGCACGGCGGAGGTCGCCCGGGGCATCTCCGCCGGCGGGGTGCTGGCGCACGGCCCGACGTTCATGGGCAACCCGCTGGCCTGCGCGGTCGCCAACGCGTCCCTGGGCCTGCTGCGGGCCGGGGACTGGGCGGGGCGGGTGTCGAGGGTGCAGGCGGGCCTGCGGGCCGGCCTGGAGCCGCTGCGGGGCGCGCCGGGGGTGCGCGACGTGCGGGTGCTCGGTGCGATCGGCGTGGTGCAGCTCGACCACGAGGTGGACCTCGCCGTCGCCACCGCCGCCGCGGTCGCCGAGGGGGTCTGGCTGCGGCCGTTCCGCGACCTGGTCTACACCATGCCGCCGTACGTCACCGACGACGCCGACCTGGCCCGGATCGCCGCCGGGGTCGCCGCGGCCGTGCGGGCCGGCTGAGCCGCCGGTCACGGTCCGGCGGGAGTACGCGGGCGGCGCGCCGCCCGCCGACGAGCGTGCCCGGGCAGTGGACGCCCGGGCGAGGAGAGGGAGAGAACCGGATGGAGAGCTTCGGCGCCCGCCTGCACCGGGCCGTCAGCGAGCGTGGGCCGCTCTGCGTCGGCATCGACCCGCACCCGGGGCTGCTGGCCCGCTGGGGGCTCGACGACGACGTCCGGGGGCTTGACCGGTTCGCCCGGACGGTCGCGGAAGCCCTCGGTGACCGGGTCGCGGTGGTCAAGCCCCAGTCGGCGTTTTTCGAACGGTTCGGCTCGCGCGGAGTGGCGATCCTAGAGTCAACTATCCGACAGTTACGGGAGGCCGGCTCGCTCGTTCTCCTCGACGTCAAGCGCGGCGACATCGGCTCGACCGTCGCCGCGTACGCCTCGGCGTACCTTGACCCATCCAGTCCGGTCCATGTCGACGCGGTGACGGCCAGCCCGTACCTCGGCGTCGGCTCGCTCGCCCCGATGTTCGAGCTGGCCGCCGAGCACGGCGGCGGGGTCTTCGTGCTGGCGCTCACCAGCAACCCCGAGGGCGCCGCCGTGCAGGGCGCCCGCACCGCCGACGGGCGGACCGTGGCGCAGACCGTCATCGACGAGATCTCCCAGCTCAACGCGGGTGCGGAGCCGCTCGGCAGCTTCGGCCTGGTGGTCGGCGCGACCATCGGCGACACCGGCCACGACCTGTCCCGGGTCAACGGCCCGCTGCTCGCCCCGGGCCTCGGGGCGCAGGGCGCCACCGCGGCGGATCTGCGCGTCGTCTTCGGCTCCAGCCTGCCCGCCGTGCTGCCCTCGTACTCCCGTGAGGTGCTGAACGCGGGCCCGGACCCGGCCGCGCTGCGGGCCGCCGCGGACCGGGCCCTGGCCGACTGCCGGGCCACCCTGACCGCCGGCTGACTGACTGACGGCTCGGTCACTTTGCGATGATCATCGCGCGTCCACGTTGCCGAAACCGTCGTTGGCCGCTAGTTTTCCCGGCGCTGGGAACCACGGACCCCTTGGTTCACAGCGACACCACGTTTCACAGATGCGACGTGGCGTCCCGCCCGTCGCGATAGGGACCTGAGGAGAACTGGTGCCGCTCCCGTCACTGACCCCGGAACAGCGCGCTGCCGCGCTGGAGAAGGCCGCGGAGATCCGCAAGGCCCGTGCTGAGCTGAAGGAGCAGCTCAAGCAGGGCAAGACCACCCTCGGAGCCGTCCTCGAGCGCG
The DNA here is from genome assembly GCF_040643125.1 of Micromonospora sp. NPDC047465. Classification (NCBI taxonomy): domain Bacteria; kingdom Bacillati; phylum Actinomycetota; class Actinomycetes; order Micromonosporales; family Micromonosporaceae; genus Micromonospora; species Micromonospora sp. NPDC047465. The sequence goes on from NZ_JBEYTP010000016.1 coordinate 44,815, forward strand.
CCGAGTCCGACGACGTCGTCGGCAAGCTCAAGGTCTCCGCCGTGCTGCAGGCGATGCCGGGTATCGGCAAGATCCGGGCCACCCAGATCATGGAGAAGCTCAAGATCGCCGACAGCCGTCGCCTGCGTGGCCTCGGCGAGCAGCAGCGCAAGGCACTGCTTGGGGAGTTCGCCGCCAACTGAGGCTGGCAGCGTGTAGAAACAAGCAGTGAGCACGGATGACGAGGCGCGCCCGGCGGCTCGGCTCACTGTCCTGGCCGGACCCGCGGGTTCGGGCACGGAGAGTGTCGTCGAGTGCGTCCGGGCGCGTTCTCCGTCCGTGTGGGTCCCGGTGCCGGCCACCACGCGCCCCCGTCGCGAGGGCGAGCTGGACGGGGTGGACCGCCTCTTCCTGACCCCGCCCGAGTTCGACCGGATGGTCGCGGCGGGGGAGCTGCTGGAGTGGAGCCGGGCCGGGCCCCACCGGCGTGGCACGCCGGGCGGGCCGGTGCGGGCCCGGCTGGCCGCCGGGCAGCCGGTGCTGCTCGGCCTCGACCTCGCCGGCGCGCTGCTGGTCCGGGCGACGCTGCCCGACGCCCGGCTGGTGCTGCTGCACCCGCCCGGCATCGTCCCGCCGGCGGACACCCTGGCGGTGTTCGACCACACCGTCGCGCACGGCCTCACCGATCGGGTCGTCGAGGAGCTGGTAGGCTTGTCCGGTTCTTCTTTCCTGGCTCCGGCGCGACCGCATCTGCGCGGTTGACCGCCAGCACCGCTGTCCGCGGTGCGATAGACGCAGAGGTTAATTCGTGGGATCCATCGCAAACCCCGAAGGCATCACCAACCCGCCGATCGACGAGCTCCTCGAGAAGACGACGTCGAAGTACGCGCTGGTCATCTTCGCCGCAAAGCGCGCGCGCCAGGTCAACGCCTACTACAGCCAGCTCGGTGAGGGCCTGCTGGAGTACGTCGGCCCGCTGGTCGAGACCACCCCGCAGGAGAAGCCGCTCTCCATCGCCATGCGCGAGATCAACGCGGGCCTGCTCACCGCCGAGCCGACCGACCAGCCGTAACCACCCCGCCCCGATGTCCCCCCGGATCGTCCTCGGGGTCGGCGGCGGCATCGCCGCCTACAAGGCGTGCGAGCTGCTACGGCTCTTCACCGAGTCGGGGCACCGGGTCCGGGTCGTGCCGACCGCGTCGGCGCTCCGCTTCGTCGGGGCGCCGACCTGGGCGGCGCTCTCCGGCCAGCCGGTCGCCGACGACGTCTGGTCCGACGTGCACGAGGTGCCGCACGTCCGGCTCGGCCAGCAGGCCGACCTCGTGGTGGTCGCGCCGGCCACCGCCGACCTGCTCGCCAAGGCCGCCCACGGCCTCGCCGACGACCTGCTGACCAACACGCTGCTCACCGCCCGCTGCCCGGTCGTGCTGGCCCCGGCCATGCACACCGAGATGTGGGAGCACCCTGCCACCGTCGCCAACGTCGCGACGCTGCGCTCCCGGGGCGTCCGGGTGGTCGAGCCCGCCGTCGGCCGGCTCACCGGGGCCGACACCGGCAAGGGTCGGCTGCCCGACCCGGCGGAGATCTTCGCGGTCGCCCGCCGGGCCCTGGCCCGGGGTCTCGCCGCCCCCGCCGACCTGGCCGGGCGGCACGTGGTGGTGACCGCCGGCGGCACCCGCGAGCCCCTCGACCCGGTCCGCTTCCTGGGCAACCGCTCCTCCGGCAAGCAGGGCTACGCCTTCGCCCGCTGCGCCGTCGCCCGCGGCGCCCGGGTCACCCTGATCTCGGCCAACGTCTCGCTGCCCGACCCGGCGGGCGTCGACCTGGTCCGGGTCGGCACGACCGCCGAGCTGCGCGAGGCCACGCTCGCGGCGGCCGCCGGGGCCGACGTGGTGGTGATGGCGGCGGCTCCGGCCGATTTCCGCCCGGCGACCTACGCGCCTGGCAAAATCAAGAAGTCGGACGACGGCGACGCGCCCACCATCGCGCTCGTCACCAACCCGGACATCGCCGCCGAGCTGGGCCAGCGCCGCCGCCCGGAGCAGGTGCTGGTGGTGTTCGCCGCGGAGACCGGCGACGCCGAGGCCAACGGCCGGGCCAAGCTCGCCCGCAAGCGGGCGGACCTCATCGTCATCAACGAGGTCGGCACCGACAAGGTCTTCGGCGCCGACACCAACGCGGCGACCGTCATCGGCGCGGACGGATCGGTCAGCCGGCTGCCCGAACAGTCCAAGGAGGACCTCGCCGACGCCGTCTGGGATCTCGTGGCGGCCCGGTTGCCCGACCGTTCCTGACGGCTGGAACCGAGCAGCACCGAAGGCCCCCGGCGCGCGCGCGGATGACTAGACTTCCGCGGAACGACTTATCCACAAGCTAGGAGTGCCGTGACACGCCGCCTCTTCACTTCCGAATCGGTCACGGAAGGCCACCCGGACAAGATCGCCGACCAGATCAGCGACGGCATTCTCGATGCCCTGCTCGCCGAGGACCCGCGCAGCCGGGTCGCGGTCGAGACCTTGATCACCACCGGCCAGGTGCACATCGCCGGTGAAGTGACCACCAAGGCGTACGCCGACATCCCGACCATTGTCCGTCGGACCATCCTCGACATCGGCTACGACTCGTCGAAGAAGGGCTTCGACGGCGCTTCCTGCGGCGTCAACGTCTCCATCGGCGCCCAGTCGGCGGACATCGCCCAGGGCGTCGACAACGCCTTCGAGCTGCGTACCGGGGCCTCGGAGAGCGCGCTGGACGCCCAGGGCGCCGGCGACCAGGGCATGATGTTCGGGTTCGCCTGCTCGGAGACGCCCGAGCTGATGCCGCTGCCGATCGCGCTGGCGCACCGGCTGGCCCGCCGGCTGTCGCAGGTGCGCAAGGACGGCACCATCCCCTACCTGCGCCCGGACGGCAAGACCCAGGTCACCATCGAGTACGAGGGGCTGCGCCCGGTCCGGCTCAACACGGTGGTCGTCTCCAGCCAGCACGCCGCGGACATCTCGCTGGACTCGCTGCTCACCCCCGACGTGCGCGAGCACGTCATCGCCCCGGAGCTGGAGAGCCTCGGCCTGGACACCGAGGGCTACCGGCTGCTGGTCAACCCGACCGGCCGGTTCGAGATCGGCGGGCCGATGGGCGACGCCGGCCTGACCGGACGCAAGATCATCGTCGACACCTACGGCGGGTACGCCCGGCACGGTGGCGGCGCCTTCTCCGGCAAGGACCCGTCGAAGGTCGACCGCTCCGCGGCGTACGCGACCCGCTGGGTGGCCAAGAACGTGGTCGCCGCCGGCCTGGCCGAGCGGTGCGAGGTGCAGGTCGCCTACGCGATCGGCAAGGCCCACCCGGTCAGCCTCTTCATCGAGACGTTCGGCACCGAGACCGTGCCGGTCGCCTCGATCGAGCAGGCCGTCACCGAGGTCTTCGACCTGCGGCCGGCCGCCATCATCCGTGACCTCAACCTGCTCCGCCCGATCTACCAGCAGACCGCCGCGTACGGCCACTTCGGCCGTGAGCTGCCGGACCTGACCTGGGAGAGCACCGACCGGGCCGCCGACCTCAAGTCGGCCGCGGGAGCCTGACCGGCACCAGGCGCAGCGACCGGCGACCCGCTGCGGGGTCGCCGGTCGCTCGCGTCTGCGTCGACCTGCCCCTGGCCCACCTGGACCGCCCGTTCGACTACCTCGTCCCCGCCGAGCTGGACGCCGACGCTGTTCCCGGCACGCGGGTGAAGGTCCGCTTCGCGGGGCAGCTCGTCGACGGCTGGCTGCTGGAGCGGGCCGACGACTCGGGGCACACCGGCCGGCTGGCGTACCTGGAGAAGGTCGTCTCGCCGGAGCCGGTGCTCGCCCCGGAGGTCGCCCGGCTGGCCCGGGCGGTCGCCGACCGCTACGCCGGCAGCCTCGCCGACGTGCTCCGCCTCGCCGTACCGCCCCGGCACGCCCGGGTGGAGAAGGACGTCCGCGCCCGCGACGCGGACGCGCCCGCCCGCGACGCGGACGCGCCCGCCCGCGACGCGGACGCGCCCGCCGGGGACGCCAGAGGCGCCGCCGTGTCCGGCGGAGACGCCGCGGCGCTGGAGGGCGGCCCCACGGCGTTCGGCGGAGGCTCCAGCGTGCCGGACGACGGGCCCGCCGAGGTAGCCGTGCCCGAGGTCGCCGTGCCCGGGGCCGCCGTGCCGGCGGACGCCCCGGCGGGTGCCGGGCCGGTGGTCGGGCCTGGTCCTGACGCCTGGCGGGACTACCCGGCCGGGCCGGCCCTGCTCCGGGCGCTGGCCGACGGGCGGGCACCCCGCGCGGTCTGGTCGGCGCTGCCCGGGGAGGACTGGCCCGCCCGGTACGCCGAGGCCGTCGCCGCGACCGTCGCCGGCGGCCGGGGCGCGGTGGTGGTGGTCGCCGACAACCGCGACCTGGATCGCCTCGACGCCGCCCTGCAATCCGCCCTGGGTCCGGGGCGGCACGTCTGCCTCTCCGCCGCCCTCGGCCCGGCCCGACGCTACCGGGCGTTCCTCGCCGCCCGGCGCGGCGACGTGTCCGTGGTGGTCGGCACCCGCGCCGCGATGTTCGCCCCGGTCGCCCGCCTCGGCCTGGTGGCGATCTGGGACGACGGCGACGACCTGCACGCCGAGCCCCGGGCCCCCTACCCGCACGCCCGGGAGGTGCTGCTCACCCGCGCCCAGCTCGGCGACGCCGCCGCCCTGGTCGGCGGGTTCGCCCGCACAGCCGAGGCGCAGCTGCTGGTGGAGACCGGGTGGGCCCGCGAGGTGGTGGCCGACCGGGCCACCCTGCGGGCCCGGATGCCGGCGATCGCGCCCACCGGCGACGACCCGCAGCTGGCCCGGGACCCCGGGGCGGCCACGGCCCGGCTGCCCAGCCTGGCCTGGACCACCGCCCGCGAGGCGATCCGGGCCGACCTGCCGGTGCTGGTCCAGGTGCCCCGCCGCGGCTACCTGCCCTCGGTGGCCTGCGCCGAGTGCCGGACCCCGGCCCGGTGCCCGCACTGCGCCGGGCCGCTCGCGCTGCCCTCGGCCGAGGGCAGCCCGGCCTGCCGGTGGTGCGGGCGGGTCGCCGCCGCGTACGCCTGCCCGGAGTGCGGCGGGCGGCGGCTGCGCGCCTCCGTCACCGGCGCCCGGCGCACCGCCGAGGAACTGGGTCGGGCCTTTCCCGGCGTGCCGGTGCGCACCTCCGGCCGTGAGGAGGTGCTCGCCACCGTGCCCGGCGGCGCCGGCCTGGTCATCGCCACCCCCGGCGCCGAGCCGGTCGCCGAGGGCGGCTTCGGCGCGGTGCTGCTGCTGGACTCCTGGGCCCTGCTCACCCGGGCCGACCTGCGGGCGGGGGAGGAGGCGCTGCGCCGCTGGCTGGCCGCCGCCGCGCTGGCCCGCCCCGCGGCCGGCGGCGGCCGGGTGGTGGTGGTCGCCGACGGCGCCCTCGCCCCGGTGCAGGCGCTGCTGCGCTGGGACGCCGCCTGGTTCGCCGCCCGGGAACTGGCCGAGCGGCGGGAGCTGGGCTTCCCGCCGGCGGTGCGGATGGCCAGCGTGACCGGCCCGCCGGCGGCGGTGGCCGACCTGCTGGCCGAGGCCCGGCTCCCGGCCGAGGCCGAGCTGCTCGGGCCGGTGCCGGCAGACGGGGAGCGGGAGCGGATGCTGGTCCGGGTGCCCCGGGCCCGGGCGGCCGCGCTGGCCGGTGCGTTGCACTCGGCGGCCGGGGTGCGCACGGCGCGCAAGGCCGTCGACCCGGTCCGTCTCCAGGTGGACCCGCTCAGCCTCTTCTGACCCGGACGACGCCCGCGCCGCCCGCGCCGCCCTGCCCGGGCCGCCGGTGATCCGCCGCCCTGCCCGGGCCGCCGGTGATCCGCCGCCACGGCCGCGATCCCTCGCCACGACCGTGCCGTCCGTGATGGGCCGCCGCGACGGGCGCCCGTGATCCGCCGCACGGTCCCGCCGTTCCGGGCGCCCGACCGGCCCGCCGTCGCACGCCGGGTACGACGGGCGGCCCGCTATCGGGTGATAACATCGCCCGTCATGCCGGGGCGTACGGATCGCGCGACGATGGCGGGAGCGCGTCGGTTCGGCGCGATGTCGATGATGTCAATCAGCCGGTGATCAGGGGTGGACCAGTCGTGACCGTTCGTCAGTCGATCGTCTTCAATGGTGACCTCGGCAGCGGCAAGAGCACCGTCTCGGTGGAGATCGCCAAGCGGCTCGGCCTGCGCCGGGTCAGCGTCGGTGACCTCTACCGGCAGATGGCGCAGGAGCGGCAGATGACCGCGCTGCAGCTCAACCTGCACGCCGAGCTGGACCAGGCCGTCGACGGCTACGTCGACCAGCTCCAGCGGGACATCGCCGCCTCGGGCGAGCGGCTGGTCATGGACTCCCGGCTGGCCTGGCACTTCTTCACCGACGCGCTCAAGGTGCACATGATCACCGAGCCGGGCGAGGCGGCCCGCCGGGTGCTCGCCCGCCCCTCCGGCCCGGCCGAGAGCTACACGTCGCTGGAGGAAGCCACGGCCAAGCTGCGGGAGCGCAGCGAGAGCGAGCGGGGCCGGTTCATCGTCCGCTACGGCGTGGACAAGGCACGGCTGCGCAACTACGACCTGATCTGCGACACCACCCGCGCCTCCGCGGCCGAGGTCATCGAGCACATCGTCGACGCGTACGAGGGCCGGCTGTGCGCGGACGTGCTGCGCGACGCCCCGCCGCTGCTGCTGCTCGACCCGGCCCGGGTCTACCCGACCGAGGACATCGCCGCCCTGCGCGACCTGTGGGACTCGGAGTTCGTCGGCGACCTCGCCGCGGCCGGCGACGAGGCGCTGGAGCCGCTGCGGATCGGCTACACGGGGGAGTACTTCTTCGTCGTCGACGGGCACCGCCGGCTCAGCGCCGCCCTGCAGAACGGCTTCCGCCTGGTGCCGGCCCAACTCGTCGCCGAGGTCGACGAGCCGGTGGTCGGCGGGATGAGCGCGGTGGACTACTTCGCCGCCCAGGCCCGACCGACCCTGATCCACGACTGGGAGGCCGCCCACAAGATCGAGCTGCCGCTGCCCGAACACGCCCTGCTCGGCGGGGACACGGTGCTGGCCGGGGAGCCGGGCGCCGGCGCCTGATCCGCCCGGCCGACCACACCTCGGCACCGGCGGGACAGCCGGCTGTCCCGCGAGCGCCCGCGGGCCGACCGGACGTACGAGCGGCCGCGTGGTGATCATCGACACGGAACCGGCGGCGGCGCAACGCGGTACGCCGGCCGGGACGGCTCCCGGCACTCCGTAGACTGGTACGGCACCACGTCGTCCAGTCGAAGGAGCCACGCCGAGTGACCGTCCAGCCCATCCGTCTGTTCGGGGATCCGGTGCTGCGCACGCCGGCCGATCCGGTGGTCGACTTCGACGTCGAGCTGCGCAAGCTCATCGCGGACCTGACCGACACGATGCGCGAGCAGAACGGCGCCGGCCTCGCCGCGCCGCAGCTCGGTGTGGGCCTGCGGGTGTTCACCTTCGACGTCGACGACGTGCTGGGCCACCTGGTCAACCCGGTGCTGGAGTTTCCCGACGCCGAGGAGCAGGACGGGCCGGAAGGCTGCCTGTCCATTCCGGGCCTCTACTTCGACACCAAGCGCCGGCAGAACGTGATCGCCAAGGGCTTCAACGGCTACGGCGACCCGCTGCAGATCGTCGGCACCGGCCTGATGGCGCGCTGCGTGCAGCACGAGACGGACCACCTCGACGGGGTGCTCTTCGTGGACCGGCTGGATCCGGCCGGCCGCAAGGAGGCGATGAAGGCGATCCGCCAGGCGGAGTGGTACGACCCGGCCGCCCCGCCGACGGTGAAGCTCAACCCGCACACCTCCAGCAGCCCCTTCGGCCTGGGTCGGTGAGCCGCCCGTGCGCGTGATCTTCGCCGGCACACCGGCCGTCGCCGTACCCGCCCTGGCTGCCGTGGCGGCCTCTCGCCACGAGCTGGTCGCCGTGGTCACCCGCCCCGACGCGCCCGCCGGGCGGGGGCGCGGGCTGTCCCGGTCCCCCGTCGGGGCGTGGGCCGACGAGCACGGGATCGAGGTGCTCACCCCGGCCCGCCCGCGCGAGCCGGAGTTCCTGGACCGGCTGCGCGAGCTGGCCCCGGACTGCGTCCCCGTGGTGGCCTACGGCGCGCTGGTGCCGCCGGCCGCCCTGGAGATCCCCCGGCACGGGTGGATCAACCTGCACTTCTCCCTGCTGCCCGCGTGGCGCGGGGCCGCGCCCGTCCAGCACGCCGTGCTGCACGGCGACGAGCTGACCGGGGCCAGCGTCTTCCAGCTGGAGGAGGGCCTCGACACGGGGCCGGTCTACGGCACGCTCACCGACGAGATCCGCCCGGCCGACACCTCCGGCGACCTGCTGGAGCGGCTCGCCGACTCCGGCGCGGGCCTGCTGGTGGCCGTCCTCGACGCGATCGCCGACGGCACCGCCCGGGCCGAGCCGCAGCCCGCCGACGGGGTGTCGCTGGCGCCGAAGCTGACCGTGGAGGACGCCCGGGTGCGCTGGTCCGACCCGGCGTTCGCGGTGGACCGGCGGATCCGGGCCTGCACGCCGGCGCCCGGGCCGTGGACGACGTTCCGGGGCGAGCGGGTCAAGCTCGGCCCGGTCGTCCCGGTGGCCGACGGCCCCGAGCTGAAGCCGGGTGAGCTGCTGGTGGAGAAGTCCCGGGTGCTGGCCGGCACGGCCACCGTCCCGGTGCGGCTCGGCGAGGTGCGGGCCGCGGGCAAGCGGGCGATGGCGGCGACCGACTGGGCGCGCGGCGCCCGGGTGGCCGCGGGGGAGGAACTCGCGTGACGGGCCCCGAGCGGCCCTCCGGCGACCGTTTCCCGGCGGAGCGACGCGGTGAGCGGCCCGGCGGCCCCGGGCGCGGCGAACGCCCGGCGGGCGATCGGCGCGGCGACCGGCCGGCGGGGGGCGGCCGGTGGGGCGCCCGCGCCGGCGGCGAGCGGCGCGACGGCGGCCGCCGCCCGGCCCGCCCGGCGGTCGACCTGCCACGGCAGGTCGCGTACGAGGCCGTCGCGGCGGTGCACCGGGACGACGCGTACGCCAACCTGGTGCTCCCGTCGCTGCTGCGTGACACCGGGCTGACCGGCCGGGACGCGGCCTTCGCCACCGAGCTGACCTACGGCACGCTGCGCCACCTCGGCACCCTCGACGCGATCCTCACCGACGCGGCCGGGCGGGACGTGCAGCGCATCGACCCGCCGGTGCGCGACGCGCTGCGGCTCGGGGCGTACCAGCTGCTGCACACCCGGGTGCCGGCGCACGCCGCGGTCTCCTCGACCGTCGACCTGGTCCGCGCGGTCGGCCCCGGCGCGACGGGCTTCGCCAACGCGGTGCTGCGCGAGGTCGCCGGGCGGGACGCGGACGCCTGGGTGGCCAAGCTCGCCCCGCCGATGGAGACCGACCCGATCGGGCACCTCGCGCTGGCGTACAGCCATCCGCAGTGGATCGTGCGGGCCTTCGCCGAGGCGCTCGGTGGCGACCTCGGCGAGACCGCCCGGCTGCTCATCGAGGACAACGAGCGCCCGCCGGTGCACCTGTGCGCCCGGCCCGGGCTGGCCGACCCGGTCGCGCTGGCCGACGAGGTCGGCGGGGCCCCGGGAGCCTTCTCCCCGTACGCCGTCTATCTCTCGGGCGGGGCGCCCGGCGACCTGCCGGCGCTGGCCGAGGGGCGGGCCCACGTGCAGGACGAGGGCTCCCAGCTGGTGGCCAACGCCCTGGCGGTGGCCCCGCTGGACGGCCCGGACGGGCGCTGGCTCGACCTGTGCGCCGGCCCGGGCGGCAAGTCCGGCCTGCTCGGTGCCCTCGCCGCGCAGCGGGACGCGCGGCTGACCGCCGTCGAGGTCTCCGAGCACCGGGCGCGGCTGGTCGCCCAGGCCACCCGGGGCCTGCCGGTGACCGTGCTGAACACCGACGGCCGCACGGTCGGCGCCGACCCGAAACTGCCGGAGGCGCACTTCGACCGGGTGCTGGTCGACGCTCCCTGCACCGGGCTGGGGTCGCTGCGCCGCCGGCCGGAGTCCCGCTGGCGGCGCGAGCCGTCGGACCTGCCGCCGCTGACCCGGTTGCAGCGGGAGTTGCTCGCCGCGGCGCTGCGGGCCGTCCGTCCGGGCGGCCTGGTCGCCTACGTGACGTGCTCCCCGCACACCGTGGAGACCCACGTGACGGTGACCGAGGCGGCCCGCCGCTCCGGGGTGCCCGTCGACTTCGTCGACGCCCGGCCGCTGCTGCCGGCGGGGATGCCCGGCCTCGGCGACGGGCCGACGGTGCAGCTGTGGCCGCACCGGCACGGCACCGACGCGATGTTCCTCGCGGTGCTGCGCCGCACCTGACAACGGGCGTCCGACGGGGCGGTCACCCTCGGGTGGCCGCCCCGTGCCGGGTCGGTCCGGTGCCGGTCCGGGCGCTCAGGTGACCGGCAGGCCCTTCGTGCCGGCGCCCTTCATCGAGCGGGTCAGGTTGCGGTCGCTGACCCAGAGGAAGCACTGCACGCCCCGGTTGCCGTTGCGCCACTCCTGCTCGAGGGGGTGGTAGAAGATCGAGCCCGCCCGGTACTTCAGGTCGCCGTTGTTCGGCACCTTGACGTACGTCGCGATCAGCGCGCGACAGGCCCGGTGCACCTTCTGGCTGTCCCGGGTGAAGGCGGCGTAGCTGGTGTCCGGGGCCCGCCAGACGCCGACGAACTCGGCGTGGTGCTTGCTGGTGCAGGCCACCTCCACCATCTCCCGCACCTCGTCGTCGCTCAGCTTGGGGTTGAAGCAGCGGTGGGCGAGCGGGGCGGCGCCGGCCAGGGCGCCCTTCAGGCTTCCCGTCCGGAACTTCGCGCTCGCCTCGTCGAGGCTGGCCTGCTCGCTCAGGTCGCAGCGGAACCAGCGGGCGCCGCCGCCCCACGCCTGCGGCGACGGCAGCACCACGCTCAGCCCGAGCCGGCCGGAGCGCCAGTCCCCGCCGACCACCTCTTTGACCTTCGTGTCGCACTCGGTCCGGGCGGCGCGCATGCCGGCCGAGCCGGCCGGCGGGGGCGTGGTGCGCTCGGCCGCCGCCCCGGTGAACGTGCCGACGTGCACGGTCTCCGCGCGGTGCGACTCGGCGCAGTCGACCGGGTTGTAGGCGGTGAGGTAGCCGACGTCCTGAATCTCGCGGTGACAGGCCCCGGTGGCGGGGACGAACGCCTGCGGCGCGGCGGGCGCCGGCCAGTCGTCGGTCAGGTCCCCGTCGGTGCCGGCCGGCGCGCCGCAGCCGGCCAGCGCCAGGGCCCCCACCGCGCCGGCCGCGGCCGCCGTCCACCACCGTCGCATCGCCCCGACCTCCCGCCGATCGTGGTCCGGCGGCGCGAGGCGGCCGGACACGTCACGGTGCGGCAGCATACGGCACCGCGCTCAGATCGCGGGGAGTCCCTGCGGGACGGTGCCTCGCATCGAGCGGGTCAGTTTCCGGCCGTCGCTCCACAGGAAACACCGCACCCGTGGTCGCCCTCCTTCCACTCCCGCTGGTACGGGGGGATGGAAGATCGAGCCGCCCGGTACGGCAGGTCGCTGTCGCCGGGCACGCCGGCGACGGCGACGAGCGGTGGACGTGCCGGCGTGGACGGCCTCGGTCGGGTGGTCGCGGGAGCGGTCGACCACGCCGGGACGGTCGATCGTCACCACTGGTAACCGCCGGGTCGCCGGGCGTCCCGGTGGTGGCGCGCTGCGGGCGGCCGGTCGCCGCGTTCGTACACTGGCCCCGTGACCGTACCGCCGCCGATCGTCGCGCCCAGCATCCTCGCCGCCGATTTCGCCCGCCTCGCCGAAGAGGTCCGTGCCGTCGAGAACGCCGCGGACTGGTTGCACGTGGACGTCATGGACAACCACTTCGTGCCCAACCTGACCATCGGGCTGCCCGTGGTGCAGAGCCTGCGGGCCGCCACCGAGCTTCCCTTCGACGTGCACCTGATGATCGAGGACCCGCGCCGGTGGGCCCCCGGCTACGCCGACGCCGGGGCGTACAACGTCACGTTCCACGCCGAGGCGTGCGACGACCCGGTGGCGCTGGCCAAGGAACTCCGCTCGGCCGGCGCGAAGGCCGGGCTGGCGATCGACCGGGACACGCCGATCGAGCCGTACCTGGAGCTGCTGCCGAGCTTCGACACGCTGCTGATCATGACGATCAAGGCCGGCTTCGGCGGGCAGCGCTTCATCCCGCAACTGCTGGACAAGGTGCGCGCCGCCCGCCGGCACGTCGACAGCGGCCACCTCGAACTCCGCATCGAGGTCGACGGGGGGATCGCCGCCGACACCATCGAGCAGGCGGCCGAGGCCGGCGCGGACGCCTTCGTCGCCGGCACCGCCGTCTACGGCGCCGACGACCCCGCCGAGGCCGTCCGGAAGCTGCGGGCACTCGCGGAACGCGCCGCCCCCGGGGCCTGACGTGGAGCCCGCCGGCGACCGCAAGGACATCATCCTCGTCGTCGACGACGACGAGGACATCGCGCGCTTCGTCGAGTTCAACCTGCGGCTGCACGGCTTCGAGGTGATCCACGCCGGCGACGGGCAGGAGGCGCTCGAGGTGATCGAGCGCCAGCGTCCCGACCTGGCCGTGGTCGACCTGATGATGCCGCGCATCGACGGGCTGGAGCTGACCCGGCGGCTGCGGGCCGACCCGATGACCTCGGCGCTGCCGGTGATCATGCTGACCGCCAAGGGCATGACGGTGGACAAGGTGCACGGGCTCAGCGCCGGCGCCGACGACTACCTGGTCAAGCCCTTCGACACGGCGGAGCTGGTGGCCCGGGTCAGCTCGACGCTGCGGCGCAACAAGGAGTTCCGCGAGGTCTCCCCGCTGACCGGGCTGCCCGGCAACAGCCGGATCCGCCGGGAGATCTCCGACCGGGTCCGCAGCGGCGTCGACTACGCCGTCGGCTACATCGACATCGACCGGTTCAAGAGCGTCAACGACCGGTACGGCTTCGTGCGCGGCGACGACTTCATCTCGGCCCTGGCGCGAAGCCTGCACCGGGCGGTGGTCTCGGTGGGGCTGCCGCCGGCCTTCCTCGGCCACGTCGGCGGCGACGACTTCGTCATCGTCTGCACGCCGGAGCAGGTGCGTCCGCTCACCTCGCGGGTGTCCGCCGACTTCGAGAAGGCCGCCGACTCGCTCTACGACCCCGCCGACGCCGCCCGCGGCTACGTGGAGCTGAAGGACCGGCGGGGCAACATCCGGCGCGCGGCCCTGGTCACCCTCTCCATCGGCGTCTCCATCTCCGACGCCAACAAGCGGTTCACCAACCCCCTCGAGGCGATCGCGGTCGCCTCCGAGATGAAGACGGTGGCCAAGAGCCAGCCCGGCTCGTACGTGGCGGTGGATCGGCGACGCGGGGTGACGTGACCCGCTTATTCCCGCTGTGAAGTAGCTCGCCTCGGTGGCGCCACCCCCCGTCGGGCGTGTAAGACTGCCGGTGTACCCACCACGCGCTGGCGGGACTCGGTGTAATTCCGAACCGGCGGTGATCCACGGCGTGACCGTGGTAAGCCCGCGACCCGGTCGGCCTCGTGCCGCCCGGTGGACCTGGTGAGAATCCGGGGCCGACGGTTGGGGGCGGGAAACCGCGCCCAGACAGTCCGGATGGGAGACAGCGCGCGGGACGGACGGGCCCTGCCCGGCCGCTGACCTCAGCGTGCCGTGCGCGCCCCCCGGGTCGGCCCCGCCGTACCCGGACCTCCGCCGCCGCACGCCCGCGGCCCGTGCCGTTGCCTCCCGTGACCCGCCCGCGCGCCGATCGGTGAGTGAGAGGGCAGGGCAATGGGGGGCGTCTCCGTCGACGAGGCGATGCGTCGCGCGGTCGAACTCGCCGCACGCGGTCTCGGCACGACCAGCCCCAACCCCGTGGTCGGCTGCGTGCTGCTGGACGCCGACGGCCAGGTCGTCGGCGAGGGGTTCCACGCCTACGCCGGCGGGCCGCACGCCGAGATCGTCGCGCTCGCCCAGGCGGGGGAGCGCGCCCGCGGCGGCACCGCCGTGGTCACCCTCGAACCCTGCGACCACACCGGCCGCACCGGTCCCTGCAGCACCGCGCTGGTCCAGGCCGGCGTCGCCCGGGTGGTCATCGCCGTGCCCGACCCCAACCCGGTCGCCTCCGGCGGGGCCGCCACGCTGCGCGCCGCCGGGGTCCAGGTGGACCTGGGGGTACGCGAGGCGGAGGCCGAGGCCGGCAACATCGCCTGGCTCACCTCGATGCGCCGCGGCTGGCCGTACGTGATCTGGAAGTTCGCCGCCACGCTGGACGGCCGGTCGGCGGCGGCCGACGGCACCAGCATGTGGATCACCTCCGAGGCGGCCCGGATGGACGTGCACGCGCTGCGCGGCACCGTCGACGCGGTGATCGCCGGGGTGGGCACGGTGCTCACCGACGATCCCCGGCTCACCGCCCGCAACCTGCGCGACGGCACCCTCAGCATCCGGCAGCCGCTGCGGGTGGTGGTGGACTCGGCGGGGCGTACGCCGGTCGACGCCCGGGTCCGCGACGGCGCGGCCCGGACGTGGGTCGCCACCGCCGCGGAGGTCGGCGTCGGGCCCGACGGTCGGGTCGACCTGCCGGCGCTGCTCGCCGCGCTGCACGGGCGCGGGGTCCGGGCGGCGCTGCTGGAGGGGGGTCCCACGCTGGCCGGCGCCTTTCTCGCCGCCGGCCTGGTCGACAAGATCGTCGGCTACGTCGCGCCCCGGCTGCTCGGCGCCGGCCCGACCGCCCTGGTGGACGCCGGTGTGACCACCATCGCCGAGGCGATCGACCTGGAGTACGTCGACGTTACGCAGGTCGGACCGGACCTGCGGATCACCGCGCTGCCCCGGAAGAGGGAGGGCTGACATGTTCACCGGCATCGTCGAGGAGTTGGGTGAGGTCGTCCGGATCACTCCGACGGCGGGTGACTCGGCGCTGGTCGCGGTCCGCGGCCCGCTGGTCACCTCCGACGCCCGGCACGGCGACTCGATCGCGGTCAACGGCGTCTGTCTGACCGTGGTGGACGCCGCCGACGGGGTCTTCACGGCGGACGTGATGGGGGAGACGCTGCGCCGCTCCGCGCTGGGCGCGCTGCGGGCCGGCGACCCGGTCAACCTGGAGCGGGCCGCCGCGCTCGGCAGCCGCCTCGGCGGGCACCTGGTGCAGGGCCACGTCGACGGCGTCGGCGAGGTGCTCGCCCGGGAGCCGGCCGCGCAGTGGGAGACCGTCCGGTTCCGCCTGCCCGCCGCCCTGGCCCGGTACGTGGTGGAGAAGGGCTCGATCACCGTCGACGGCGTCTCGCTGACCGTGGCCGACGTCGGCGCGGACTGGTTCGCCGTCGGGCTGATCCCGACCACGCTGAAGCTGACCACCCTCGGCGCGCGGGGCGTCGGCGACCCGGTCAACCTCGAGGTGGACGTCCTCGCCAAGTACGTCGAGCGGCTGCTCGGCGCCCGGCTGGCCGACCCCGGCCGCCCCGAGGCCGGCCCGACCGGCGGGCTCCCGGGCACGGACGCCCCGGTCGCCGGCCTGCCGGGCGCCGCCGCGACGGGCGGGGTGGCCTGATGGGCCCGCTCGGGTGGCTGCTCGACGCGCAGCTGAGCATCGGCGGCTCGCCGGTGCTGGTCCGGGAGATCGTCGGCAACGGCTTCGGGCTGGCCTCGGCCCTGTTCGGCCTGCGCCGGGTGGTCTGGGCCTGGCCTGTCGGCATGATCGGCAACGCGCTGCTGTTCACCGTGTTCCTGGGCGGGGTCTTCGCCACGCCGCAGGCGCACGACCTCTACGGGCAGGCCGGCCGGCAGGTCTTCTTCTTCGCGGTCAGCCTCTACGGCTGGTGGCGCTGGTCGCGCAACCGCCGCCACGGCGGCGACGACGACCAGGCCGCCGTGGCGCCCCGCTGGGCGACCGGCCGGGAGCGGCTGGGCCTGCTGGCCGCCGCCGTCCTCGGCACCGCCGCGTTCTATCCGGTGCTCGCCGCGCTGGGCTCCTGGGGCCCGCTGCCGGACGCCTGGATCCTCACCGGCAGCCTGCTGGCGACCTACGGCATGGCCCGCGGCTGGGTGGACTTCTGGCTGGTCTGGATCGCCGTCGACGCCGTCGGCGTGCCGCTGCTGCTGCGCGGCGGGTTCTACCCCTCGGCGGCCATGTACCTCGTCTACGGCGCCTTCTGCGCCTGGGGCGTCGTCGCCTGGTGGCGCACCTCGCGGGTCGCCCGCCCGGCGCCCGCCCCGATCCCGCAGACCTATTCGGAGGCCGTGGCATGACCACCTTTGGGAGTATCGAGCAGGCGGTGGCGGACATCGCCGCCGGCCGGCCCGTCGTCGTGGTCGACGACGCCGACCGGGAGAACGAGGGCGACCTGATCTTCGCCGCCGAGTTGGCGACACCGGAGCTGCTCGCGTTCATGGTGCGGTGGACGTCCGGCTACATCTGCGTGCCGCTGACCGAGAGCGAGTGCGACCGGCTGGACCTCCCGCCGATGCACCACACCAACCAGGACCGGCGGGGCACCGCCTACACGGTGACCGTGGACGCCCGGGAGGGGGTCAGCACCGGCATCTCCGCCGCCGACCGGTCGCACACCATCCGGCTGCTCGCCGACCCCGGCACCGGCCCGACCGACCTGGCCCGCCCCGGGCACGTGGTGCCGCTGCGCGCCCGGGAGGGCGGCGTGCTGCGCCGGCCCGGGCACACCGAGGCCGCCGTCGACCTGACCCGGCTGGCCGGGCTGCGCCCCGCCGGCGTGCTCTGCGAGCTGGTCAACGACGACGGCACCATGATGCGGCTGCCGGACCTGGAGAAGTTCTGCGCCGAGCACGCGCTGACCCTGGTCACCATCGCCGACCTGGTCGCGTACCGGCGGCGCACCGAGAAGCAGGTCGAGCTGGTCGCCGAGGCCCGGATGCCGACCCGGCACGGGGTGTTCCGGGCGCTGGGCTACCGCAGCGAGCACGACTCGGCCGAGCACGTCGCCCTGGTCATGGGCGAGATCGGCGACGGGCGGGACGTGCTGGTGCGGGTGCACTCCGAGTGCCTCACCGGCGACGTCTTCGGCTCGGTGCGTTGCGACTGCGGCCCCCAGCTCGACGCGGCCCTGGACCGGGTCGCCGGGGAGGGGCGCGGCGTGGTGCTCTACGTGCGCGGCCACGAGGGGCGCGGCATCGGCCTGCTGCACAAGCTCCAGGCGTACCAGCTCCAGGACCAGGGCCGGGACACCGTGGACGCCAACCTCGACCTGGGCCTGCCGGCCGACGCCCGCGACTACGGCACCGGCGCGCAGGTCCTCTACGACATCGGGGTGCGCTCGATGCGGCTGCTCACCAACAACCCGGCCAAGCGGGCCGGCCTGGAGGGCTACGGGCTGACCGTCACCGGCCGCGAGGGGCTGCCGGTGCGGCCGCACCCGGAGAACGTGCGCTACCTGCGCACCAAGCGGGACCGGATGGGGCACCTGCTGGACGAGCTGGACGAGGTCACCGAGGCCCCGATGGGCCGGCCGGTACCCGGCGACGAGATCGGAGCGTAGACATGGCGGGTTTCGGGGAGCCGGGCGTGACGGCGGTGGACGCCGCCGGGATGACGGTCGGCGTGGTGGCCGCGCGGTGGCACGGCGAGCTGACCGACCACATGCTCGACCGGGCGGTCGCCGCCGCCGAGGCGTGCGGGGCCCGCGCGGTGACCGCCCGGGTGGCCGGCTCGGTCGAGCTGCCCGTGGTGGCCCAGGCCCTCGCTCGCCGCTGCGACGTGGTGGTCGCGCTCGGCGTGGTGGTCCGGGGCGCCACCGCCCACTTCGACTACGTCTGCCGTTCGGTGACCGACGGGCTGACCCGGGTCGCGCTGGACGAGGGCAAGCCGGTGGCGCACGGCGTCCTCACCGTCGACACGATCGAGCAGGCCCGGGACCGGGCCGGGCTGCCCGGCTCGGCGGAGGACAAGGGCTGGGCGGCCACGGTCGCCGCGCTCGACGCCGCCCTCGCCATCCGGGGCATCACCACCAGCGGCCACCGGGTCGGCTTCGGCGGCTGACCCCCGCGTCCTTCCCGCCGGAGGGCGGGGCGTTGTTGGTGGTCGTGAGGGCGTCCCACCACGCTGGCAGGAATTGCGACACAGCCGCCGACGTCCGGCACGCGGCGTGAACCTGCGTCGCTGGCGGGCCGCCCCACCGGGTCGGCCCGCCAGCGGACGGGCGCGTCGCCCGTCAGCGCCTCAGCGCTGCAGCCTCCGCAGGCGCACCGCGAAGGTGACCGACGCGAGCAGCGGCCACAGCATCCAGCCGTAGAGGCCGACGAGCCAGGCGGTGTCGAACACCGGCGACGGGACGACCAGCGCCAGCACGCTGCTGAAGCCGACAGCGGCGAGGACGATGCCGAGCCAGCACAGCCAGCGGGCCACGATCCGTCCCCGCAGGGCGGCGAGGGAGAACGCCCCCATCAGCAGCGACTGGGCCAGGACCGCGACCTCGCCCAGCATCTGCCCGAGGTGCGCGGCGGCGTACCAGGTCTGGACCGTGGCGTCGTCGAGCGTTTTCAGGTCGGGCAGCACCCAGAGCAGGGTGAAGCCGGTGACGACGGTGTTGACCGTGGCCAGCAGGCCGCCGCCGAGCAGGGTGAGGCCGCCGAGCACCGAGTTCGGCGCCGCCTGCCGCACCAGCCCGGCCAGCGCCGAGGTGAGCACGAGCAGCGCGACGAGGGACAGGCCCCCGGCGAACGCGTTCAGTTGCAGGGTCGACGCGGCGCCCACCGCCCAGTCCCGGATGGCGGCCGCGTCCGTGTTGCCCACCTCCGGCGACTGCGGCGTCCAGGTGCCGAACATCGACACGAACAGGGCGAGCGCGGCGCCGGCGGCGACGCCGAGCCCGGCCCGGGCGGGCGCCGTCGGTGCGACCGGCGCGACGTCGGCTCCGGCGATGGTGGTCGTGGACATGTGATCTCCAACGTGGTGAGGGTTCTTCCTGCCCGAAGACTCTGCGTCCGCCCGCGCCCCGGCCGGGACGGTCGGGCGTCCCCGTCACGCCCGGCCGACCGCACGCCGTGGAGGGGACGAACGTCCCGCGACAGCGGGACGCGGCCGCGGCTACTGTCATCCGGCACGCCGAGAGCGAGGAGAGGTCAGTGGCCGTCAGGGGGCCGTCCCGGGTTGTCGCCGTCGCCGCGCTCGCTCTGTCGCTGGCCTGCTACGCCGCCACGGCCGTCGGCGCGGCCTTCGTGCCCGGGGTGACGCCGCCGACCGTGGCGGACCTCGTCTGGTTCACCGGCTTCCTGGCCTTCCCCCTGGTCGGCGCGGTGATCGCGGTGCACCGCCCGGCGAACGGCGTCGGCTGGCTCTTCCTCGCCGTCGGCGTGCTCCAGTTCGGCGCCGCCGTCCTGGACGGGCTCGGCCAGCATCTTCTGGCGACCTGTCCCACCTGCGCCACCGGCCCGGTGCTGGTGCTCGCGCAGAACACGCTGTTCGCCGTCGCCTGGGTCTGCGCCACCACGTACCCGCTGCTGCTCTTCCCGGACGGCCGCCCGCCGTCCCCCCGCTGGCGGTGGATCCTCCCGGCCACCACGGCGACGCTGGTCGTGCTGGTCGCCTCGGTCGTCGTCACCCCGGGCCGGGTCGCGGCGGACGACCCGGCGGTCAACCCGTTCGGCGTACCCGCGCTGGCGGGGCTCGCGCCGCTGACCACCACCGTGACGCTGTTCGCGCTGCTGGCCCTGACGGTGGCCGCGATGGCGTCGTTCGTCGTCCGCTGGCGCCGGGCGGGCGGCCCGGACCGGCGGCGCCTCGCCTGGCTGGCGCTCGCCGCCCTGGTCTTCATCGGCACGACCCTGGTCGGCCTGCTCACCGACCAGTGGACGCCGCCGTGGGTGGGCGCCCTGCTGGAGGGCGTGGGCATCGCGGCGCTTCCGCTGGCCACCGGGATGGCCATCCTCCGCGCCGACCTGTTCGACATCGCGGCGGTGCTCGACCGCTCGATCACCTACGCGGCCCTGTCCGCCGTCGTCGTCGTCACCTATCTGGGCTCCCTCGCCGCATCGTCCGCACTGCTCGCCCCCGACCGGAGCCGGGGCGCGTCGCTGGTGGCCACGGCCGCGGTCGCCGTCTCGCTCAACCCGGTCAAGGACCGCCTGCTGCGGGGCGTCGACCGGCTGCTCTTCGGCGACCGGGACCGGCCCTACGAGGTCGTCACCGGCCTCGCCGAACGGCTGTCGCGGACCGTGGCGCTGGAGGAGTTGCTGCACACGGTGACCGAGACGCTGACGAGCATGCTGCGCGTGCCGTACGCCCGGGTGGTCACCGGCGAGATGGTCGACCCGCCGGCGGACGCGTACCCGTTCCCGTTGGTCAGCAACGGCCGGCAGGAGGGCACCCTGCTGGTCGGGCGGCGCGGCGGCAGCGCCCCCTTCGAGCCCCGCGAGCTGGACCTGCTCGCCGACCTCGCCGGCCAGATCGCCATGGCCGTCCGGGCCGCCCGGCTGGAGGAGGACCTGCGGGAGTCGCGGGAGCGCATCGTGCGGGCTCGGGAGGAGGAGCGGCGCCGGGTGCGGCGGGACCTGCACGACGGGCTCGGGCCCCTGCTCGCGGCGGCCAGCCTCCAGATCGACGTGCTCGCCGAACGGGTCGCCGACGATCCCCGGGCACACCCGCTGGCGACGAAGATCAAGGGCGTGATCAGCCAGTCCGTCTCCGACGTGCGGGAGGTCGTGCACGGGCTGCGGCCGCCGTCTCTCGACGATCTCGGCCTGCCGGGCGTGGTCCGCGAGCACGCCGCCGCGCTGCGCGCCGCCGGGCTGGACGTCGAGGTGGACTGCCGGGAGGACCTGCGCCTCACCAGTGCGGCCGTGGAGGTCGCCGCGTACCGCATCGTCACCGAGGCGATGACCAACGTCGTACGGCACGCCCGCGCCAGCCGGTGCCGGGTCGCCATGAGCCTGGAGGATGGCCGGCTGCGGCTGGAGGTCACCGACGACGGGTGCGGGCTGCTCGTGCCGCACCGGGACGGCGTCGGCCTGTCCTCGATGCGGGAACGAGCCGACGAGCTGGGCGGCACGGTCACCGTCGGCCCTCGACCCGGCGGGGGCACGAGGGTCCGCGCCGAACTGCCGGTGCCCGCCGCGGCGGGAAGGAGCTGACGATGCCGGATCCGGTGCGGGTGCTGCTGGTGGACGACCACCCCATCTTCCTGGACGGACTGCGTACGGCGCTCGACGGCGTACCCGAGATCGAGATCGTCGGCACCGCCACCGACGGCGAGGCGGCCCTCGTCGCGGCCGAACGGCTGCGGCCGGACGTCGTGCTGATGGACCTCGCCATGCCGGGCATCGGCGGCGTCGAGGCCACCCGGCGGATCACGGCCCGGGGCGATGTCGCCGTGCTCGTGCTGACCATGCACGCCGACGACGACTCGGTGTACGCCGCCATTCGCGCCGGTGCCGCCGGGTACCTGCTCAAGGGCGCCGCGCGCGGCGACGTGACGCGGGCCGTGTCCGCCGTCGCGGCCGGCGAGGCGGTTTTCGGCACTGAGATCGCCCAGCGGGTCCTGCGCCACTTCGCCGAGGGGCCCCGGTCGCCGCAGAACCGGCCGTTTCCCGAACTCACCCCGCGGGAGGTGCAGATCCTCGACCTGGTGGCCCAGGGGCTCGGCAACCAGGTGATCGCCCGCAAGCTGTCCGTCGCGCCGAAAACGGTCCGCAACAGCGTGTCGACCATCCTCGGCAAGCTGCACGCCGTCGACCGCAGCGAGGCGGTCGCCCGCGCCCGGGCGGCCGGGCTGGGACGGCCGCCAGCGCCGCCGGCGAAATGAGGCGCGACCCGCCCGGCGTGTTCGCCGGGCGGGCCTGCGACAATGGCACGTCGTGAAGACGTTCGAGGAGTTGTTCGCCGAGCTGCAGGCCAAGGCCGCCGCCGGCACCCCTGGCTCGGGCACGGTCGCCGCGCTCGAGAAGGGCGTGCACTTCATCGGCAAGAAGGTCGTCGAGGAGGCGGCCGAGTCGTGGATGGCCGCCGAGCACGAGGGGCCGGAGCGGACCGCCGAGGAGATCTCCCAGCTGATCTACCAGGTCCAGGTGCTGATGCTCGCCAGCGGCCTCGACCTGAAGGACGTCTACCGACATTTGTGAGTGCGCCCCGCCGTTGATCAGATCCGATCGAAGGAGCACTCCGTCATGCTGCGTGTCGCCGTACCGAACAAGGGCACCCTGGCCGAGAAGGCCGCCCAGATGCTGCGCGAGGCGGGCTACCGCCAGCGCACCGACCCCAAGGACCTCGTCTGCCGGGACGAGCCCAACGACATCGAGTTCTTCTACCTGCGGCCCAAGGACATCGCCACCTACGTCGGCTCCGGGGACCTCGACGTCGGGATCACCGGCCGCGACCTGCTGATCGACTCCGGCGCGCCGGCCGAGGAGGTGGTGGACCTCGACTTCGGCCGGGCCACCTTCCGCTTCGCCGCCCGCCCCGAGGACGTCGACGACGTACGGGAGCTGGGCGGGCACCGGATCGCCACCGCGTACCCGGGCCTGGTCGAGCGGCACCTGGCCGAGCTGGGCGTGAAGGCCGACGTGATCCGCCTGGACGGGGCCGTGGAGAACGCCATCCGGCTCGGCGTCGCCGACGTGGTCGCCGACGTGGTGGAGACCGGCACCACGCTGCGCCAGGCCGGCCTGGTGGTCTTCGGCGAGCCGCTGCTGCGCTCCGCGGCGGTGCTCGTCCGCCGCACCGGCGCGCCGGCGCACCCGCAGTCGGAGCAGCTGCTGCGCCGCCTGCACGGCGTCCTGGTGGCCCGCCGCTACGTGATGCTCGCGTACGACGTGCCGGCCGGCCTGCTGGACCGGGCCAGCTCGCTGACCCCGGGCATCGAGTCGCCGACCGTCTCCCCGCTGCACCGCGAGGGCTGGGTGGCCGTGCAGGCGATGGTGCTCAGCGACGACGTGCACCGGATCATGGACGAGCTCTACGAGCTCGGCGCCCGCGCGATCCTCGTCACCAACATCCACGCCTGCCGGCTGTGAGCGGCCCGCCCGCGGCGGCGGGTATCCCGGCCCGGCCGGTGCCGCGCGTCCTGCCGCCGTGGGCGGCCATGGTGGTGGTCACCCTCGCCGGGTTCGCCTCGGCGGCGCAGGGCGCGGCCAACGCCGAGCTGGGCGAGCGGGCCGGCAACGCCACCCTGGGCGCGGTGGTCAACAACCTCGGCGGGACGCTGCTGATCGGCGTCGGGGTGCTGGCCCTGCCCTCGGCACGCGCCGGCCTGGTCGCGCTGCGCCGGGCCCGGCTGCCCTGGTGGGCGTACCTGGGCGGGCTCGGCGGGGCGGCCATCGTGCTGCTCGGCGCGTACATCGTCCCGGTGCTCGGGGTGGCGGTCTTCACCATCGCGCAGGTGGCCGGCGGCAGCCTCGGCGGGCTGGCCGTGGACCGGGCGGGGCTGGCGCCGGTCGGGCGGCTGGCGCTCACCCCGGCGCGGGTGGCCGGCGCCCTGTTGGGCGTGGCCGCCGTGGCGCTGGCCCAGCTCGGCCGGCCCGTCGGCGACCTCGCCCTCGGGCTGGTGCTGCTGGCCGTGGCCGGCGGGGTGGCCGTCGCGCTCCAGTCCGCGCTGAACGCGCGGGTCTCCGCCGCCGGCTCGGCCACCGCCGGGGTCGCGGTCAACTTCGCCACCGCCACGCCGGTGGTGCTGCTCGTCGCGGCGCTGGCCGGAGCCCTGGCCGGCCCGGCCCCGACCTGGCCGGACGCCTGGTACCTCTACACGGGCGGCTTGCTCGGCGTGGTCATCGTGGCGAGCCTGGTGGTCGGGGTGCCCGCGATCGGGGTGCTGCGTACCGGCCTGGCGTTGGTCGCCGGGCAACTGGGTGGCGCCCTGCTGCTGGACGCGCTGGTGCCGGGCGGGCCGGGCGTGCGGCTGCCGGTGCTCGCCGGCGCGCTGCTGACCCTGCTGGCCGCGGTGATCGCCGGTCGGGGCTCCGCCCGGCCGCGTACCCGCGCCGCGGTGCCGTCCGCCCGTGTGGCGACGGACGAGCGGCCCGGAGCGGGTGGCAAACTGGTGGGGTGAGTGAAACCGAGACGGTCCGCCTCCGCCCGCGCCGCATCCGGGTGGTCTGCTGGGCCTCGGCGGCCGTGCTCCTCGTGGTGTTCACCCTGGTGGCCACCTCGCTGACCGGTGCGACCGGCAACGGCTACGGCAGCTTCCAGCGGGGCGACCAGATCGCGATGGTCGGTCTCGGCGTGTTCGGCGCCCTCGGCTTCCTGCTCTTCACCCGGCCCCGGGTGGTGGCGGACGGGCGCGGTGTGCGCGTGCGCAACGTCCTCGGCTCGTACGAGCTGCCGTGGGAGGTCGTCCGCGGGGTCCGCTTCGACCGGGGCGCGCCCTGGGCGAGCCTGGAGCTGCACGACGACGACCTCCTGCCGATGGTCGCCCTGCAGGCCGCCGACAAGGAGCTGGCCGTCGAGGGGGTCCGCGCGCTGCGCCGGCTGCACCAGGCGCACCAGGCCCGCCTCGCCGAGGGCGCGACCGGCCGCTGAGCCGCCTCGCCGAGGGCGCGACCGGCCGCCGCGCCGGCGAGTCCAATGGCTCGGCCCGGCCCCCGGGGTGCCCGGTTTGGGGGCGCTCGGGCGAGGGTGTAGTGTTGTCGAGTCGACCAGGCTGTCTCCGCGTGCGAGCAAGTCGCCCGTGACCGGACAGCCATGAAAGAGGAGCGCCTGCTCCCACCCGAGTCGCCGCCACGGTGGCCGGGTCCGGTCACCGGTTCCGGGCACGTCCCGGCGCCGGATGCGCGATCATGTGATTGTGCCGACCGGTCGAGCGGGCCCTGGCATGCGCCGGGGCCTTCTGCTTTCCGGTCGGCTCCCACCCGGGAGCCGCGGGGTCGGCCACGCAGGAGACTTTGACTCGAGGAGGCCCCATCAGCGTCGAACCACGCGTGAACGAGCAGATCCGGGCACGTGAGGTCCGACTGGTCGGCCCCGAGGGTGAGCAGGTGGGCATCGTCCCGCTGGAGCGCGCCCTTCAGCTGGCCGCGGACGTAGACCTGGACCTGGTCGAGGTTGCGCCGATGGCGCGCCCTCCGGTGTGCAAGCTCATGGACTTCGGCAAGTTCAAGTACGAGAGCGCACTGAAGGCGCGCGAAGCGCGGCGTAACCAGCAGCAGACCGTCATCAAGGAGATGAAGCTCCGGCCGAAGATCGACCCGCACGACTACGAGACCAAGAAGGGTCACGTGGTGCGGTTCCTCAAGGCCGGCGACAAGGTCAAGGTGACGATCATGTTCCGCGGTCGCGAGCAGAGCCGCCCGGAGCTGGGTTACCGGCTCCTGCGCCGGCTCGAGTCGGAGATCTCGGAGCTGGGGTACGTCGAGGCCGCGCCGAAGCAGGACGGCCGAAACATGATCATGGTGCTTGCGCCGCACCGCGCCACGAAGGCCGCCGCGGTCGCCGCGACGGCCGCCCGGGGCGGGCCGCGGGAGCGGGAAGCCGAGGGCGCCGCCCCGGCCGGCGAGACCGCAGCGGCCGGTGACACCGGCACAGTCGCCGAAACCAGCGGCGAGTAACAGGGGAGAGACGTTCCACATGCCGAAGATGAAGAGCCACACGGGGATGGGCAAGCGGGTCAAGGTGACCGGCAAGGGCAAGATCGTTGCCCAGCAGGCCGGCCTCCGGCACAACCTGGAGAAGAAGCCCTCCACCCAGACCCGTCGGCTGACCGGCACCGTCGTGCTGGCCAAGGCCGATGTCAAGCGCATCAAGAAGCTGCTCGGCCGCTGACGCGCGCCACCTGACGTAAGAAGGAGTTGAGATGGCACGCGTCAAGCGGGCTGTGAACGCCCAGAAGAAGCGCCGTACCCTGCTGGAGACCGCGAGCGGCTACCGCGGTCAGCGCTCCCGCCTCTACCGCAAGGCCAAGGAGCAGGTGCTGCACTCGATGCAGTACGCCTACCGGGACCGTCGCGACCGCAAGGGCGACTTCCGGCAGCTGTGGATCCAGCGGATCAACGCGGGCGCCCGCGCCAACGGGATGACCTACAACCGCCTGATCCAGGGCCTGCGCCTGGCCGGCATCGAGGTCGATCGCAAGATCCTGGCCGACCTGGCCGTCAACGACGCCGCCGCGTTCGCGGCGATCGTCGAGCTGGCCCGGGCCGCGGTCACGGCCGAGGGCACCGGCGGCGCGGCGGCCCAGGCCGCCTGATTCCCGCGCACCAGCAGATCGAGGCGTCTCCCATGCAGTCACCATCGCGCGGGGGACGCCTCGACGCTGTCTCCGGCCCCTTCACCCCGCGTACCCCCAGGGTGGTCGCCGCCCGCCGGCTCCAGCGCCGCCGGGAGCGCGAGGCCACCGGCCGGTTCCTCGCCGAGGGGCCGCAGGCGGTCCGCGAGGCCCTGGCCCGCCCGGGGGTGGTCACCGAACTCTTCGGTACGCCCGCCGCCCTGGACCGGCACGTCGACCTGGCCGCCGACGCCGCCCGCGCCGACGTTCCGGTCTCCGAGGTGACCGACGAGGCCCTGGCCGCCCTCGCCGAGACCGTCGCCCCGCAGGGCCTGGTCGCCGTCTGCCGGCACCTCGACGTGCCCCTGGAGCGGGCCCTGGCCGGCGGGCCCCGCCTCGTCGCGGTGCTCGCCGAGATCCGCGACCCGGGCAACGCTGGCACCGTGCTGCGCACCGCCGACGCCGCCGGGGCCGGCGCGGTCGTCTTCGCCGGCGACGCCGTGGACCCGTACAACGGCAAGTGCGTCCGGGCCTCGGCCGGCAGCCTCTTCCACGTCGACGTGGTCCGCGCGCCCGACCCGCTGGACGTGGTCGCCGCGCTGCGCGCCGCCGGCCTCGCCGTGCTCGCCACCACCGGCTACGGCGAGGACGACCTCGACGACCTCGCCGACGCCGGCCGGCTCGCCGCCCCCACCGCCTGGCTGTTCGGCTCCGAGGCGCACGGCCTGCCGGAGGCGCTCACCGCCGCCGCCGACGCCCGCGTCCGGGTGCCGCTGCACGGGCGCGCCGAGAGCCTGAACCTGGCTGCGGCCGCCGCCGTCTGCCTGTACGCTTCAGCGAGAGCGCAGCGGTGACCGGGCACCGGTCCCGCGAGGCACCCAGCAGAGGAGAGCATTCGCCCGTGAACGCGCCACGGCGTTCGTTTAGCCAGCCCGCCGGTGTCGGCGGGCGGCGGGCCTGACCTGCTTTCCGCGCAACTCCCACCGGCGGGCTGCGGCACAGCCGCGCGTCCGTAGACTCGCTTCGCCGCCCCGTGAGGGCTGGCGCCGCCGTGAGGGAGTGCCCGTACGCCATGAGCTACCGCAACGATCCGTACGACCCGAAGCAGGTCGCCCTGCTCGACCCGGCCGCCCTGGCCGAGGCCGTCGCCGCCGCCGAGAAGGCGTTCGCCGAGGCCGGTGACCCGGACGCGCTGACCGCGCTGCGCCCGGCGCACCTCGGCGACCGGTCCCCGGTGTCGCTGGCCCGCCGGGAGATCGGCGCGCTGCCGCCGGCCGCGAAGTCCGACGCCGGCAAACGGGTCAACGAGGCCCGCCGTGCCGTCGAGGCCGCCTACGCCGCCCGCCAGGAGGTCCTGGAGCGGGAGCAGGCGGAACGGGTGCTGGTGGAGGAGCGCGTCGACGTGACGCTGCCCCACGACCGGCGGCCCCGGGGTGCCCGGCACCCGATCAGCACCCTGATGGAGCAGATCAGCGACCTGTTCCTCGGGATGGGCTACGAGGTGGCCGAGGGGCCCGAGGTTGAGCTGGAGTGGACCAACTTCGACGCGCTCAACATCCCGGCCGACCACCCGGCCCGCGGCCTGATGGACACCTTCCACATCGCACCCGCCGACGGCTCCGCCGGGACGGCCGGCGAGCCGGCGGGTTCCGGCCTCGTCCTGCGTACCCACACCTCGCCGGTGCAGGCGCGCACCATGCTGACCCGCAAGCCGCCGATCTACGTGATCGTGCCCGGCCGGGTCTACCGCACCGACGAGCTGGACGCCACCCACGCCCCGGTCTTCCACCAGGTGGAGGGCCTGGTGGTGGACAAGGGCATCACGATGGCGCACCTGCGCGGCACCCTGGACCACTTCGCCCGGGCGATGTTCGGCGAGGGCGCGAAGACCCGCTTCCGGCCGCACTACTTCCCGTTCACGGAGCCGTCGGCGGAGTTCGACGTCTGGTTCCCGGAGCACCGCGACGGCCCGCGCTGGGTCGAGTGGGGCGGCTGCGGCATGGTCAACCCGCGGGTGCTGCGCGCCTGCGGCATCGACCCCGAGGTCTACTCGGGATTCGCGTTCGGCATGGGTATCGACCGGACCGTGATGTTCCGGCACGGGGTCAGCGACATGCGGGACATGGCCGAGGGCGACGTGCGGTTCACCCGCGCGTTCGGGGTCGGGGCGTAGGCGATGCGGGTACGAGTTACGGAGACGGTGGTCTGAGTCATGCGAGTTTCTGTCAGTTGGCTGCGGGAGTACGTCGACCTCCCCGCCGACCTGCCCGCCGGCGACCTGGAGCAGGCCCTGGTCGGCCTCGGCATCGAGGTCGAGTCCGTCGTGGACCTGCGGGAGACCGTCACCGGTCAGCTGGTGGTCGGTGAGGTCCGGGAGATCGAGGAGCTGACCGGATTCAAGAAGCCGATCCGGTTCTGCCGGGTCGACGTCGGGGACGCCAACGGCACCGGCGAGCCGCAGGAGATCGTCTGCGGGGCGCGCAACTTCGCCCCGGGCGACCGGGTCGTGGTCATCCTGCCCGGCGGCGTGCTGCCCGGCGGCTTCGCCATCGGCGCGCGCAAGACCTACGGGCGCAACTCCAACGGCATGATCTGCTCCGCCAAGGAGCTGGGCCTCGGCGACGACCACTCGGGCATCATCGTGCTGCCCGAGGACACCCCGGCCAAGCCGGGCGACGACGCGCGGCCGGTCGTCGGGCTCGACGACGTCGTGGTCGAGCTGGAGATCACCCCCGACCGGGGGTACGCGATGAGCCTGCGCGGCCTCGCCCGCGAGCTGTCGCACACCCTCGGCGTGCCGTTCCGTGACCCGGGCCTGGCGCCCGCTCCCGGCGGCACGGAGGCCCCGGCGTACCCGGTCGAGGTGCGGGACACGGTCGGCTGCGACCGGTTCGCCGCCCGCCTCGTGCGCGGCGTCGACCCGACGGCGGCCACCCCCGGCTGGATGCAGCGGCGGCTCACCGTCGCCGGCATCCGCAGCATCTCGCTGCCGGTCGACATCACCAACTACGTGATGCTGGAACTCGGCCAGCCGATGCACGCCTTCGACGCCGACCGGATCGCCGGGCCGCTGGTGGTCCGCCGCGCCGAGGCGGGGGAGAAGCTGACCACGCTGGACGGGGTGACCCGCGCGCTCGCGCCCGAGGACATGGTGATCTGCGACGACACCGGCCCGATCTCGCTCGCCGCCGTGATGGGCGGCGAGACCAGCGAGGTCGTCGCGGGGACGACGAACGTGCTCTTCGAGGCCGCCCACTGGGATCCGGTGATGGTGGGGCGCACCGCCCGCCGGCACAAGCTGTTCAGCGAGGCCGCGAAGCGGTGGGAGCGGGGCGTGGACCCGGCCCTGCCGCTGGTCGCCATCGCGCGGGCGGTCCGGCTGCTCACCGAGCACGCCGGCGGCACCGCCGGGGACGAGATCCTCGACATCGACCACGTCCGGCCGCGTACCCCGGTGGTCCTGCCGGTCGACCTGCCGACCCGGCGGATCGGCGTGACCTACCCGCCGGCGCGGGTGGTGGCCGTGCTGGAGCAGGTCGGCTGCACGGTCGCCCACGGCGCCGACCGGCTCGGCGAGGACCCGGGCGAGGTCGGCGTCGCCGCCGGCGACGGCGCGGCGCTCACCGTCACCCCGCCGACCTGGCGGCCCGACCTGACCGACCCTGCGGACCTGGTCGAGGAGGTGGTCCGCCTCGACGGGTACGACCGGGTGCCGTCGGTGCTGCCGACGGCGCCGCCCGGCCGCGGCCTGACCTGGCAGCAGCGTCGCCGCCGGGCCGTGGCCCGGTCGCTCGCCGAGCGCGGGTACGTGGAGGTGCTGGCGCACCCGTTCGTCGCCCCGGAGTTGGCCGACCAGCTCGGCCTGCCCGAGGGCGACCCGCGCCGGCAGGCGGTACGGCTGGCCAACCCGCTGTCGGAGGAGGAGCCGCTGCTGCGCACCACGCTGCTCGGCCCGCTGCTCGGCATCGTGAAGCGCAATCTCGGCCGGGGCCAGCGCGACCTCGCCCTGTACGAGATCGGCGCGGTCTTCCACCCGCGTCCCGGCGCCGGCCGCCCGCCGGCGATGGGCGTGGACCGGCGACCCAGCGACGAGGAGTTCGCCGCCGCCGACGCCGTGGTGCCCGACCAACCCCGGCACGTCGCCGTCGTGCTGACCGGCGACATCGAGCCGGCCGGCTGGTGGGGCGGCGGCCGGGCGGCCGGCTGGGCGGACGCTGTGGAGGCCGGCCGGGACGTGCTCGCCGCCGCCGACATCCCCGCGCACCGGGTCGAGGTCCGGGCCGCCGAGTACGCGCCGTGGCACCCCGGCCGCTGCGCGGAGCTGCTGGTCGACGGCACGGTGGTCGGGCACGCCGGCGAGCTGCACCCGGCGGTCGTGGCGGCGCTGGAGCTGCCCCGGCGGACCAGCGCCCTGGAGCTGGACCTGGACGCGCTGCCGGCGGCCCCGGTGGCGTCCGGGCCGGCCGTCTCGGGCTTCCCGCCGGCGCTGATCGACGTGGCGCTGGTGGTCGACGAGTCGGTTCCGGCGGCCCAGGTGCAGCGCGCCCTGGTCGAGGGCGCCGGCGAGTTGCTGGAGGGGGTGCGCCTGTTCGACGTGTACGCCTCCGAGCAGCTCGGGGCGGGCCGGAAGTCGCTGGCGTACAAGCTCACCTTCCGGGCTCCCGACCGGACGCTGACCGTGGAGGAGGCGGTGGCCGCGCGGGACGCGGCGGTCGCCCGGGCCGCGGAACGCTTCGGCGCCACCCTGCGCGGCGCCTGACGCCTGGATGTCGACGGCCCCCGTCCGGTTTCGCCGGGCGGGGGCCGTTTCCGATGTCCGGCTCCGTCCCGGCCTCCCGCGCCCGGACGCGACGCTCATCATGCACATACAGAAGTCTGTATGAACTTGCAGAGGCCGATCATCGCTGCTAGCCTTCGCTGCATAGTCATGCGGAGGTGAGTATGGGTATCCGAGTCGCGGTAGCGGGGGCGAGCGGCTACGCCGGGGGCGAGCTGATCCGCCTGGTCGCCGGGCACCCGGAGTTCGACCTGGTCGCCGCTACCGCGCACAGCCAGGCCGGGCACCGGCTCGACGTCGTACACCCGCAGCTCGCCGGCCTGGACCTGGTCCTCGGCGAGACGGACGCGACGGCGCTGGCCGACGCGGACCTGGTCTTCCTGGCCCTGCCGCACGGCCAGTCGGCGGCCCTGGCGGCCCAGCTCCCGCCCGAGGTCCGCGTCGTCGACCTCGGCGCCGACCACCGGCTCGCCGACCCCTACGCCTGGGCCAACTACTACGGCGGCCCGCACGCCGGGCAGTGGACCTACGGCCTGCCCGAGCTGCCCGGCCAGCGGGAGCTGATCGCCGGCGCCACCCGGGTCGCCAACACCGGCTGCTACGCCGCCGCCATCACCCTCGCGCTCGCCCCGCTGATCGCCGCCGGCGCCGCCGCCCCGGCCGACGTGGTGGTCGTCGCGGCCTCCGGCACCTCCGGCGCGGGCAAGGCGGCCAAGCCGCACCTGCTCGGCAGCGAGGTGATGGGGGACCTGTCGCCCTACCGCGTCGGCACCCACCAGCACGTGCCGGAGATCAAGCAGGCCACCGGGGCGACCGGCCTGTCGCTCACCCCGGTGCTCGCGCCGATGCCCCGGGGCATCCTGGCCACCGTGACCGCCGTGCCGGCCCGGGGCGTGGACCCCCGGGCGGTGCTCGCCGAGGCGTACGCGGACGCGCCCTTCGTGCACGTGCTGCCCGAGGGGACCTGGCCGCACACCGCCGCCACCCTCGGCTCCAACTCCTGCCACCTGCAGGCCACCGTCGACGTCGACACCCGCCGGACCATCGTGCTCAGCGCGCTGGACAACCTCGGCAAGGGCGCCGCCGGCCAGGCCGTGCAGAACGCCAACCTCATGTTCGGCCTGCCGGAGACGACGGGCCTGTCCGTCTGGGGGATCGCACCATGAGCGTCACGACTCCGCGGGGGTTCCGGGCGGCCGGGGTGGCCGCCGGGCTCAAGTCCAGCGGCGCGAGCGACGTCGCGCTGGTCGTCAACGACGGCCCGGACGCCGGGGTCGCCGCCGTGTTCACCGCCAACCGGGTCAAGGCCGCGCCGGTGCTCTGGACCCAGCAGGTGGTCCGCGGCGGCGTCGTCCGCGCCGTGGTGCTCAACTCGGGCGGGGCCAACGCGTGCACCGGCCCGGCCGGCTTCCAGGACACCCACGCCACCGCCGAGCACGCCGCCGCCGCGCTCACCTCGGCCAGCCCCCGGCTGATGCTCGGGGCCGGCGACGTGGCGGTCTGCTCGACCGGCCTGATCGGCGAGCGGTTGCCGATGCAGAAGCTGCTCCCCGGCGTACGCGCCGCGATCCGTGGCCTGTCCCGCGACGGCGGCCCGGCGGCCGCCGAGGCCATCATGACCACGGACACCCGCCCCAAGACCACGGTGGCGCGGGGCAGCGGCTGGACCGTCGGCGGCATGGCCAAGGGCGCCGGCATGCTCGCCCCGGCGATGGCCACCATGCTCTGCGTGCTGACCACCGACGCGGTGGCCGGGCCGGAGGCCCTCGACGCCGCGCTGCGCGAGGCGTGCCGGGTCACCTTCGACCGGGTCGACTCCGACGGCTGCATGTCGACCAACGACACGGTGCTGCTGCTGGCCAGCGGCGCGAGCGGCATCGCGCCGACGCCGGCCGAGCTGACCGCCGCGGTCACCGCCGCCGCGCACGACCTGGCCCAGCAGCTCGTCGCCGACGCCGAGGGCGCCACCAAGCAGATCGCCGTCGACGTGGTCGGCGCGGCGAGCGAGGACGACGCGGTCGAGGTGGGGCGGTCGGTGGCCCGCAACAACCTGGTCAAGACCGCGCTGTTCGGCAACGACCCGAACTGGGGCCGGATCCTCGCCGCGGTCGGCACCACCGCCGCCGCCTTCGAGCCGGACGCGGTCGACGTCGCGGTCAACGGCGTCTGGGTGTGCCGCTCCGGCGCCGCCGCCGAGGACCGGTCGAAGGTCGACCTGACCGGGCGGGACGTCACCATCCGGATCGACCTGCACGCCGGCGACGCCGAGGCCACGATCTGGACCAACGACCTCTCCCACGCGTACGTACACGAGAACTCGGCCTACTCGACATGAGCCTCACCACCGACCTCACCCGCGCCCAGGCCAAGGCCGCCACGCTGATCGAGGCCCTGCCCTGGCTGGCCCGCTTCTCCGGCTCGACCGTCGTGGTCAAGTACGGCGGCAACGCCATGGTCGACCCCGAACTGCAACGGGCCTTCGCCGCCGACATGGTCTTCCTGCGCTACGCCGGCCTGAAGCCGGTCGTGGTGCACGGCGGCGGCCCGCAGATCTCCGCCATGCTCGGCCGGCTCGGCATCGCCAGCGAGTTCCGGGGCGGCCTGCGGGTCACCACCCCGGAGGCGATGGACGTGGTCCGGATGGTGCTCGTCGGCCAGGTGGGCCGGGAGTTGGTCGGGTTGATCAACGCGCACGGCCCGTTCGCGGTCGGCCTCTCCGGCGAGGACGCGGGCCTGTTCACCGCCGTGCGGCGGCCCGCGTACGTGGACGGGGAGCCGGTCGACGTCGGGCAGGTCGGCGACGTCGAGTCGGTCGACGTCTCGGCGGTCACCGACCTGATCGCGGCCGGGCGGATCCCGGTGATCTCCACCGTCGCGCCGGACGCCGACGGCGTGCTGCACAACCTGAACGCCGACACCGCCGCCGCCGCGCTCGCCGTCGCCCTCGACGCCCGCAAGCTGGTCGTCCTCACCGACGTGCCCGGCCTCTACGCCGACTGGCCGGACACCGGCAGCCTGGTCAGCGAGATCACCGCCGACGAGTTGGCGAAGCTGCTGCCGTCGCTGTCCAGCGGCATGGTGCCCAAGATGGAGGCCTGCCTGCGGGCCGTACGGCAGGGGGTGCCCGCCGCGCACGTGGTCGACGGCCGGGTCGCCCACTCCACGTTGCTGGAGGTCTTCACCTCGGAAGGGTTCGGAACAATGGTGATCCCGTCATGAGCACGCTCGTCGAGCGCTGGTCGCAGTCGATGATGGACAACTACGGCACGCCGCCGCTGGCCCTCGTCTCCGGCTCCGGCGCCGTCGTGGTCGACGAGGCCGGCCGGGAGTACGTCGACCTGGTCGGCGGGATCGCGGTCAACGCCCTCGGCCACGCCCACCCGGCCGTGGTGGCCGCCGTGTCGAAGCAGGTCGCCACCCTCGGGCACGTCTCCAACCTCTACGTCGCCGAGCCGCCGGTGGCCCTGGCCGAGCTGTTGCTGGCCCTGGCCGGCCGGTCCGGCCGGGTCTTCTTCGCCAACTCGGGCGCGGAGGCCAACGAGGCGGCGTTCAAGCTGTCCCGGCTCACCGGCCGCACCCACGTGGTCGCCACCCGGGGCGGCTTCCACGGGCGGACCATGGGCGCGCTGGCGCTGACCGGCCAGCCGGCCAAGGCCGACCCGTTCCGCCCGCTGCCCGGCGACGTCAGCCACGTCGACTACGGCGACGTCGCCGCGCTGGAGGCGGCCGTCACCGACGCCACGGCCATGGTGATTCTGGAGCCGGTGCAGGGCGAGAACGGCGTCGTGGTCCCGCCGGCCGGCTATCTGGCCGCCGCCCGGCGGATCACCGCCCGGCACGGCGCGTTGCTGGTGCTCGACGAGGTGCAGACCGGCATCGGCCGCACCGGGCACTGGTTCGCCCACCAGGCCGAGGGCGTCGAGCCCGACGTGGTGACCCTGGCCAAGGGGCTCGGCGGCGGGCTGCCGCTCGGCGCCTGCCTGGCCTTCGGCCGGGCCGCCGACCTGCTCGGCCCCGGCATGCACGGCACCACGTTCGGCGGCAACCCGATCAGCTGCGCCGCCGCCCTGGCGGTGGTGGGCACCATCGCGCACGAGGGGCTGCTCGACCACGTCAAGCGGATCGGCGAGCGGCTGCGCCGGGGCATCGAGGCGCTCGGCCACCCGCTGGTCGACGGCGTACGCGGCGCGGGCCTGCTGCTCGGCGTGGTGCTCGCCGCGCCCGTGGCGAAGGTGCTCGCCGAGGCGCTGCGGGAGACCGGTTTCCTGGTCAACCCGGTGCAGCCCGGCGTGGTACGGCTCGCCCCGCCGCTGATCCTGACCGCCGCCCAGGCCGACGCCTTCCTGGCCGCTCTTCCCGCGGCCCTCGACGCGGCCTCCCCGGCCGCCGCCGGCACCACCCCGGCCGCGGCTGGCACCTCCCCGGCCGCCGCCGCCGAGAGCCCGGCCGCCGCGACCACCGCGACCACGACGGAGACGAGCGCATGACCCGGCACTTCCTGCGGGACGACGACCTGACCCCCGCCGAGCAGTCGGCCGTGCTCGACCTCGCGGCGCGGATGAAGGCCGACCGGTTCGGCCACCGGCCGCTGGCCGGCCCCCGGTCGGTGGCGGTGCTGTTCGACAAGCAGAGCCTGCGCACCCGGTTCTCGTTCGACGTCGGCATCGCCGAACTCGGCGGGCACCCCCTTGTGGTGGACACCCAGGTCACCCACTTCGGGCGGGGCGAGACCCTCGGCGACGCCGGGCGGGTCCTCTCCCGCTACGTCGCGGCGATCGTGCTGCGCACGCACGGCGACGACCGGATCGCCGAGGTCGCCGACGCCGCGACCGTGCCGGTCGTCAACGCGCTCACCGACGGGTTCCACCCCTGCCAGCTCCTGGCCGACCTGCTCACGATCCGCGAGCACTGCGGCGGCACCGCCGGCCGGACCCTGGCGTACGTCGGCGACGCCGCCAACAACCTGTCCCACTCGTACCTGCTGGCCGGGGCGACCGCCGGGATGCACGTGCGGGTCGCCGGGCCAGCCAACTTCGGCCCCGACCCGGAGGTGCTCGCCCGGGCCGAGAAGATCGCCGCCGGCACCGGCGGCTCCGTGCAGGCGCTGACCGACCCCGTCGCGGCGGTGGCCGGGGCCGACGTGGTCGCCACCGACACCTGGACCTCGATGGGTCAGGAGTCGGACGGCCTGGACCGGATCACCCCGTTCCTGCCGTACCAGGTCAACGCCGCGCTGCTGGACCACGCCGCGCCCGACGCGATCGTGCTGCACTGCCTGCCCGCGCACCGGGGCGAGGAGATCACCGACGAGGTGCTCGACGGCCCGCACAGCGCCGTGTTCGACCAGGCGGAGAATCGGCTGCACGCCCAGAAGGCGCTGCTGACGTTCCTCCTCGGGGCCGCGCCCGCCGCCCCGGACGCGGCGGCGCCGGGCGCCGCCGCGACCAGGGAGAATCCATGACCGCCCCGCTGACCCGCGCCGCCCGCCACGCCCGCCTCGTCGAGCTGATCCGCGACAAGGCGATCCACTCGCAGACCGAGCTGGCCGACCTGCTCGCCGGCGACGGCATCCAGGTCACCCAGGCGACCCTGTCCCGCGACCTCAAGGAGTTGGGCGCGGTGACCGTGCGCGGCGGCGACGGGCGGGCCGTCTACCTGATCCCCGAGGACGGCCACCGGCCGCTGCGCGACGCCGAGGCGGCGCCGGCCCGGCTGGTCCGGCTGCTGCGGGAGCTGCTCAACGGGGTCGACTCCAGCGGCAACATCGCCGTGCTGCGCACCCCGCCGGGCGCAGCCCACTACCTGGCCAGCGCGTTGGACCGAGCGGGCCTGCCCGAGGTCGTCGGCACCATCGCCGGCGACGACACCATCCTCGTCGTGGCCCGCGAGGCCGTCGGCGGGGCCGCGCTCGGCGACAAGCTCGCCGGCTGGGCCCGCCGGGAAGAGAACGTTGAAGGGAGCACCACACCATGACCGAGCGGGTCGTTCTTGCCTACTCCGGAGGGCTCGACACCTCCGTCGCCATCCCGTACCTCGCCGAGCAGACCGGCGCCGAGGTGATCGCGGTCGCGGTCGACGTCGGGCAGGGCGGCGAGGACCTCGACGCCATCCGGCAGCGCGCCCTGGACTGCGGCGCGGTCGAGTCCGAGGTGGTCGACGCGCGCGACGAGTTCGCCGCCGAGTACTGCCTGCCGGCCATCCGCGCCAACGCGCTCTACATGGACCGCTACCCGCTGGTCTCCGCGCTGTCCCGGCCGCTGATCGTCAAGCACCTGGTGGCCGCGGCCCGCAAGCACGGCGGCACCATCGTGTCGCACGGCTGCACCGGCAAGGGCAACGACCAGGTCCGCTTCGAGGTCGGCCTGGGCGCGCTCGCGCCCGACCTGAAGATCATCGCGCCGGCCCGGGACTTCGCCTGGACGCGGGACAAGGCGATCGCCTTCGCCGAGGAGAAGGGGCTGCCGATCGACGTGTCGGCGAAGTCGCCGTACTCCATCGACCAGAACCTGTTCGGGCGCGCCGTCGAGACGGGCTTCCTGGAGGACATCTGGAACAGCCCGATCGAGGACCTGTACTCGTACACCGCCGACCCGGCGCAGGAGCGCGACGCCGACGAGGTCGTGATCACCTTCGACGCCGGCGTCCCGGTGGCGATCGACGGCGAGACCGTCACCCCGTACCAGGCGATCCTGGAGCTCAACCGGCGCGCCGGCGCCCAGGGCGTGGGCCGGCTCGACATGGTCGAGGACCGCCTCGTCGGCATCAAGAGCCGCGAGGTGTACGAGGCGCCCGGCGCGATCGCGCTGATCACCGCCCACCAGGAGCTGGAGGCGGTGACCGTGGAGCGGGACCTGGCCCGGTTCAAGCGCGGCGTCGACCAGCGCTGGGGCGAGCTGGTCTACGACGGCCTCTGGTTCTCCCCGCTGAAGAACAGCCTGGACGCGTTCATCGACGACGCGCAGCGGCACGTCAGCGGCGAGGTGCGGCTCGTCCTGCACGGCGGCCGGGCCACCGTCACCGGCCGGCGCTCCGAGGCCAGCCTCTACGACTTCGGCATGGCCACCTACGACACCGGCGACACGTTCGACCAGTCCCTGGCCAAGGGCTTCGTCCAGCTCTGGGGCCTGCCGAGCAAGATGGCCGCCGCGCGGGACGCCCGGCTGGGCGGCTGAAGATCGTGGGCACCACAATGGGCGGCGTGGACGACAAGAGCCTGACCGAGAACAGCGCCGCCACCAACCGCACCAGCCTCTGGGGCGGCCGGTTCGCCGGCGGCCCCGCAGAGGCCCTGGCACGGCTGTCGGTGAGCGTGCAGTTCGACTGGCGCCTCGCCCCGTACGACATCGCGGGTTCCCGGGCGCACGCCCGGGTCCTCGCGGGCGCGGGCCTGCTCGACCCGGAGGAGCTGGGCCGCATCCTCGCCGCCCTGGACGACCTGGAGGCCGCCTGCGCCTCCGGGCAGTTCCGCCCCACCGTCGACGACGAGGACGTGCACACCGCGCTGGAGCGCGGGCTGCTGGAGCGCCTCGGCAGCCTCGGCGGCAAGCTGCGCGCCGGCCGGTCCCGCAACGACCAGGTCGCCACCGACCTGCGGCTCTACCTGCGCGACCACGCCCGTGGCGTGGCGTCGCGGCTGGTCGAGCTGGCCGAGGCGCTGGTCGAGCAGGCCGGGCGGCACGTGGACACCGCCGCGCCGGGGATGACCCACCTCCAGCACGCCCAGCCGGTCACCTTCGGGCACTGGCTGCTCGCCCACGTGCAGCCGCTGCTGCGCGACCTGGAACGGCTGCGCGACTGGGACCACCGCACGGCGGTCAGCCCGCTCGGCGCGGGCGCGCTGGCCGGCTCCGGCCTGCCGCTGGACCCGGTGGCCGTCTCCAAGGAGTTGGGCTTCCGCACGTCCTTCGCCAACTCCATGGACGCCGTGGCCGACCGGGACTTCGTCGCCGAGTTCCTCTTCGTCACCGCGATGGTCGGGGTGCACCTGTCCCGCCTCGGCGAGGAGGTGGTGCTCTGGACGTCGCAGGAGTTCGGCTGGGTGGAGCTGGACGACGCCTTCGCCACCGGCTCGTCGATCATGCCGCAGAAGAAGAACGCGGACATCGCCGAGCTGGCCCGGGGCAAGTCCGGCCGCCTCGTCGGCGGGCTGATGAGCGTGCTCACCATGCTCAAGGGCCTGCCGATGACCTACGACCGGGACATGCAGGAGGACAAGGAGCCGGCCTTCGACGCGGTCGACACCCTGGAGCTGCTGCTGCCGGCCCTGGCCGGGATGATCTCCACGATGACCGTCCGGGTGGACCGCCTCGTCGCCGCCGCGCCGGTGGGCTTCTCGCTGGCCACCGAGGTGGCCGACTGGCTCGTCCGCCGGGGCGTGCCGTTCCGCGACGCGCACGAGATCACCGGGAAGCTGGTCGCGCTCTGCGTGGCCCGGGACTGCGCCCTCGACGAGGTCTCCGACGCCGACCTCGCGGCGGTCAGCGAGCACCTCGACCCGTCCGTGCGGGACGTGCTCTCGGTCCGGTCGGCGCTCGCCGCCCGGACCACCCCCGGCTCGACCGGCCCCGGCCCGGTCGCCGACCAGCTCGCCGCCGCCGCGGACAAGCTGGCCGGCTGGCGGGAGTGGGCCGCCGAGCGGGTCGTGCCGCGCTGAGTGCGTGACCCCGCGCGGCGCGACATGCGCCGCGCGGGGTCAGGCCGTCGGCCGCTCCCGCTTCGGCAGCTTCGCCACCACCGCGTCGTACGACCCGTCGACCGCCTCGGTCAGCTCCTCGTCGTCGATCCCGCCGGCAAGGCGCAGCGTGTTCCAGCCGGAGCGTCCGATGTACGGCGAGGCTCGCGCATCGCCCGGGTGCCGGTGCAGCCACTCGTCGGCGATCTCCCGGCTCGGGCCGCACTTCACCCCGACCGTCGGGTCGTCGCCGCCGGCGGAGCCGAGGAAGGCGAAGATCCGGCTGCCGACCTTCACCACCTCGTCGCCCTCCCACGGCTGGTCCAGCCAGGCGCCCGGCTTGCCCAGGCAGTACGCCAGCATCTCCTCGCGCGTCATCGCGTCCTCCTCGGCAACGGTCCCGCGCCCAGTCTGGCCCATCGGGGGCGTCAGTCGGTGGCGGCGGTGCGGGCGGAGAGGCGCTCGAAGCGCTGCTTGGCGGCCTGCGCGCTGCCCAGCCCGAGCCCGTACGCGATCTGCTGCCAGGTCAGCCCGCGGCCACGGGCCAGCGTCAGCAGCCCCGCCTCCATGGCGTCGACCTCGGCGCGCAGGTGCGGCACGAGGGTGAGGGCCGCGACGAGGTCCGCGTCGTCGACCCGCTCCTCCCCGGGCTCCATCTCCGCCCCGCCGGCGGCGAGTGCCGTGACCAGCGCGACCGCCTCGTAGGTGTCCGGGACGTAGGGGTTGGTGTGGCGGCGGCGGCGCGTCTCGGTGCCGGCGTGCCGCTCGGTGATCCGGTGCAGCGCGTCGTACGTGCGGTGCGCCCGGGCCCGGCCGGCGTCGGGCGTGGTGAAGGAGTCGGTCATGGCCCG
Source organism: Micromonospora sp. NPDC047465 (assembly GCF_040643125.1). Taxonomy (NCBI): domain Bacteria; kingdom Bacillati; phylum Actinomycetota; class Actinomycetes; order Micromonosporales; family Micromonosporaceae; genus Micromonospora; species Micromonospora sp. NPDC047465. The sequence continues at coordinate 85,252 of NZ_JBEYTP010000016.1, forward strand.
ACCCCATCATGTCAACGATTGGTTGTCAACGGATTGTTGATGTGCCGAGCGCCGGGCGCCGGAACGAGGCGGTGCCGGGGCCGGATAGGGTCGGGTCCGTGGTGGCGTCCTCCGACCGCCGTCCCGCCGACCTGGCGGGGCTGGCCGACCTGCTCTCCGGGCCCGTGGTGCCGGCCGCGCGCGGCCTGCTCGGCTGCCGGCTCGCCGCCGGCGGCGTCACCGTCCGGATCACCGAGGTCGAGGCGTACGCCGGCACGGCCGGCGACCCCGCGTCGCACGCCCACCGGGGCCGCACCCCGCGCAACGCGGTGATGTTCGGGCCGGCCGGGCACGCCTACGTCTACTTCACCTACGGCATGCACTGGTGCATGAACGTGGTCACCGGGCCGGACGGGGAGGCGTCGGCCGTGCTGCTGCGCGCCGGCGAGGTGGTCGACGGGCTCGACGTCGCCCGGGCCCGGCGCACCGCCGTACGCCGGGACGTCGACCTCGCGCGGGGGCCCGCCCGGCTCTGCGCGGCGCTGGGGATCGACAAGGGCGTCTACGGCCGCTACCTGCTCGGCGACGGCCCCGTCCGGCTGCGCCCGCCCGACCGGCCGGTGCCGGCGGACTCGGTGGCCGCCGGTCCGAGGGTGGGCGTGACGGGGGCGCACGACGTCCCCTGGCGGTTCTGGATCGCCGGCGACCCCACGGTGAGCGCCTACCGCCGGCACGTCCCGCGCAGCCGCTGAGCCCCCGTCCGCCGGCGTGACGGCGCCCACCACGGTCGCCTCCGCGCGTGGAATAGTTGACTCGTCAAATATGTTGTGCGGTGCGATACGGGAACCACGCCGGCCCCGGCCGGACAACGCGAGGAGCTGGTCATGCAGTTCGGAGTCTTCACCGTCGGCGACGTCACGGTCGACCCGACCAACGGTCGCGAGCCGACCGAGCATGAGCGGATCAAGGCGATGGTCACCATCGCGCTGAAGGCCGAGGAGGTCGGCCTGGACGTCTTCGCCACCGGCGAGCACCACAACCCGCCGTTCGTGCCGTCGTCGCCCACCACCATGCTGGGATACATCGCGGCCCGCACCGAGCGCCTGCTGCTGTCCACCTCGACCACGCTGATCACCACCAACGACCCGGTGAAGATCGCCGAGGACTACGCGATGCTCCAGCATCTCGCCGACGGCCGGGTGGACCTGATGATGGGGCGCGGCAACACCGGGCCCGTCTACCCGTGGTTCGGCCAGGACATCCGCAACGGCATCCCGCTCGCCATCGAGAACTACGACCTGCTGCGCCGGCTCTGGCGCGAGGACGTGGTCGACTGGAAGGGCCGCTTCCGCACCCCGCTGCAGTCGTTCACCTCGACGCCGCGCCCGCTCGACGGCGTGCCGCCGTTCGTCTGGCACGGCTCGATCCGCAGCCCGGAGATCGCCGAGCAGGCGGCCTACTACGGCGACGGCTTCTTCGCCAACCACATCTTCTGGCCTAAGGAGCACACCCAGCGGATGGTCGGGCTCTACCGGGAGCGGTTCGCGCACTACGGCCACGGCTCCGCCGACCAGGCCATCGTCGGGCTGGGCGGGCAGGTGTTCATGCGGCGCAACTCGCAGGACGCCGTGCGGGAGTTCCGGCCGTACTTCGACAACGCCCCCGTCTACGGGCACGGCCCGTCGCTCGAGGAGTTCAGCGCGCAGACCCCGCTGACCGTGGGCAGCCCGCAGCAGGTCATCGACCGTACGCTGGGCTTCCGCGACTACGTCGGCGACTACCAGCGCCAGCTGTTCCTCATGGACCACGCCGGCCTGCCGCTGAAGACCGTGCTGGAGCAGCTCGACCTGCTCGGCGAGGAGGTCGTCCCGGTGCTGCGCAAGGAGTTCGATTCGCTGCGCCCGGCGCACGTGCCCGAGGCGCCCACGCACGCGTCGCTGCGGGCCGCCGCCGAGCAGGCCGGGGCGGGCACGGAGGCCGGCCGATGACCCGCCGCACCCTCGCCGTGGTGTCGGCCGGGCTCGGTCAGCCCTCGTCGACGCGACTGCTCGCCGACCAGCTCGCCGCGGCCACCCGCGACGAGCTGGCCCGGCGGGGCGACGACGTGGACGTGCGCCCCGTCGAGCTGCGCGAGCACGCCCACGACATCGTCAACCACCTGCTCACCGGCTTCGCGCCGCCCGCCCTGCGGGAGGTGCTCGACACGGTCACCGGCGCGGACGGGCTGATCGCCGTCACGCCGATCTTCAACGCGTCGTACAACGGGCTGTTCAAGTCCTTCTTCGACCTGGTCGACTCGGGCGCGCTGGCGGACCGGCCGGTGCTGGTCGGCGCGACCGGCGGCACCGCCCGGCACTCGCTCGCCCTGGAGCACGCCCTGCGGCCGATGTTCGCCTACCTGCGGTCGGTCGTGGTGCCCACGGCGGTCTTCGCCGCGCCCGAGGACTGGTCCGACGGCGGCGCCGACGGTGCGCTGCGCGCGCGGATCGCCCGCGCCGGGGGCGAGCTGGCCGACCAGATCCACCGGCGCCCGCCGGCCGTCGGCCCCGCCGACCCGTTCGCCCTCACCACCAGCTTCGAGGAACTGCTCGGGGGCCGGGACCACTGACCGCCGCCGACCCGCTGGCCCTTTCGTGGGCCGGCGGGTCCGCGCCGGCTCAGCGGGCGTGGCCGTACGGGTGGGCGACCAGCACCGGGCAGCGCGCGTGCTGCACCAGGGCCTGGCTGACCGAGCCGAGCAGCATCCCGGCGAACCCGCCCCGGCCCCGCGAGCCGACCACCACCAGCGCCGCCTCGCCGCTCGCCTCGATCAGCGCCTGCTCCGGCTTCTCCGCCCGGAGCACCCGCTCCTCGACGGCCAGCCCGGGGTGGCTGCCGCGCACCGCCGCCCCGGCGGTGGCCAGCAGCTCGGCGGACTCCGCGTGCGCGGCGGCCGGCGTCCCGGCCACCACGTCCGGCACCCGGTGCTCCCCGCCCGGCGGCCGGACGTGCGCCAGCACCAGCCCGACCCCGCGCCGGGTCGCCTCGTCGGCGGCGTACCCGACGGCCAGTTCCGCGGGCTCCGAGCCGTCCACCCCGACCAGCACCGGCCCGTCGACCGGGGCCGGTTCCTCGGCCGGGCGGACCACCAGCACCGGGCAGTGCGCGTGCGCGGCCACCTGCGTACCGACCGAGCCGAGCAGCAGCCCCGCGAAACCGCCCAGGCCGCGGCTGCCCACCACCACCAGCTCCGCCCGCCGGGACTCCTCGACGAGCGTCGCGCCCGGCCCGCCGGCGACCTGGCGCACCTCCACGGCCAGCCCCGGCCAGCGGTCCACCAGGTCGGCGGCCGTCTGCTCCAGCATCTTCTGCCCCTGCTCGGTCGGCGCCGGCAACCCCAGGTCGTACGGGTTGACCGGCACGCCGTAGCCGAGCGGATGCAGGTAGCCGTGCACCAGGTGCAGGGGGCAGGACCGCAGCGCGGCGGCCCGCGCGGCGTGCTCCGCCGCCACCAGGCTCGACGGCGATCCGTCCACACCCACCACGACGGGTCGATTCATCAGCTCTCCCAGAGGTCGATCAGGTCATTGTCGACGCGGCTCCACCGGCGCACCCGGATTTCCCCGACGCGCCACCCACCGAACCGGACCTGTCACCGCGCCCGCCGGCCACCCGGCGGGGCCCGGTGCGGCGGCTGTCCACGCTGTGCCCGCGCACCGGCCTTCCACCGGGTCCCGTCGGGTCGGCCGGGGGAGCGGCCGACGCGACGGGAAGGGTGGTGGCCGGGAAGGTCAGGACGCGTCGGCCCGCTACGGGTGCCGCACGATCGCCAGCGGGGAGTGCGCGTGGTGCAGCACGGCGTGGCTGACGGAGCCGAGCAGCAGCCCGCTCAGTGGGCCCCGTCCGCGCGCCCCGACGACCACCAGCTGGGCCGCCTTCGACTCGTCGACCAGCACCCGGGCCGGGGAGCCCCGGACCAGCCGGTGCCGCACCGGCACGTCCGGGTAGCGCTCGGCGAAGCCGGCGACGGACTCGGCGAGCGCGCGCTCCTCCTCCGCGGCGTAGGCGTCCAGGTCGTACACCAGGGGCAGGATGTCGCCCGGACCGACCGGCGAGGGGTAGAGCCAGGCCTGCACCGCGAGCAGCGGGGCACCCCGGTGGGACGCCTCCTCGAAGGCGAACGCGACGGCCTCGGTGGAGTTCGCGGAGCCGTCGACGCCCACCACCACCGGACCGTCGGCGCGCGGCTCGCCGCGCACCACGAGGACCGGGCACAGCGCGCGGGCGGAGACCTGCACGGTCACCGAGCCGATCAGCAGCCCGGCGAAGCCACCCAGACCGCGGTGCCCGAGCACCACCAGCGCGGCGTCCCGGGACTCGTCGAGCAGGACGGGGGTCGCCGCGCCGTCGACCACCACGCCGGTGACCGCCACCTCGGGGGCGGCCTTGCCGGCCTCGGCGACCGCCTCGGCGACGTACCGCTCGGCCTGGTTGCGCAGGCCCGCGCCGGCCGGCGCGCCCGGCGCCGGGTCGACCGGGACGCGGGTCAACGGCCAGATGAAGGCGTGCACCACCCGCAGCGGACGCTGTCGCTGCGCCGCCTCCCGCGCCGCCACCCGGACCGCGTCCAGTGCGGCGGCCGAACCGTCCACACCCACCACGACGGGGGCACCGGTGTTGATGGCCATGATTCCTCCTTGTTCCCCTTCATCCTGCTCTGCCCGAACGCTACCGGTCAGAGGCGCTCGTCCCGGCCGTCGGGACCTTGGTCCCGATCCGCCGCTCCGACGGTCACGGCCGGGCCGCCCGCCGCCCGCGCTCCCTGGCCGGGCCCGCCGACCGGGGCTGGCGTCACCGCGTCGTGCGGCTCGGTGCCCGACGACCCGGTGGCGGGGTCGACCGGTCGACGGGCCAGCCGCAGCACCAGCCCGGGCAGCACGCTGACAGCGGCGCAGGCCAGCAGCTCCACCGCGCCGAGCGGCTCCGTGCCGAGCAGTTCCCGCAGCGGGGGCAGCAGCACCCCGGCGATCTGGAGCAGCGCCGAGACCGCCACCGCGACCGGCAGCGCGCGGTTGCCCTGCCGGACGCCGCGCGGTCGCGGCGCGCGGACCGCGAGCGCCACCCCGAGCTGGGCCAGGCCGAGCACCACGAAGACCACCGACTGCCAGGGCCGGTCCCAGTGCGCGGCGAGCACGCCGGCGCCGAGCACCACGGCGGCGATCAGGGCGCCGGTGACCAGCACGTCCCGGCCCAGGCCCGCGCCGAGCACCGACTCGGTGGGGGAGCGGGGCGCCCGGCGCAGCGTGCCCGGCTCCGCCGGCTCCGCGCCCAGCGCCACGCCCGGCACGCCGTGGGTGAGCAGGTTCACCCAGAGGATCTGGGCCGGCAGCAGCGGCACGGCCAGCCCGAACAGCGGCCCGAGCAGCATTACCGCGATCTCGGCGACGCCCCCGGAGAGGGCGTAGCGCAGGAACCGCCGGATGTTGTCGTAGATGCGGCGGCCCTCGCCGATCGCCGCGGCCACGGTGGACAGGTCGTCGTCGACGAGCACCAGGTCGGCGGCCTGCCGGGCGACCTCCGTGCCGCCGCCCATCGCCACGCCGATGTCGGCGCGGCGCAGTGCCGGAGCGTCGTTCACCCCGTCGCCGGTCATCGCCACCACGTGGCCCCGGGACTGCAGCCCGGCGATGATGTCGAGCTTCTGGTCCGGCTGCGTACGCGCGAACACCCGCGCCTGCGGGTGCGCCCGCGCAGGGTCGCCGTCGTCCCCGCGTACCAGCGGGTCGCCCTCGTGCCACAGCCCGAGCTGGCCCCCGATGGCCGCGGCGGTCGCGGGGTGGTCGCCGGTGACCAGGACCAGCCGGACCCCGGCGTCGTCGAAGCTGCCCGCGATGTCGGCCGCGCCCGCGCGCAGCGGGTCGCCGACGGCGACCAGCCCCACCGGCCGCAGCCCGGTCGGCCGGGCGGGGTCCGCCGGCGGCGCGTCGGCCACGGCGGACGCGACCGCGAGCACCCGCAGCCCCTCGGCGGCCAGCCGGTGCGCGGCGGCCGACAGCTCGGCGATCTCCTCGTCGGAGGCGTCGACCAGCGGCGCGACCAGCACGTTCTCCGGCGCGCCCTTGCACACCACCAGGTACCGGCGGTCGCAGGAGCGGTGCACCGTGGTCATCCGGCGCAGCTCCTGGTCGAAGGGGTGCTCGGCGACCCGGGGCCAGGCGGCGCGGGTGGTCTCCGGCTCCAGCCCGCAGCGGGCGGCGAACGCGACCAGCGCCGCCTCCAGCGGGTCGCCCACCGCGGCCCACTCCGGCCGCTCGTCGGTGGGCGGCGCCAGCGTGGCGTCGTTGCAGAGCAGCCCGGCCCGCGCCAGGCGGCGCAGCTCGTCCGGTACGGCCACCGGCTCGCCCCCGTGGTGCACGGTCCCCCGCGGCGTGTAGCCGGTGCCGGTGACGCCGTAGCGGGAGCCGTCGGCGGTGACGGCGTGCTGCACCGACATCCGGCCCTCGGTGAGGGTGCCGGTCTTGTCGGAGGCGATCACGGTGACGGAGCCGAGCGTCTCCACCGCGTGCAGCCGCCGGGGGATCGCCCGCGCCCCGGCCATCCGGCGGGCGCCGAGGGCCAGGGCGAGGGTGACGACCGCCGGCAGCGACTCGGGCACGGCCGCCACCACGAGGCTCACCGCGGTGACCGCCATGTCGACGACCGGCCGCCCGCCGACCACGCCCACGACGAACACCAGCCCGGAGAGCACCACCGCGGCGAAGCCGAGGATCCGGCCGAGCCCGGCGAGACGGCGCTGCAACGGGGTGGCGGCGGGCCGGGTGGACGCCACCAGGGCCGTGATCCGGCCGAGCGCGCTCGCCGCGCCGGTGCGCACCACCGTGCCGGTGGCCCGGCCGGTGGTGACCACCGTGCCCGCGCTGGCCTCCTCGCCGGCGGCCCGGCCCACGGGCACCGACTCGCCGGTCAACGCCGACTCGTCGAGGGTCAGCCGGGCGGCCTCGGCCAGGAGCAGGTCGGCGGGGACCACGTCGCCGGCCTCGACCCGCACCAGGTCGCCCCGAACCAGGTCGGCGGCGGGCAGGACCAGGTCCCGCCCGTCGCGGACGACCCGGGCGGTGGGCGCCGCGAGCTGGTCCAGCGCGGCGATCGCGCGGTCGGCGCGGACCTCCTGCACCACACCGATGGCGGTGTTCACCAGCACGACCAGCACGATCACGGCGGTGTCCGGGTAGTCCCGCAGCACGGCGGTGACCACGGCGGCGGCCAGCAGCAGCGCCACCAGCGGGTCGGTGAGCTGGTGCAGGACCCGGGTGGCCAGGTGCCGGCGGGGCGGCGCGACCGCCGCGTTCGGGCCGTCGGTGCGCAGGCGGGCGGCGGCCTCCGCCGAACCGAGCCCGGTCGCCGGCCTGGTCGAGGTGTCAACGGGCACGGCTGGGCCCCCGTCCTCGCCGTTCCCCGGACGTTCCCACGTCACCCTCCGCCCTGCCGCGGCGCCGTTCCGGCGCTTCGTCCCGGTTCCACCCTGGCTCCGCCGGTGACGGGCCGACCAGGGCAGTTCGCCCGCGCGGCCCGGGACCAACGGCCCTGTCGCCTACGGTCACGGCGCGGTGTACTGGGAGGTAGGACGACCGACCGTCGCAGGGCCCGCGCCACCGCCGCGTCCTCCCGACGAAGGGGGCACCCGCATGACGACACTCGACGTGCTCCGCGCGCACCCGTTCCTCGCCGGCCTGCCCGAGCCGTGGCTGCCCCGGCTGGCCGGATACGCCCGGCCGGTGGTGTGGCACCCCGGGCACCGGCTGTTCCGGGCCGACCAACCGGCGGAGCGGTTCTGGCTGGTCCGTGCCGGCCAGGTGGCGCTCGACTTTCCGGTGCCCGGCCGGGGCGACGTGGAGATCGAGACGATCGGTCCGGGCGGGGTGCTCGGGTGGTCGTGGCTGTTCCCGCCGTACCGCTGGCAGTTTGGGGCGGTGGCGGCGCAGCGCAGCACGGCGGTGGAGTTCACCGCCCCGGGGGTGCGCCGGCTGATGGAGTCCGACGACGCGTTCGGCCGGCAGCTCACCACCCGCTTTATGAGCGTGGTGGTGGACCGGCTGCACGCGGCCCGGGGTCGGGTGCTCGACCTGTACGGCTACCCCGCGGTCGCCCCGCCCACCGCCTGATCACCTTCGACGGCCGTCGCCCTGCCTGTCGGGCCAGTGCGCGGCTGCGGCGGCCGAGAGGAACGCCCGGGCGCGGCGCCGCAGCGCCGCCCAGTCGCCGACGGCGACCTCGGCGGCGTCGACCAGGACGCCGCCCGCACCGACGGCGACCGCTCCGGCCGCCGCCCACTCGGCCACCGACTCCGGCCGCACGCCGCCGGTCGGCGCGAGCGGCACGTCGGGCAGCGGGGCGAGCAGTTCTCGGAGGTACGGCGGGCCGGCGACGCCGGCCGGGAAGAGCTTGACCATGGCGGCGCCGGACGACCAGGCGACGTCGACCTCGGTGGGGGTGAACGCGCCGCAGACCACCGGCAGCCCGGCCGCCTTCGCCTGCGCGAGCACCTCGACCCGGGTGGTGGGCGTGACGAGGAACTGCGCGCCGGCGTCCCGGGCCGCGGTCACCTCGGTGGGGGTACGCACGCTGCCGACGCCGACCCGGCACGAGCCGGCCAGCTGCGGCTGACCGACCTGCGCGCCCCGCAGCCGGTCGGGCCGGCGGAGGTGGTGCCCGGCGACCTCGCCGACCGGGGGTTCGCCGAGCGGCTCTGCGCCGGGGTGGACGCGGTCGTGCACCTGGCCGGGAACCCGCGGCCGAACGAGGGCTGGGACCGGCTGCACGGCCCCAACGTCGAGGTGCCGACCCGGCTCCTGGCGGCGGCCGCGGAGGCGGGCGTACGCCGGGTGGTGCTCGCCAGCTCCGTCCACGTCCTCGGCGGCTACCACCCACCGGCCGCCCGGCCCGCGCCCGGTCCGATACGCGACTCGTGGCCACCCCACCCGTGCTGCCGCTACGGCGCCACCAAGGTCTTCGGCGAGGCCGCCGCCCGGGTGTACGCGGACTCGGGTGCCCTCTCCGTGGTCTGTCTGCGCCTCGGCGGCTGCCGTCCCGTGCCGCCGACGCACGGCTGGTTCGACGCCTGGCTCGGCCCGGCGGACCTGGGCCAGGCGGTACGCCGCGCGCTGCGGGCCGACGTCCGCTTCGGGGCGTACACCATCACCTCGGCGAACACCCGGGCGGTCTTCGACCTCGACGCGGCCCGGCGCGACCTGGGTTACGCGCCGGTCCTGGACTCGGAGGCGTACCGGGACAGCGCGCCCGACGGCCCGTCGACGCTGTGCCGGGGCGGGCAGGGCTGAGCCCGTCGCGGGTCAGCCCACCCGGTCGAGGAACTGCCGCGATCGCCGCACCACCAGCGCCGTCGCCTCCGCGTCGTACGACGGCAGCGAGCTGTCGGCGAACAGGTGCTGGTCGCCCGGGTAGACGCACAGCTCGCCCAGGTCGGCTCCGACCGTCGCGACCAGCTCGCGTGCGGCGTCGATGTCGCCCTCCAGCGCGAAGAACGGGTCCTTGTCCATGCCGTGGATCTGCACCGGGACCCCGGTGGGCCACGGCCCGACGGCCCACTCACCGGTGATCGGAAGGCAGGCTTCGTAGAGCAGCGCGCCGCGCGCGCCGGGCCGGGTCTGGGCCATCCGCTGGGCCGTGCCGGCACCGAAGGAGAAGCCGGCATAGACCAGCTCTCCGGGGAGGTCGGCCACGGCTCGGTCGGCGCGCTCGTCGAGCACCTCACCTCCGATGCGCCGGGTGAGCGCGAGCCCGTCCTCGAGGGTCGCCGGTCGTTCGCCGTCGAACAGGTCCGGCGTGTGCACCGTGTGTCCGCCGGCGCGTAGCTGCTCGGCGAACGCGCGCATCCCGTCGGTGAGCCCCTGCACGTGGTGGAACAGCACGACTTCGGCCATCTCTACACTCCTGACATCGGACGGCGAGGATCAAACGATCCACAATTTTAGAACGGTCGAGAAATGTCGGTCAATGAGCGGATCCCGGACTACGACCTCGAAGAGATGCTCGTGGTCACCGCGCCCGAGCAGCTGCGGGCGCTGGCCGACCCGCTGCGCGCCACGCTCCTGGAGCTGCTCCTCGAACGGGCCGCCACGGTCACCGAGATGGCCCAGGCGGTCGACCGCCCCAAGAGCAGCATCGCCTACCACGTGAACCTTCTCGTCGACGTCGGTCTCCTGCGCGTGGTCCGTACCCGCCGTGTTCGGGCGATCGAGGAGCGGTACTACGGCCGGGCCGCCCGTACGTTCTACGTCGGCGTGCTCAGCCACAGCGAGGACAAGCAGGTCGTGGCCGCCATCAACGGGCTCGCGCAGGCGACCGCCGAGTCGGCTGCCGCCCACGCGGCCGACGACCTGCGGTGCACACTCGTGCACGCCCGTATTCCCGTCGAGGAGGTACGCAACTTCTGGGCGCAGGTCCAGGAGCTCGCCCGCCGGTTCGCCCAGATCCCCCGGTCCGGCGACCAGGTGTACGGCTTCGTCGCCGGCCTCTACCCCACCGACGCTCCCACCCTCCCCGACGCCGAGCCATCGGATGCTGTCAATCGCGCCGTGCCGGCCGATCCGTCCGATGTACCCTGACCGGCAGGCCCTCCGGTCGGACGTCACACCCTTCTGACCTGCACCGGGTGGCCTGCACTTCCCCTCCACCGGCGCGCCGGACCTGGCCGTCGACGCGCGGCACAGGACCGGACAGGCCAACCCCACCCGGCATGCAGGTCGCCGCAGTGGTTGCGGAGAGCGGGAGGCGCGGGTGTTCGACATGCGTCGGCGTGAGCCAGGCCGACGGCGGCGCGGCGCACGGTACGACTGATGGCAGGTATGCCAGGACCGACGGAACGGGCGTGCCGATGACCGCCGGCGACCCGCGCGACCTCCTGAGGGATCACGCCGAGCCCCAGCGCGCCACCTACGTCGAACTCTTCTTCGACGTGATCTTCGTCTTCGCGCTGACCCGGCTGTCCCACACCCTGTTCAGCGACCTCACCTGGCTCGGCGCGCTGCACACCGGGATCCTGCTCGCCGCGTTCTGGTGGGTCTGGGTCTTCACCGCCTGGACCACCAACCGCCTCAACCCCGCCCAGCCCGCGATCCAACTCGTGATCATCCCGATCATGCTCGGCACCCTGATCATGGCGGGCGCGGTGCCCAAGGCGTTCGCCGAGGACGGCATGATCTTCGCCGCCGCCTACGTCCTCATCCAGGTCGGCCGCGCCCTGTTCGTCACGGTCGCGATGCACGGCCAGGAGGTGACGATCGGCTCCCTGCAGCAGTTCATCTGGTCCTGCATCTCCGGAGTGCTGTGGATCGCGGGCGCGCTGACCGACGGCAACACCCGGGTGGTGATCTGGCTCGTCGCCGCCGTCCTCGGGTACGTCATGAGTCGGCTGGACTTCCGGCTGCCCAGGCTCGGTCCGGCCCGGATCACCACGCAGGCGGTCTCCGCGGAGCATCTCGCCGAGCGCTACCAGCAGATCATGATCGTCGCGTTCGGTGAGTCGATCCTGGCGGCCGGCGGACAGTTCGCCGCGCTCGGCTTCGAGCGGGACCGGGTGATCGCGTTCCTGCTGACGTTCGCCATCACCACGCTGCTGTGGCGGATCTACTTCTACCGGGCCGGGCTGCTGCTCCCGGCCGTGATCGCGGCGAGCACCACGCCGGCGGTGTTCAGCCGGTCCGCCTCGTACGCCCACCTGCTCATGGCCGGCGGCATCGTGCTCAGCTCGGTCGGCGACGAAATCATCATCACCCACCCGTTCGCCGGGCCCAACCTCGCCTGGTCCGCCGTCATCCTCTGCGGACCGGCGATCTACCTGGCCGGCCGGGCCCGACTCGACTACCTGTCCTTCAGCCGGGTCGCCCTGTCCCGGGTGATCGGACTGCTCCTGCTGGTCGCGCTGGCGCCCGTGGTCGCGTTCCTTCCGCCAATCCTGATCGCCGTGGTGGCCGTCGTCATCCTCGGCGGGATCGCCGCGACGGACGCCGTCTCCTGGAGGGTCCGTCCCAGCGAACCGACCCCGCCACCGCCGCCCCGCGGGCGAGAACCACGCCCCTAGCGCCCCGCCGCGTCGGCCGCCGCGCGCCCGCCGACGGTGGTCACGGGTCGGTAGCGATGTATGCGCACCCTCCGATCGGCTGTGGCGGCGACCTGACATGTCCAGTGTTCGCCAGGCGCAGCCGTAGCGCGGCCGCCCCCGTCTTCACGAAGCTTTGCCCCACCGGTACGGAGCTCAGGTACCGGCAGAAGGAGGGCCAGGTCAATGCGAACAAGAAGATCGACGCTGCTCGGCGTCGCGCTCGCCGCGACACTCGTCGCGACCGTCGGCGCGAGCGCGCACGGCAAGCCGCCGGCGCCTGCCGGCGAGGTAACCGCCGCCGTACCACCGCCGTCGAAGGCGGCACGGGTCACCCTCGTGACCGGTGACGTGGTCACGGTGACGACGCAGGGCGGCAAGCCGGCGATCACCGTCACCCCGCACGACGGCCCGGTCGGCAACTTCCGCACCTACTCGGTCGGCACCGACGTGTACGTCGTGCCGTTGGCTGTCGAGCCGCTCATCGCGTCCGGCCAGGTGGACAGGCGGCTGTTCAACGTCACGGGCCTGATCGCGCAGGGCTACGACGACGCGCACGCCACGTCGATCCCGCTGATCGTGAAGTACCCGGCCCGGGCGGCGGGCAAGGCCGCACCGGCCGCCCCCGCCGGCAGCCGGATGAAGCGGAGCCTGCCCAGCGTCCGGGGCGCCGCCATCGCCGCTGACAAGAAGCAGGCCGCCACGTTCTGGGAGGCCGTCGACGACGACACCGCCAGGGCCCGTACCCCCAAGGCCCGGCTCGCCGGGGGCATCGAGCGGATCTGGCTGGACGGCAAGGTGAACGCCCTGCTCGACGAGAGCGTGCCGCAGATCGGCGCGCCGGCCGCGTGGGCCGCCGGATACGACGGCACCGGCGTGAAGGTCGCCGTGCTGGACACCGGCGCGGACCTGAACCACCCGGACCTGGCCGGCAAGATCGCTGAGAGCCAGAGCTTCGTGCCGGGTGAGTCTGTCCAGGACGGCCACGGGCACGGCACCCACGTCGCCGCCACGATCGCCGGCACGGGCGCGGCCTCCGGCGGCAGGTACAAGGGCGTCGCGCCCGGCGCGCAACTCCTCGTCGGCAAGGTGCTGAGCGACGCGGGTGGCGGCGAGGAGTCGTGGATCATCGCCGGGATGGACTGGGCGGCCCACTCGGGCGCGAAGGTCGTCTCGATGAGCCTGGGCGGCACGGCCGGCGACGGAGCCGACCCGATGTCCGAGGCGGTCGACCAGCTGACGGCCGAGACGGGCGTGCTGTTCACCATCGCGTCCGGGAACTCCGGGCCCGGGGCGACGACTGTCGGCTCGCCCGGCATCGCCGCGTCGGCGCTGACGGTCGGCGCCGTGGACCGCGCCGACGCGGTCACCTCCTTCTCCAGCCGTGGCCCGCTCGCCAGCGGCGCACTCAAGCCGGAGATCACCGCCCCCGGCGCGAACATCGTCGCCGCCCGGGCGGCCGGCACCAGCATGGGCACCCCCGCGGGCGACCACTACACCGCCGCCAGCGGCACCTCCATGGCCACCCCGCACGTGGCGGGTGCGGCCGCGATCCTGGCCCAGCAGCACCCGGACTGGACTCCGGCGCGGCTGAAGGGCCAGCTCGTCAGCACGGCGAAGACCACGGTGGACACCTCGGTGTACGCCCAGGGCGCCGGCCGCACCGACGTGTGCCGCGCCGTGCGGCAGCCGGTGTCCGGGCCCGGCGTGGTCGACTTCGGCCTGCAGGCGTGGGAGTCGACCGCCCCGGTCGCCAAGCAGATCACCTACCTCAACGACGGCGACCAGCCGGTCACCCTCGCGCTGGCGACCAAGGGCTCCGACGGGCAGTTGCCGGCCGGGGCGCTGACGTTGGGCACCGACACGGTGACCGTTCCGGCCCGTGGCACGGCCGACGTGACGGTCACCGCCAACAGCGGCGTGGTGCCGGTCGGGACGTACGGCGCGCACGTCACTGCCACCTCCGCCGACGGCGGGACGGTCGTGACGACGGCGGTCGGCTTCGTCCGGGACCCGGAGCGCTTCAACGTGAGCGTGAAGCTGACGGACCTGGACGGCAAGGCGCCGGCGTCCACCTACAGCAGCATCTGGGTCTTTGATCTCGACAATCCCGGGCCCGCCGACATCCACTTCATCCTCGGCGCCGAGGGCACCCTGGAGCTGAGGCTGCCCCGCGGCGAGTACGCCTTCGCATCGGGTACCTACCGGTTCACCCCTGACTATTTGCAGCTCCGGGACCACGTCTACGGCGCGGAATCAGGCGTGCTCGTCGACTCCGACCGCACCATCACCTTCGACGGCAGCAAGTCGAGCCAGGTCGGCATCCAGACGCCCAAGCCGAGCCAGCCGCAGCGCGTCCGGCTGGGGATGTCGCTGCTGAAGGACGACAAGTCGCTCATGTACGGGCTTCAGACCGAATTCAACGGCCACACGAAGCTGCACGCCATCCCGTCGCAGCTCAAGGACGAGAACATCGAGCACCGGCTGGCCTGGACGCTGACGGCGCCGTCGTTGGAGGCGCGACTCGTCAGTCCCGGAGCCTTCCCGATCACGCCGGAGTACGTCGGCGGCTGGGTCGGCTCCGCACGCCTCGACGGCACCCAGGTCCTGCGCGTGGTGGACGTCGGCATCGGACGACCGCAGGACTACGCGGGCAAGGCCGTCAAGGGCGCGCTGGCGCTGGTACGGCGCAGCGACTCGCTTTCTCCGCGGCAGCAGATCGACAACGCGGTGGCGGCCGGCGCCGGCATGATCATCATCTACAACGACATCCCCGCCCTGTGGGGTACCGACGTCTACCAGAAGACGCCGACCGCCATCCCGGCCATGACCCTCTCCGGCGAGCAGGGCGCTCGACTGGCCGGTCTCGCCCGCCGCGGCGACGTCATGATCCAGCTCAAGGGGACGGCGGTGAGCCCGTACTCCTACGAGCTGCTCAAGTACCAGCACGGCATCTCTGCCGACCAGCGCTACCAGGTCCGCGCCGAGGAACTGGCCACGGTCGACACGTCGTTCCACGCCTCGACGCCCGGCACCGAGGCGGGCTACTCCCGGTTCCTCACCTCGCCGCTGCAGTCCTTCATCGTCATGACCCTCATCCGGACGACCATGCCGAGGTCCCTCACCGAGTACGTCACCGCCGGCCGGCCGACGTGGGAGCTCATGGCACCGGCCGGCGTGTGGGAGTCGATGCCCGGCTTCCAGCAGACGGCCCAGTCGGTGCTGCAGCCCGGGCAGCGGCTGACCCGGGCATGGAACAAGCCCGTCGTCCGGTCCGCCATACCCGCCGGCCACCCGGAGGGAGCCGTCCGGATCGGCGACGTGGGCGTCGTGCTCGCCACCGGCCTCCTGGACGCGGCGACCGGTCAGTTCTGGACGATGCCGAACAACACCGACAAGGAACTGACCGCCGTGTACCGCGACGGCCAGTTGCTCGGGTCCGTTCCGGCCGCGGCGGTGGCCTTCCCGATGACGCCGGAGCGTGCCGAGTACCGCGTGGTGACGGACGTGCGGCGGGACCAGCCGTGGTGGACGACCTCCACCAAGGTGAACACCGCCTGGACGTTCCACTCCCAGCCGATCGGCGACCGGGCGCTTCTGCCGGTGCTGTCGGTCGGTTACGACCTCGACGTCGCTCTCGACAACAGCGTGCAGGCGCAGTCGACGGCCGACATCAGCCTCGACTTCTGGTACCCGAAGGGCCTGGCCGGCCCGCGGATCCGCGAGGCGAAGCTGTGGGCCTCCTACGACGACGGCGCCACCTGGCAGCAGGTGACCGTCACCGCCGGGGGTGGTGCCACCGTCAAGGGCACCGTCAAGAGCCCGGCGCTGGCCGACACCAACGGTTTCGTCTCCCTGCGGGTGCAGGCCACCGACGCCGACGGCAACACCGTCGAGCAGACCGTGACCCGCGCCTACAAGCTGCGGGGATAACCGTCCCACGGTCGTCCCCGCCCGCGCCGCGGGCGGGGACGACCGGCATTCCCGGTCAGGGCGAGATGAGCCCCGACCGGGCGGCGTACCAGGCCAACTGCATGCGGCTGTCGGTCCCGGCCAGCTTCATCAGCCGCTGGATCCGGCGCTGCACCGTGCGTTCGCTGGTCCCGAGCCGGCTGGCCACCGTCTTGTCCGGCATCCCGGAGAGCAGGTACGTCAGCAGCGCGACGTCGACGTCGTCCCACGCGGGAGACCCCTCGGCGAGACCCGTGGCGGTGAGCCGCAACGGCGTGGCCGCCTGCCAGACCCGCTCGAAGAGCGCCACCAGCAGGTGCACCAGCGCCTGACCCCGTACCAGGAGGAACCCGGGATGGACGCTCGTCTGGTCGGGCAGCATCGGCAGCAGCACCGTCTCCCGGTCCACGATGATCATCTTGCTGGGCAGCTCGGCAGCGATCCTGATCTCGTACCCGCTCTTGAGGAACCTGCCGATCTCGGCGGGGGTACGCGGATCGTCGAGGGCGGCGCGCTCGTAGACGTAACGGTAGGCGGGCACGTCGGTGGAGACATCGAGGTCGCCGTCCAGCACGTACGGAGGCCGGAAGAACGCCATTATCTCCCGTTTGGCGCCCCGCTCCATGTTGTCGATCCAGGTGGCGAGCTCCTCCGGGGTGGTGAGCGCCTCCACCTCACCCACGGTGGAGGTCGCCCCGGTCCGGTACACCTGCACCAGTTCCCCCAGCCTGCCCTGGACCTGTTGCAGTGCGGCCTGACGCTGGACGATGAGGGTGCCGAGCCCGACGTCGGGTGGTACGACGGTGTGCAGGCCGCCGTCGTCACCGGTGACCAGGCCGAGCGCGACCAGTCGCGCCATCGCGGCTGTCACCGCCGGCGCCGCCATCTGCAACGCCTCCGTGAGATCCGCGACGGTCGCCCGGCGGCGGCGCAGCAGCTCCACGTAGACCGCTTCGTCCTTCTCGCCGATCCCGAGCCCACGCAGCATTCTCATCCCACTTCCCGCCCCTGCCCTCCGGGCGCCGGCCACGTAAGGACCGGCCAGCCAGTATTGCCCTGACCCTGCCGGGCCGTCCAGACCATTCGCCCGCCATCCCCCGCCCCGCCTGCGGCCGGGGAGGGCGGCGGATCGGGTTGTCATGCGGCGTGACCGCGATGGGACGGTCGGCGCCGGCCGGCATGGTGATGTGCCGGGGGAGCCGTGCGGCATCACCGGCCCCGGCCTGCGCGCCCGCCGGATGATGGACGAGCGCGTCCAGGGACGGTAGGAGCACCGGCCCGCTCGCACGAGAGAAGGCCGGCGCTCCTGCCCGACGTCCCGGTCGGCCCCGGACAGGTCCAGGCCGGCAGCGTCCCCGCGTGTGCGGCGGCCCAGACACCGGCGGCCGGCGGCCTCAGCCTCCGCAGCCGGTGCTGATGTCGAACTCTGTGACGATCCAGCCGCCGTCCTGCTTCTTCCAGGTCACCGCGGCGAAGTTCGGCTGGAAGTCGCCGTTCGCGTCCTTCGGGCAGTTCTCCAGCATCGCGAAGAACTGGTTGGGGTACTCGACCTGGCCGTACATCGTGGGGCCCCACTCGGTGGGCGGCGGACCCGACTGCCGGCTGGCGAAGGAGTCCACCACTCCCTCGCAGGTCCTGCCCTCGGCGTCCTTCCACCGCCTCATCTCCCCGATGAACCTGTCCGCGGCGTCGGGAGTCATCAGCGAGCACACCCGCTGCGAGTCTCCGGCGTAGATGGCCTTCATGATCGCCGCGTACGACTCTTCCGGGGACTTCGGGATGCCGGTGTCACTGTCGCCGCCGGTGTCGTCCTGGCCACCGCCGCAGGCGGACAGCAGCGCGACGGCGACCAGCGGCAGCGCGACCTTTGCCACGCGAAGACGCAAGAGGGTTCTCCTTCGAATGCTTGACGGTGCGGGGACGCAGGCATGCCGGGCGCGCGTCCACCGGCGTGAACCAGGCCCAAGATCATATTGCACTGATCTTGCGAGTTCGCCACCGCACCACCGCTCGAGCTTCGCTGTTGGCGGCGTCCCGACCTCGCGCGCCGGTCATGATCCGGAAACGGGCCGGCGTAGCGGTGGCCGTACCATATGGCGGCAGTCGAGCGAGGATGGACGGTTTGGACGGGTTCAAGGTCGAGGTGGACGCGTTACGGTCCGTGGGGACGCGGATCGAGGGCATCAGGGGCGACATCAACGCAGCCGAGCAGCGACTCAAGTCGGGAGACCCTGGCGACCTCGGATCGGGGGACCTGGACGCCGCCGCCGAGGACTTCGTCGACCGCTGGGGCAGCACGCTCGACAAGATGGCCGCGGGAATGCAGGGCATGCAGAACAGACTGACGCTGTCCGCCGACCGGTACTCGCAGACCGACCTCGGCAACGCCCAGTACTTCAAGGGCGTGCCGGAGCCTGATCTGGCTCCGAAGGGGAGCTGACGCATGCTCGAGTGGTTCGGCTTCGCACCCGGGAACTACCCCGCCCTGGGTTTCGACCCTGCGCCCGGAAGCCCCGAGAACGTCGCGGCCTTCACCGCCGTCCTGACGTACGCCGCCGGCAGGATGCAGGAGGCCAGGGGTGAGATCGACGCGGTGGCTCGTGACGTCGGCGGCTGGGAAGGCCAGGCGGCCGAGGGTTTCCGCCACCGCCTCCACGGATTCCCGAAGAAGCTGGACGAGGCCGCCAGCACGATGACCAGTGCCGCGAACCTGCTGCAGCAGTGGAAGCAGGACCTCGTCACGCTGCAGACGAAGGCCCGCGCCTACGAGCAGGACGCCGCAGCGGCCAAGAAGAAGGTGGAGGCGGCCGAGGACGACCCGGCGCTCAGCCTCGTCGGTCAGCTCTTCCACAACGACCTGGACCTCGCCGCCGCCCAAGCCAAGGTCAACGCCGCCACCCGGCGGCTCGAGACGGCACAGGGCGAGTACGACGACATCGTCGCGAGCGCCGAGACCCTGAAGGGGTACCACGAGGAGTTGTCGGCGGAGGTCGCGAGGAAGCTCGGCCGGCTCGCCGAGTCCGCCAGCGATCCTGGACTGCTCACGGAACTCCTGGACGACCTGAGCGCGCCGTTCGACGCGCTCGGGGACTGGATCACGAACAACGCGAACCGGATCGCCAACCTGGGCGACGTCTTCGGCGACATCGCCATGGGCAGCGGCATCCTGTCGCTGCTCATGATCGGCGCCGGCACCCTGCTCTCCGGGACGGTGATCGGCGCCCCGCTGGGCGGGGCGCTCATCATGATCGGCGGCAGCGGCCTGGGTGCCAGCACGATCCTCGGGGTCGGCGCCCTCGTTCTGCACGGCACCGCCTGGTTCGGCGGCGGCGACGTGTCCGCCCAGGATCTGACCTTCGACATCGCCGGAGCCGTCACCATCGGCCTCGGAAGGCTGATGCAGCCGGCCCTCGAGGGACTCGACGACGTCAGTCGCGGCGTGACCGAGGCGTTCTTCGACGGAAGCTGGCAGTCGAGCGCGAACTCGATGCAGCAGGAGGACATCGCCAACCACGTCGACGACTACTGGCAGGACGGCTGGTACGACATCCCGGCCGCCATGGAGCGGGCGTGGAGCCTGGGCGCGGGCGAGGACGACGCCGCACAGCAGGAAAAGGCGGAACAGTTGCAGGAGGCGAAGAAGGCGGTGGCCCACTAGTGCGCACGCCCACCGAGACGGCGCCGCCCGCGCTGCCCCGCGTCAGATTCGCCGTACCCTCCTGGTTCCACGCGGTGCCCATGCACCCCGACCCGGACGAACGCCGGCAGGCCCTGTTCGAGCTCGCCGCCCGGGTCCTGCCACACGGCGACCCCGACCAACGTCTGTTGCTGGCCGCACTGTACGACCGGCAGGTCGTCGAGTTGAGCCGCTACCCGCTGCTCTACTACGGGTTCAGCTGCGTGGCGGTTGACGGCAAGGCAAGCGTGTCTTCCCTGCTGGCCGCCCTGGAACCCACGGAGCAGCTGGACGCGAACCTCGCCGCGGAGCAGTTGGCCGCGCGGTTCGAGCGCGAGGCGGGCCCGTACCACCGGGTGGAGCGACGTGACCTGCCGTGTGGTCCGGCGGTGGTCGTGCTGGCCGGTTCCGGCACGCCGATCCCCACGCGGCTCGGCGCGCGGCCGGAACCGGCCGTCGTCCCGGTCGCCTACGCCCAGGCGGTCGTGCCCCTGCCCGACGCGCCGTACCTCCTGGTCCTACGCCTCACCACCCCGAGCCTCGCCGACTGGGCGGAGTACTGCCGGGCGATGGTCTCGATCCTGCGCAGTATCCGGTTCGAACAGCTCGATCCGGCGCCCTGACCGGCCCGCTTCCCGTGGCCAGGATCGCCGCCACCTGGCAGCCCCCTTCACGCCACGCCGGTTCTGCCGTCCCGTCCGATGAACGTGACCGTCAGCGGTCGGCGGCCGAGCGTACGCTCGCTGCGTCGACGAGGCGCCGGCAACCGTGGTCCCGTGCCGGCGACGCGCAAGGAGCAGGTGAGTTGAACGCCACGTGGCGGGGGTGGGTGGGGCTGGCGCCGGGCCGGATCTACTACCGCGGCGAGATCGGTGCGGCAGGGATGCATTCGCACCACGCGGTGCAGCTGCTCGTCGCCCGCGACACCGTCCTGGTGCTCCGGGGCGCCGACGGCACCGACCATTCCTGCCGTGCGGCGCTGATTCCGGCGAACACCGCGCACGCCGTCGTCCGGGGCGCGGCGGACGGCCTGCTCGCGTTGATCGACCCGGTGTCCAGTCTCGGCCGTCTGCTCGACCGCGGCGAATCGCGATCCGCTTCGGCCGCGCGGTGGCGGCTGGATCCGCATCCACCACCCCCGGCCGGCGACGTCTCGTCGGCGGAGGCGATCGACGCCGTGATCCGGTCCGTGGTGAGGGGCGAGATCCCGACCGCGCGCCCGCGACACGCCGCCGTGGCCGAGGCGGTGAGTCTTGTCCCTACCCTGCTGCCCGGCAGGGTGGGGCTCAGCGAGGTGGCGCGAGCCGTGCACCTGTCGCAGAGCAGGCTGTCGCACCTGTTCCGGCAGGAACTGGGGCTGCCGTTCCGTGCCTACGTGCGGTGGGAACGGCTGCGTACGGCCCTGCTGCTGTTGTCGTCGGGCGGGTCCCTGACGCAGGCCGCACACGAGGCCGGCTTCGCCGACTCCTCCCACCTGACCAGGGTGTTCCGGAGCATGTTCGGACTGGCGCCGTCCGAGCTGCTGCGGGGGCTGCGGTGGGAGGGTCAGCAGGTTCGTCCAAGCCCTGGGCCCGGCGCCGGGGAATCGTGGGTGCCGTGACAGAAATTCTCATCATCGGTGCGGGCCAGGCCGGTCTCGCCGCAGGGTACGAGTTGCGCCGCGCCGGATTCGACGTCCGTCTGCTGGACGCGGGCACGCGGGTCGGGGACGCGTGGCGAAACCGTTGGGACTCGCTGCGGCTGTTCACCCCGGCGCGGCACAGCGCCCTGCCCGGCCTGCCCTTCCCCGCTCCGCCCGGCCACTATCCCAGCAAGGACGAGGTGGCGGACTACCTGGCGGCCTATGCCGAACACCATGCCCTGCCCGTCGAGCACGGCGCGGCCGTACGGCTGCTGCGTCGGACCTCCGAGGGCGCCTTCGAGGCCGTCACGGCCGACGGAGTCCGCACGGCGCGTGCCGTGGTCGTGGCGACCGGCCCCTTCCAGGTCCCCCACGTCCCGGCGCTGAGCGATGGCCTGGCCGCGGAACTGGTCCAGTTGCACAGCGTCCAGTACCGGCGCCCCGCCGACCTCCCCGACGGCCCCGTCCTGGTGGTGGGGGGCGGCAACTCCGGCATGCAGATCGCCGCCGAGCTGGCGGCATCGCGGTCCGTCACGTTGTCGCTCGGGACGCGGCAGCCGGTCCTTCCGCAGCGCCCCTTCGGCGTCGACATCTTCACCTGGCTGGACGTCCTCGGGCTGGTACGGGCCCCCGCCGAGGGCTGGCTGGGGCGGCGGATCCGGGCGCGGGACCCGCTGATCGGGACCGGTCCGCGCGCCCTGCGCCGACGGGGTGTCCGGGTCGTCGGCCGCGTGACCGGCGCGCAGGGCCGAGCACTGCGGACGGCCGACGGACAGGAGCTGACGCCTTCCGTCGTGCTCTGGGCGACGGGCTTTCGCGCCGACTTCGGCTGGCTGCGGGTGCCCGGCGCCGTCGACCCGGCCGACGGGCTGCCCGTCCACGTCGAGGGCGTGAGCCCGGTGCCCGGTCTGTGTTACGTCGGCCTGCCGTTCCAGCGCAACAGGGGATCCGCGTTGCTCGGCTGGGTCGGCCGGGACGCCGCCGTGATCGGTCGCCGGCTGCGCGCGTCCACCCGTACGACATCGCGGGCTCCACACCCCGAGTCATCCGGCGGCGGATCGGGTGACGGCCCCACCGCCACGCCCGCCGAGCCAGCCGCCCGCGCCTGACCCACCCCGGCCAGCGGGCAACGTGGCATCGGCGGCCCGAGCGGGGCTCCGCAGCCTTGGGGGCGCCGGGGCGGGGCGGCCGTCGGGTCCGGCGGGGAGCCGGATCCGCGGCCTGGGTTCCCGGGATGTGGACCGGTGGTAACGGAATCCGGCTCGGTGCCGCCCTGAGAAGGGGCCGGTGTTACCGATCCGGTTCCTGGCCGGGGTGGCACCTCCCGAACAGGGTCGCCCAGCCCACCCCGGCCACCGTTGCAGGTGGGTCCCACAGCGCCGGGGCCCCTGCGGACGGTGGTCAGTGGGCGTGGGCCTTGGCGGTGAGCACGTGGGTGACCAGGGTGGTGAGAACGTACTTGGTCGACTCCCGGTCCCGCGCGTCACAGAGGACGACCGGGACCGAGGGCGGTAGCTCCAGCGCGTCGGACACCTCTTCCGGCAGATACCTGGGTGCGCCGTCGAAACAGTTCACGGCGACCACGAAGGGTGTGCCGCGCTGTTCGAAGTGGTCGATGACGGGAAACGAGTCGGGCAGCCGGCGGGTGTCTGCCAGGACGACGGCACCCAGCGCGCCGCGCGTCAGCTCGTCCCACATGAACCAGAACCGGTCCTGACCCGGGGTGCCGAACAGGTACAGGGCAAGTCGCGGACTGAGCGTGATCCGCCCGAAGTCCATGGCGACGGTGGTGGTTCGCTTGGCTTCGACGCCCGCGGTCGAATCGACCCCGACCGACCGGTCGCTGAGACTCTCCTCCGTACGGAACGGGCGCACCTCGCTGACCGAGCCGACCAGCGTGGTCTTGCCACTGCCGAACCCGCCGGCGATGAGAATCTTCAGCGAGGCCGGCTCCTGCGCCGATGCCTGGGTTTCAGAGTCTCTGAAGACCATCGAGCAGTTCCTCCAGAAGGTGCACACTGGCGTGCAGTGCGCCGTGGTTCGGCGGGCGAATGGTGATCAGTTCCAACTCGTGGAGATCGGCGAGCAGGACGCGGAGCACGCCCAGGGGCAGGTCGAGATCGGCGCCGACCTCGACCACGGCGGTCGGCCGCGCGCACAACCGCAGGATCGCGAGATGCTCCGGGCCGAGATACTGGGTGCTGGCGGGATGGACGCTGGCGGCGGCGATCACACTGAGCAGATCCAGAGAGATCTTCGCAGCGTGGGTCCTGCCAGAGGTCACGCCGTAGAGTCGCACCAAGGGCCCTGCCTCGTCGTCGAGCCACTCGTTGCCTCCAGACGACCTCCGCCATGCCGCCATCAGAGGTCACCTGGTCTCGTACGCGGCGTTCTCGTACCTCGGAAGGATCGCCATGTGCTCACCCATCCGACGTACCAGCATCGACATCTCATAGGCGATCAGGCCCGCGTCCGCGTCGGGCTCAGCCACGACGGCCAACCGGGCGCCGGCGCCGGCGGCCGTCACGAACAGGAAGCCACGAGTCAGATCCACCACCGTCCGGCGAACCTCACCGCAGTCGAAGTGGTCGCCCGCCCCGTTGGCGAGGCTGTGGAAACCAGCCGCGACGGCACTGAGGTGGTCGGCGTCGTTGCGATCCAGATTTCTGGTACGCGCCACGAGGAGACCGTCACCGGACAGGATGACTGCGTGCCGGACGGCGGGGGCGCGGTCCGCGAAGCTGTCCAGCAGCCAGGCGAGGCCGCCAGCGTCCGCAGCCGTCTCAGTCATTCTGATCACTCTCCCGTGCGGGTGTGGACGACGGCGCACCGAAACTCACGCCGGCGTCATTATCGGTTCTGGATGTTGAGGGGTGCATCCCGTCCCAGCCCAGCTGGATGGCGGACATCAGCGACCGGACCTCCTCGGGGTTCCGGTCGTGCGCAGGTTCGGGCCGTGCGGGCGTGGCCCCCGCGCGGCGGGTACCGGCCCGAGGCTGCGGGGCGGCTGCTGCCTGGCGGGAACGTCGGGGCAGCACCGGCCGGTCGATGTCGGGAATGACCTCCACCGGATTGCGCGGGGCCGGCGGCAAGCTCAGCGCGGGCAGGTCCAGCACCGGTCTCGCTGGCGTTTGCAGCTCGGACGTGCCTGCCACCGGCGCGCCGCGATGGCGCGTCGCCTCGGACGCGCGGTTGGTGGCGTTCGCGCCCCGTCGCGGGGGATGCGGGTCGGTTCCGGCGAGCCGCCCGACCGGCACCCGCTCGACAGGGCTGTCGGCGTCGACATCGGCGAGCAGGGTGGGAGGCAGCAACACGATCGCCGTGGTGCCGCCGTAGGGCGAGCCGCGCAGCGAGACGCGGATGCCCTGCCGCGCGGCGAGCTGACCGACGACGAACAGCCCGAGCTGGCTTCCGTCCGTCAGGTCGAACTCCGGCGGGTCCGCGAGCTGCGAGTTCAGCTCCGCCATCACGGTGTCGCTCATGCTCACACCGGCATCCTCGACCTCGACCACGAAGCCGTTGGCCGCCCTCATGCCCCGCACCTGCACCTGCGTGTCGGCGGGCGAGTACAGTGCGGCGTTCTCGATGAGCTCGGCGAGCAGGTGGATGAGGTCGGCAACCACCGGGCCGACGATGCCCACCGACGGCGGCATGTGAACGGTGACCCGCGGGTAGTCCTCCACCTCGGTAACCGCCGCGCGCACCACGTCCTGCAGCGGCACCGGGCTGCTCCATCCCCGGCCCGGCGCCTCACCGGACAGGATGATCAGGCTTTCGGCGTGGCGGCGCATCCTGGTGGCCAGGTGGTCCAGGGAGAACAACTGGGCAAGCTGGTCGGGATCGTTGCTCTGCCGCTCGATCTGATCCAGCAGCTTGAGCTGGCGGTGCAGCAGCGTCTGGTTCCGTCGCGCCAGATTGACGAACACCCGGGACACGCCCTGTCGGAGCTGCGCCTCGCCGCTGGCCGCCTCGATGGCAACCCGATGGACCCGGTCGAACGAGCCGCTCAGGTCGTCGAGTTCCCTGGTGCGGGGCCGATCGAAGGCTCGGCCCTCGGCGAACTCGTCGGGGTCGGCGGCCGTGCCGGCACGAAGGCGCTGTACCAGTTCCGGCAACCGTACGGTCGCGACGTCGTCCATCCGGTTGCGGAGCAGGGTGCTCTCCCTGATCAGGGTCCGGCCGATGCGAATCGACACGCTCACCAGCGCGATGACGCCGAGCAGACCGAACCCCGTGGCGATGGCGGCCCGCAGCAGGACCCGGCGGGCGATCGGCTCGGCGCTGGTGCCCAACACCGTGGCGGTCCTGAGTTCGAAGGCGTGCACCTCGTCGAGCACGGCCTTCGCCGCGGCGTCCCATTCCGCCGCGGTCACCTTGATGCGGGTGCCGGGCCGCGTCTGCGCAACGGTCTCTTCCAGCGTGCGCAGCCGACTCATGGCCTCGCTGCTTGCGATCTTGTTGTACTCCGCCGCAACGTCGGCAGGCAGGTTGGGCAGCGCCGTGGCGTACGAACCGTTGACCGCGCCGATGTTGGTGACCAGGGCGTACCAGTCGTCGCGGGTGAGGACGCCGGCGGCGATCGCGGCGGACACCCGGGCGTCCACTTCCTCCAGCAGCGCCCGGGAGCGGGTGAGGCGGGACAACGCCTCACCAGAACTGTGCACCGTCCTGTCGTCGACACCCGTGAGGGAGTTCAGGATGCGAATGCCGTTGTCGATGGCGGCGTTGTAGTAGGAAAAGACCTGCGCCGGTGCTGCCGTACCACTGTCAATCGCCGATCGCTGACCGGACAACTGCCCGAGTCGGGTAACCATTTCCTGCGCCAACTGATTGGCGGATCCCTCGCCGATCCTGCCAATCACATCCATCGCGCCGCTGCGGAATTTCTCGGCGGCCTGGTCCGTGACGGCGCGCGCTTTGTCGAGTGCGGATCGGCCCGTGCCGCGGTTTGCCAGATACACCACCGACGCTTTGCGTTCCGCACTCAGCGCAGAATCCAGCGCGTCGGTGGGCACGCCGATCTCCAGATTCCGTTGCTGGCTCTGGCTGGTCGACACGGCACCCGGGACGGTGAGGTACATGCCGAATGCCCACAGCGGAAGGAGCGTCGCGAACGCCACCACCAGCAGCGACCAGATCTGGAAACGTACCGACCGACGGTGCGGGCGCCGTCTGTCGCCGCCGAGCCGCGCCGTGTCCGACCCGGTGGCGCCCGTCGATGTTCGACGGCGGGCAGATTCATCAGGCAACGGTCCGGGCTCCCGTGGTGGGGAACCCGGGTGACGGCCGCCGCCCGGGTCGGAGACGAAAGATCAACACCGCTAGAGCATAAGGGCCTGTCAAGACCCTGAACAGTGCGACCGAGAGTAGCCGGGGGAGTCGACACAGTCACATCGATCGTGACGTGGCGGGGCGGGTTTGCGCTACGTGAACCGAGGTGGGCTCGGCGTGATCCGGGCGGGTGCGCGTATTCAAAATGGTTGCACGAAGCGTGGTGGCAACGTCACGGAGTTCGCCGCGACCGCGCTGGCGTTGTCCCGAAGAAGTGTGCCAGCGGTCGGGCGGGAGGGTGGATCAATGTTCTCGTGGTGGCCAATTTCTGTTTCCCCTCAACGGGTTTCGGGCGACATGGTCGAGCGTCTCCCCGTCGAGTGGGGTGAGGCTCCTGTCCGCATGCGCGCCGGGCCGCGCGGGCGCCGTGCCGGCCGCCGCCGCTGCGGCGGGTCTCCTGCTGGAGGCTGCCGAACCGATTGACAATCGATAGGTTGCGAGCGATAGTCGATGCATGTTCACCGAGCATCGAGCGGTGGCCCCGCTCAGAGTCTTCCTCGTGTTGCTGTTCGGGATCCTGGTCCTGTTCCAGACCATGTCGCTGCCCGGCCAGTTCGCGCACATGGCCAAGGAATCCCCGGACCTCGCCTACCTCAGGTGGCCGATGACCGCCATCACGGTGTTCTGGGTGCTGTGCATCCAGGTCGTGATCGTGTCCACCTGGAAGTTGCTCACTCTGGTCAGGAACGACCGCATCTTCAGTGACGCCTCCATGGGGTGGGTGAACGCGATCGTGTGGGCGATCGTCGCCGCCTGGGTGGTGCTACTGGGTGTGTTTCTCTACGTCGGTTTCAGAGCGACAGATCCCGGGCTGCCCCTCCTGCTGTTCCTGATGCTGGTGGGTGTCGCCGTGCTGGGGCTCCTGATGGTGGTGATGCGCGCCCTGCTGCGGCAGGCCACGACGCTGCGCACCGACATGGAAGCGGTGATCTGATGCCCATCGTCGTCCGCATCGACGTCGAACTGGCGAAACGCAAGATGAGCGTCGGTGAGTTCGCCGAGCGCGTCGGGCTCACACCGGCGAACGTTGCCGTGCTGAAGAACGGTCGTGCCAAGGCCGTCCGTTTCAGCACCCTGGAAGCCATGTGCCGGGTGCTGGACTGCCAGCCCGGTGACCTGCTCGAGTGGGTCGAGGAATGAGACGTCACGGTGCACCGCGTGCCACGCTCCGAGGGCGAGGCGCCCCTCAGCCCCGGCGCGCGGTGCGGATCCCTGCCAGGATGCCCACGAGTGCCGTCGCCGCGGCGGCCTGCGAGACCGCCACGGCCACCACCAGGCTCGCCGCGGAGTGTTCGTACAGTCCTCCCGCGGCAGCGCCACCGGCCAGGGCGCCCGCACCCTGCACGGCGGCGAACACCCCGTACGCGGTGGCTCGCCGCGCAGCGGGCACGAGATCGGCCACGAGAGCCTTGACGGTGGAGTCCTGCACACCCACGGCGGCGCCCCAGACCAGCACCCCGGCCGCCGCCAGCAGTGGGCCTCCGCCGAACGTCAGAACGGGCACGGCAGCGATCAGCGCGGGAAGCACCACCAGCACCCACGGGCCGGCCCGGTCGTAGACCAGGCCAGTCACCAGCGCGGCGAGCGCACCCGCGCCCATCGCCGCCGCGTACAGCAGCGGCACCGTGGCGGTCGCGACGACACCGGCGCGTACGAGGTGGAAACCGATCAGCCCGAACGTCACCAGACCCGCGGTGCACAGCGCCATCGCCGCCGCGAACCAGTGGAAGCGGGCCGGCAGCGACACCCGGCCCGCTGGACGGGCGGGCGGGCGCGGTACGGCATCGCCCTGGGGCGCATCGGCCGCTGCGGGGGCAGCCACCCGGGCCCGCACGACGACCAGCAGCAGCATGGTGACGGCCCCGGGTACGGCAAGTGCGGCCAGTCCCGGCCACAGCGCCCCCGCGGCCAGCGCGACGACGCCTGCGACGAGCAGCGGACCCGCGAAGGCGCCGACCTGGTCCAGTGCCTTGTGCACGCCCAGACCCCGACCCAGTCCCACGCGAGCGGCGGCGTCGGCGAGCAGGGCCGACTTGGCCGGGCTGCGAATCGCCTTGCCCAGCCGTTCGGCGACGATCAGTGCCGCGGCCACGGCCATGCCGGCGCCACCCAGCAACGGGGTGACGGCGAGCAGCGGCACGCAGAGCGCGGTCAACGCGTACCCGAGGATCGTCAACGACCAGTAGCGGCGGGTCCGGTCCGCCAGCGGCCCGGACACCAGACGCAGCAGCAACGCCGCAGCCTCACCGGCCCCGGTAACCAGCCCGACCGCGACCGCCGAGGCGCCCAACGAGGCCAGCAGCGGCCCGTACACCGACCGGGCACCCTCGTACACCATGTCCGCGGCGAGGCTGACCACCCCGAACCCGACGACAACCCGCCACGGCGACCACCCGCGCCCGGCCACGTCGGACGTGCCATCGACCCCGCCCGGCGCCAGGCGTCGACTCAACACCCGACCCGCCACTCGACCTCCCCTCGCCGGTCGCCGTCGAGAACCCCGTACACGACGTCGAAGCCCGCGGCCCGACTCGACCCGCCACGGTGTGGATACCAGTTCGACCCCGGGACCGCGTCACCGGCTCCTCCTCGGCCGGACGACGCGGGCCGACCGGACGCGACAGCGGCGTGACAGCGGCGCGACAGCGCCGATCGATACGTTCATCCACATGAGCATTTCCAAGATCATCCGCCGCGTCGCCCTCGGCGCGGCCACCACGTCGATGGCCGTGGGCGGCCTCGTCGGCGTCGCGAGCCCGGCCTCCGCCGGCGTCCACCAACCGCCGGCGGGCTGCTTCGCCGAGATGGGCTGGTACTACGGCATCGCCCGGTGCAACTACGGCATGCCCGCGTTCCAGGTGCTCGTGCGGTGCAACGACGGCACCTACCGGACCGGGCCGTGGCTGCAGCCGGGCCCGACCTGGTCGCAGGCCAACTGCAACCACCCCCTGTGGGTCACCGACGTGTGGGTCAACCTGGCCGACTGACGGTGCCGCGCGACGCAGCGGAGGCCCGTACACCCTTCCAGGGCCTCCGCTGCGCCAACCTCCCGCCGGGCGCGT
Source organism: Micromonospora sp. NPDC047465 (assembly GCF_040643125.1). Classification (NCBI taxonomy): domain Bacteria; kingdom Bacillati; phylum Actinomycetota; class Actinomycetes; order Micromonosporales; family Micromonosporaceae; genus Micromonospora; species Micromonospora sp. NPDC047465. Next base: position 114,969 of record NZ_JBEYTP010000016.1, read on the forward strand.
CTCCCGGTCGAGTCCGCGGCCTCGGGTAGTCAGGAGAGGCGCTCGATCGTCGCGGGGACCAGACCGTGGCAACGGGCCACGTCGGTGACCTGGCGCAGCACCCAGCGCAGCCCGTCACCACCGGCCGGGTCGGACGTCACGTCGATGCTCCACGCGACACCGCCGACCCGGCGGAGCTGCCAGAGGTGGTTCGTGTCGTTGACCCGCAGCCGGCCGGTGCCGACCACGCCAGGCTCGGTCGCCTCCGTGCCCGAGGCGCCGCCGAGCCGCAGCAGCGCCGACAGGCGGGCGATCGCGTCGCCGTCCGGTTCACCGGCGAAGAGCACCCGGTGAACCGCCGGGCCGGTGCCCAGCCGCAGCGGTGCACCGACCCCCAACGGGACGTCGTCGCCGAAGTGCCGGCGCAGCGCGTCCTCGTCCGGCAGCGCCCCGCCGCCGAGCCGGGCGTACGCCGCTTCCGCCCCGGGGCGGTTCACGGCCGTCAACCGGGAGCGCAGGCGCGGGTCCGCGCGGACTGCCCGCACGAACGCGGCCGAGCTCCACCAGCCGGCGTCCGCCGCCGTCCAGCAGGCGCTGCGCAGCCGTACGGCCGACAGGTCGTCGTCCAGCACGAACTCCTCGACCAGGAGCCCCGCCCCCGTCGCGTCATCCCCGCCGGTCGCTTGCAGCAGGTAGTAGTGGAGCAGCGCGGTGGTCGCGGGCGGCGTCGGCGTTACCGGGGTCATCCCGGGACAATAGTGCCCGATCAGGCCGCATGGTCGACGGGCTCGTCGATTCCGCCGATTCCGCCCCGGCCGGCGGTCATCGGGGCATGGCCCGATGGCAGCGGGCCAGTTCCGCGCGTAGGTCGCGTCGCAGCGACCGGTCCAGGTCGGGCTGGGTGAGCGCGTGGGTGAAGTCCCGGGCGGCTTCTTCCCACCGTCCCAGCCGCATCAGCGCCGTGCCTCGGTTGTAGCGGGGGACAGGTGCCGCCGACAGCGCCACCGCCCGGTCCAGGTCGGCCAGGGCGGCGGGCACGTCACCGCGTTCGAACCGGATCGCGGCACGGTTCGTCCACGCCTCGACCAGCTCCGGATCCCCGGCCAGCGCCTGGCTGAGCAGGTGGTCGGCCTCGGCGAGGCTGCCCCGCTCCGAGCGGATCAGCCCCAGGGTGCACAGCAGCGCGGGCTCCTGCGGGGCCAGCGCCAGCCCGGCTCGCGCGTCCGTCTCGGCCTGTGCGAACGCGTCGCGTCGGACGTGCAGGTTGACCAGGGCGATCCGGGCGTCGAGATGCCCGGGGTCGATCGTCAGCACGCGCTCCAGGTCGTCACGCGCCCGCCCGGAACGGCCCCGCTCCTGGTGGAGCACGGCCCGGTTGTAGTACGCCTCCGGCAGGTGCGGTCCCAGGCGGATCGCGGTGTCGTAGTCCCTGATCGCGGCCCGTGGCCGCCCCGCCGCCCGGTGCAGGGCGGCCCGGTCCACGTAGTACTCGCAGTTGTCGGGGTCGTGGGCGATCACGGTGTCGAGGTCCGCCAGGGCCTGCGCCGGATCGCCCAGGGCGAGGTGCACCTGCGCCCGGTTGTGGCGTAGCCGGGCCAGGTCCTGTGGGCGCTCGCCGGGGGCGAGCACCTCGGTCAACCGGGCCAGCCCGTCGTCGATCAGCCGTAGCGCGGCGGCGGGATCGCCTTCCCTGCTGTCCAGCAGGGCCAGGCCCTGCTCGTAGAAGACGGTGGACAGCACCCGCTGCCGCGGGTCGTCCAGCCCGGCGGCGAGGTGGAGCGCCTTCTCCAGCCAGTGCCGCGCCTGCGCCGGGTCCTGGTCGGCGGCCGGCAGGTGCCGGGCGTACAGCATGGCGGTGGCGTACGCGGCCGACATGGCGATCTTGGGGTTGTCGGTGGCGGCGCGCGCTTCGTGGTAGAGGTCGAGGGCTTCGGTGGCGCGGTCCAGCGCCGCCAGGGCGGTGGCCAGGCCGGTGGTGAACGCCCACCAGTGCCGCAGGTCGCCGTCGGGGGTCACCGCGGCGCGTCCGCGTCGGGCGGTTCGGGCCGCGTGGTGGTAGAAGCCGCGGGCCAGGCTGTCGCCCAGGGCCGTGCGCATCGTCTCCGGCGTCGGGGCGGCCGTCACCGGCGGACGGGGGCCACCGTCGTGCAGGTGGAGGCGTACGGGGGACGGCCCGAGTCGGCGGGTCAGCGTCTCCAGCAGCTCGCGGGTGGTTTCGTCGGCGCTCCCGACGTGCGTGAACCGCACCGTGACCGGGCGGCGGAGCCGGTCTGCCCAGGACGCCACGAACTCGGCCGCGCCGTAGGCCAGGTAGGCGGTGCGTCGGGCGGGATGGAACCGGATCGGCTCCTCCTCGGCGGCCGGTCGTGCCGCGCCGTCCAGCCCGGGGGCGATGGCGTGCAGCTCGACCCTGTGGCGGGACGCCAGGCGGGGGCGGTCGGCGGCGACTCGGCCGAGGAAGGCCGCGACCCCGGCGTACGGCCCGTGGTCGCGGTGGCAGTCGTAGCCGCCCGGCTCGTCGGTCAAGGCCGGGCCGATCGCCGCAGGGGCGGGCGCTCGGGAGCGCCCGCCGTGTCGGCTGCTACCAGCACCACTCGATCCAGAGCCGACGGGCACCGGACAGCAGGCGCAGCGAGCTCTTGCGGCGGACGGTCATCTTCCTCACGGGTGCCTCCATTGTGGATCATTACGGGACGGGTCAGAGCCTAATCGAGATCGATAGGAATATGAAGATGGCTCGTGATGGTTCTGGCTGCGGCAGGCTGCCGGACGGGCCCCAGGGCTCGGCCGGTGCACATCAGCCCGCCGACGGCCTGTGCGATCTCGACGATGTCGACCTCGGCCCAGCGGTGGAGACGGGTCAGCCGCAGGGTGTCGACGTCCCTCGGCCACGGCGGCGAGGGCACCGGTGCGCGGAGGTTTCCGCGCACCGGTGCGCTCGCCTGGCGGACGCGCCGGCCGGGGCCGAACGCCACGGCCGGCGACGGATGGGGTCAGCGCGAACGGGACTCGATGGCCTCGATGATCCGTGGGCGCAGTTCCGCGGCGCGGATGACGGCGTCGACGGAGCCGACCTCCACGGCGCGCTGGATGTTGTGCACGCGGTCGAACTCCGTGGCCACCTCGCCGAGCTTCTCCGCGCGGACCGACGCGCGGAGCTCGTCGAGCTCCGCGGTCAACGCGGCGCGGTCGGCGCCGGAGGCGGCCGCGACGCGGGCCTCCAGGTCCCGCACGCGCGGGTCGGCCGCGGTGCGGGCGTTGACGTCACCGGAGAACACCACCGCGGCGGCCGGGGCGCCGCCGAGCACCGAGGCGAACGAGCCCTCCAGCGCGAGGACGGTCATGTTCGGGTTCAGCGCCTTCGAGAACACCACGAACGCGCCGCCGTGGTACCGGGAGATCACGCAGAACACGATAGGCCCGCGGAAGTTCACGATGGCGCGGCCGATCTCGGCGCCGTACTCCAGTTGCAGCTTCCGCATCGACTCCGGCGAGCCGTCGAAGCCCGACAGGTTCGCCAGCACCACCAGCGGCCGGTTGCCGCTGGCCGCGTTGATCGCCCGCGCGGCCTTCTTCGACGACCGCGGGAACAGGGTGCCCGCGGTGTAGGTGTCCGGGCCGTCGGTGGGCGGGAAGCCGCGCCGCGGCACCGCCCGTGACTCGATGCCGAGCAGGCACACCGGCATGCCGCCGAGATGCACGTCCTGCACCGCCACGGTCTCCGCGTCGGCCATGCCCGCCCAGCGTTCCAGCACCGGGTGGTCCTGGTCGGAGAGCGCCCGCATCACGGTCCGGATGTCGAACGGCTTCTTGCGGTCCGGGTTGGCCTCGGCCGAGAAGATCTCGCCGACGGTGGTGAAGTCGCTACCCGCCAGGGCGTGCGGGAAGTCGGAGATGTCACGGTCGACGGGGTCCGTCGTCTTCGCCCGCCGCGGCCCCGCCTCGCCGGGCGCGACGTACGTGTGGTCGTAGTACGACATCAGCACGTCCCGCGCGGCGGTCAGGTTCGGCGCCCAGTACTGCGCCTGCCCGTTCGGCCCCATCACCCGGTCGTAGCCGCCGATGCCGAAGTTGTCCTCGGCCGACACGCCGCCGGAGAAGTCGAGCGACTGCTTGCCGGTGAGCACCATCGCCGAGTCCGGCGTCATCACCAGGATGCCCCTGGTGTGCATGAGCATCGTCGCCTCGGCGTTCCAGTACGGCTGCGCGCCGACGGTGATGCCCGCGACCACGATGTTGATCTCGCCGCCGTCCTGGGTGAACTCGACGATCCGCTTGAGCGCCGCGGCCACCCAGTCCATGTTCTCCGTGCCGGACTCCATCGAGATCCGGGCGCCGGCGGACAGCGCGTACCACTCCAGCGGCACCCGCATCCGCTCGGCCAGGTCCAGCGCGGCGATCACCCGGCGGCACTCCGGCTCCGACAGCGCGCCGAGCGACTTCGTCGGGTCGCCGAGCAGCACGACCCGGGTGACGCCCTGCGGGTGCCGCCGGGTACGCGTCCTGACCACGCCCGCGACGATCGCCGCGGTGTTGCGGCCCTTCGGCCGGTCGACCGGCACCAGCGCGTGGTCGTCGTCGAGGTCGTGCTCGACGAAGTCGCCGAGCAGGCCGGTCAGCTCGTACGGGTACACCGTGTTGCGGCTGCTCGCGCGCAGCACCTTCTGCCGGTAGCCGTCGAGCGGCTCGACCGGCTCGTCCGACGGCTGGCCGACGGTCAGCGTGGTGCCGCCGGTGGCGTCGAAGGAGACCCGCACGGCGATCTTGGTCAGCTCGCCGGTCGTCCGGTGACGCTGCCGCGCGATGAACAGGATCTCCTCCAGCCCGGCGCCCGCCGTCGTCGGCAGCACGCGCCCGGCGATCATCTCCAGCTCCGCGCGGGTGAGGTCGCTCGGCGGCCAGACGTAGACCACGATCCGGTTGGTGTTGAAGCGATTCTTCGACGGTCGCCGCGACTGCGCACGGCGGATCGAGTCGAGGCAGGTGGCGACGACGTCCTCGGCCGTCGGCAGCGCGACCAGCCTGCCGTCGTGCTCCCGCAGTGCGGTCAGGTCACGCACCTGCGCGAACGCGACCAGGCGGTCGTCCGACGGGTTCTCCTGCGCCACGCACCGGAAGAGGTAGACCTCCTCGTCCGACGACGGCAGCCGGGTGAGGTCGAACTTGCGCAGCCGCTCCAGCTGCATCCGCTGCGCGATGTACGGGTGCAGGCCCCGGATCAGCCGCTCCTCGGTCATCCCCGTGGTCGACGGCCGGAAGGTGAAGTGGTGGTGCATCACCGCGCCACTGCGGCCCGCGACGGTTGTGGTGACCCGGCGGACCCGGCTCGGCAGCGGGTGCGCGCTGACGACCTCGTGCAGCGCCGCCGCCATCGCGTCCGAGTCCTCCGGCTGCCTCTCCCAGGCGAGATAGATGTCGGCGTCGACGGCGTCCTCGCCACCCGCCAGCTCCGCGAGCCCGCGCAGCGCGCTGCCCAGCGCTTCGAATCTCACCGCGGCGGAGACCACGCACGAGCCCGCGCGCTCGGCGACCACGAAGGTGCAGCCCGCGACCTCGCTGGTGCGGACGCTGGTCAGATCCTTGTTCCCGTAGTACCGGCGGGTCAGCACCTCCAGCATGACCGCGTGGTCCAGGGAGTCGCGGACGAGCCGCTGGCCGAGCAGCCGCACCAGCGGTTCGGTGCTGCGCACCATCTCGCCGACGCGTTCGGCGCGGTCCGGCGCGTCCGGGTGCGCGTCCAGGTGGCGCAGGTGCTTGCGGACGTTCGCGTAGACGCGGGCGCGGTTGCGGCGCAGCAACGGCTGGCCGAACCAGGCGAAGACCACGCCGCGCGCGAGGTCGGCGACCACGGGGAAGCGGACCTGCGTCGCGGCCACCAGCCGCTCCAGCGCGAGGCCGGCCGGCTCACGCAGCACCTCGTCCGGCGGCGGCTCCCGCAGCCACGAGCGCAGCAACGCCGCGACGACCGTCGCGTCGGCGGACGCGCGTTGCTGGGCGAGGAAGATGCGGAACACCGCGGCTTCGAGCTCGGGGGAGCGCTCCAGATCGGTGACGCCGTAGTGCCCGAGCGCCCGGGCGAGCTTGGCCTGGAACGCCTCCGGCAGCCCGGCCCGCTCGACGTCGAGGCTCTGGAGGTAGGTGTGGAAGTACTCGCGGGCGCTGTGCACGTGCCCTTCGCCACCGACGTCCTCGCCCGCCGGCCGGTTGCGGCTCAGCTCGGCGAGGTCGGCGAACACGTCGACGAGGTCGAGCTCCTCGGCCAGCGGCCGGTGGCCGTCCTCGGTGGCCGCCCGGCGCGCGGCGAGGTAGTCGTCGAGCGTCCGGCGATCGTCGTGCGGGTCGATGTCGAAGCCCAGCAGCAGGCTGCGCAGGTCCTCCTGGCCGCGCGTGATGCGCTCCCGAGCCGGCACCTCCCCGGGCACGGCGGGCAGGTCCAGCTCGACGGACCCGGCGGCCGAGGTGTCGTCGGCGTCGTCGGCGTCGTCGGCGAGCGGCTCCAGCCGCAGCAGCGGGGCGCCGGTCTCCACCTGGCTGCCCACGGACACGGCGCATTCCCTCAGCCGCGCCCGGAACGGCGCCCGCAGCACCGTCTCCATCTTCATGCTCTCCAGCACCAGCACCGGCGCGCCCGCCTCGACCTCGGCGCCGACCTCGAGCGGCGTGGCGACGACCAGCGCCGGCGCCGGGGAGCGCACCACGCCGCCCTCGTCGCGGCTGACCCGGTGCGTCACCCCGTCCACCTCGACCAGGTGGATCGGCCCGTGCGTGCCGGTGAGCAGGCGGTACCGGGTGCCGTTGACGACGACCTGCCCGGTGTGCCGGTCGAAGCGGTCGAGCTCGACGTCGGCGGTACGGACGTCGTCACCCGCTTCGATGCCGACGCGGAACCGGTGCGCGCCGACCCGCGCGACCCGCACGCGGTAGCCGACGCCCCGCAGCTTGAGGTCCAGCGGTCGGCCGCTCTTGTGCTGGACCTGTGGGCGCCCACCGAACGCCGTCGACAGCAGCCGCTGCCGCTCCGCGCGTTCCTCCTCCTCGTACGCCTCGATGGCGGCGGCCGCCAGCGCGACGGCGGAGTGCCGGTGCGAGACGAGCCTGCCCTCGCCGCGGACGCGGTCGATCCAGCCGGTGTCCGCGCTGGCGTCGATCACCTCGGGCTGGTCGAGCAGGTCGAGCACGAAGCTCTTGTTGGTCGCGCCGCCCTCGATGATCACCGTGGTCTGCGCCATCGCCCGGCGCAGCCTGCCGAGCGCCTCGTCGCGGTCGCGGCCGTACGCGATGATCTTGGCGATCATCGAGTCGAAGTCGGCGGGGATGGTGTCGCCCTCGCTGACGCCGGTGTCCACCCGGATGCCGGGCCCGGCGGGCAGGTCCAGCCGCGCGATCCGGCCCGGGGAGGGCGCGAAGTCGCGGTCGGGGTCCTCGGCGTTCAGTCGGGCCTCGACGGCGTGTCCGCGCTCCACCGGCGGCTCGCCTTCGAGCCGTCCGCCCGAGGCCACGTGCAGCTGCGCCTTGACCAGGTCGAACCCAGTGGTCGCCTCGGTGATCGGGTGCTCGACCTGCAGGCGGGTGTTGACCTCGAGGAACGCGAACAGCCGGTCACCGGGGTGGTAGAGGAACTCGACGGTCGCCGCGCCGCGGTAGCCGACGGCGACGGCCAGCCGTTCGGCCGACGCCTTGAGCTCGGCCGCCTGCGCGGGGCTGAGCACCGGCGACGCGGACTCCTCGATGACCTTCTGGTTGCGCCGCTGCACCGAGCAGTCACGGACACCAAGCGCCCACGCCGTGCCCTCCCCGTCCGCGATCACCTGCACCTCGACGTGCCGGGCGCCGGTGACCAGGCGCTCCAGGAACACGACGCCGCTGCCGAACGCCCGCGCGGCCTCCTGGCTGGTGCGCTCGTAGGCGTCGGCGAGTTCGGCCTCGTTCGTGATCACGCGGATGCCGCGCCCGCCGCCGCCCGCGGTCGCCTTCAGCATCAGCGGGTAGCCGATCTCGGCCGCCGCCGCCAGGGCCGCGTCCAGGGTCTCGACCGCGCCGCGGCTCCACGGCGCGACCGGCACGCCGACCTCCTCGGCGATCAGCTTCGCGCCGATCTTGTCACCGAGCTTGCGCATGGCCTCCGCGCTCGGGCCGACGAAGGTGACGCCGACCTTCTCGCACAGCTCCGCGAACGCCGGGTCCTCCGCGACGAAGCCCCAGCCGACCCAGGCGGCGTCGGCCCCGGTCTCCACCAGCGCGCGCTCCAGCGCCTTCAGGTCGAGGTACGGGCGCGCGGACGCGGGACCGAGGTCGTAGGACAGGTCCGCCTCGCGGACGAAGGTGGCCGTGCGGTCGACGTCGGTGTGCAGGGCGACGGTCTCGATCCGGGCACCGGTCTCCGCGGCCAGGTCCCGTACGGCGTGGATGAGCCGCATGGCGGCCTCTCCGCGGTTGACGATGGCGACACGACTGAACACCCGACCGAGCCTTCCTGTAGACCAACGATGTACGCCCCGTGACACGGCAGCCCCCGGCAGTGTTCACCCTTCCGCCGGCACTTGAGAACCCCTGTTTCGCTCGACATCCGACGGCCGGCAGTGCCATGTTGCGGACAGCGCGCTACGCGCCCCCAACACCGTAGGGCAGGGGCTCGAACTCCGGCGGGGCGGCACAGCCCGCTGTGACATGACGAAGGGTGTTCACCACGTTCCCGCCGCGCTCATGGCGATTCTGGCGGGACTTCGTCCGGGAGGCAATTCGTGCGAACGCCGCCGTTTCCGTGGACGAGTTTCCGTGGCGACTCCCCGTGCTGGGTCTCCCCACTGTTGCTGGCTGCCGGATCTCGTTCCGTGAACGCTGGCAGGCGGGATCGGCCAGGGGTCATTCACGGGTGAGTCCCGGTGGTAACGCGTCCTGGTCGGGTTCGACGCGGCGGGCGTTGGCCAGGGGGTTGCGCTGGAGGCTGCCGATCAGCGGATCCGGGCCGCCGACGCAGGTCCAGGTGTCGTCCCAGAGTGCGGAGACCAGCCACGACCGGTCGGCCGGGAAGAACAGGTCGGGCAGCGATCCGAGGCCGTGGCGCATGTGACCGGTTCGCCAGCCGAGGGCCTGCTCGGGGCCGGCCTCGACCAGCACGTAGGGCCAGTTCCAGTAGAGCGACACCCTGGGCGCGAGGGGAAAGACGACGTCGTGGGCGCCGGTGTCGAGGTACGCCAGCCACCAGGGCTGTCGGGCGGTGTGCGAGATAAGGTCATCGACGAGGGCGCGCTCGTAGGCGGCGGCGGTGGTGGTGTCGTCGGCCTGGTAGGTGGTGGCGTAGGCGTCGAAGACCGGCGGGATGGCGGTGGTGATCGAGACACCGTCGGTGGTGTGGCCGGCGATCCAGTCCACGTCGGCGGCGGTGCCGATCCGCCAGTTCCGCCCGTCCCTGCTGGCCCACATGTCCCCATTCAAGCCGCTGCGGTCATGGTCGGACCAGGTGTTCGCCCGGAGCATGGAACGCGGCGCTCCTGCCGGACCGCTCAGCCCCGGTCCGGATGTCCCGTCGGCGTTCCCTCGGCCCCCTCCGAGCGCGGCAGGTGGGTGCAGTGCGCGACGGTGGCGTCGTCAGGGACCCGAGCGTCGGGGCCTCCGGAGGTGCGGGCCTCGGCCTGCCGGACACGGCGGATGATCTCGGCCGGCCCGTGCGCGCCGAGCAGGCCCAGTACGCCGGGCCAGTCGATCAGGCCGTACGGGCTGACGATGCGGCTGGCGCCGTTGCTGAGCAGCGCGACGCCGCCCAGGTCATGAAGCGGTCGGCTGCCGGTCACCGCCTCCTCCGCCGCGTGCGGATCGTCCTTGGCGATCCAGTAGCCGCCCGGCTGGTTCCGGCGAGCGCGCAGTGCCTCGACGCAGGAGTCCCGGATGCGGTCGTACTCCGGGGTTCCTCCGGGAACGCCGTCCAGGGGCGCCGAGCAGGTGCGCCTGGCGGTGACCTCGCGCTCGTCGGTGATGACCTGCGGGCCGCCGCGGACCTGGTCGAGGACGAGGAAGGAGTCCGCGAGCAGGAGATGGTCCAGGCGGCCCCGGTGGGCGCGGACGATCGCCACGGTCGCCTGCGGGCTGCTGGGGTTCGTGATGTCGCAGGTGCCGCGGTGATCGGCGGCTGTCTCGCCGATCGCGGTGGCGAGGATCGCCGCGAGTTCTCGCCCGTCGTCACGCGACAGCAGGCCGAGCAGCGCGCCGCCGAGACGGTGCGTGTACCAGGCGACACCGTGGGAACAGATCGACTCGGTTCCCGGGATGCCGGCGCCGTCCAGCAGCACAGCGGCGCCGGGAACGGCGCCGACGAAGTCCTCGTTCGGCTGGCCGGGCCTGCCGGCGCTGGTCGCCATGCTGACGCGCACTCGTGGCCTCCCGCGTCAGCCAGCCGTCACCGCGAGCAGGTCGAGGACCTGGGCGGGTCGGTGGGCCACCGCCGGGACGTCCGCCGAAGCCGGGGAGGTGTCGCACCAGCGGGCGTGCACCGCCAGTGCTCCCGCCGCCTCCGCGCACGCGAGGTCCACCGCCGCGTCGCCGACGTACGCGGTCTCGGCGACGTCGACGCCCAGGCGGCGGCAGGCCAGCCACAGCCCGTCCGGCGCGGGCTTCGGCGCGGGGACCTCGTCACCACAGACCACGACCGGGAACAGCCGGTCGAGCCCCGTGTGGGCCAGCACGAGGGCCGTGCTCCGCCGTGGGGCGGCGGTGAAGATGCCGAGCCGGCAGCCGGCCCGGTGGAGGTCGTCGGCCAGGTCGAGCACGCCGGGGAACGGTCGTACGTCCGCGACCACCGCCTCGAAATGGCGGTGGAAGCACTCGAGGTCGGGGGCGGTGACGGGCCGTTGCAGGAAATGGGCCAGCACCACCGGCGTGGCCCCGATGTGCCAGGTGGAGACGACCGTGGCCGGCGAGACGTCCGGCCCGCCGAGGGCGCGGATCGTGTCGGCGTACACGGTGGGAGCGATCGTCATCGTGTCGACCAGGGTGCCGTCGAGGTCGAACACGACGGCGGCGGGGCCGACGCGGGGCGGCCGGTTCACGTGCGGTCCCGGCGGGTGGTGTTCACCGGCCGCCTCTCAGCCGTCCGTGGACCCGGGCCGCCACCTCGACCCTGTCCCGCCCGACCTCGCGGTCACCACCACCGACGCGCACTCGCACCACCACGCCCGCACCGTACGCGGCCGGCCGCCTCCCGTCGAGAACCGGTCCCTGCCTCGTGGCGAACGGCACCAGGGCCGCGACCAGACCAACGGGTACGGCGCCGGCGCGGTGACCCACCGGCAGCGGCAGCCGTGGCGCGTCTCGGCACCGCCCCGGGCCTCGGCGCGGGAGGCCACTGAGCTGGTGGAACGCTCCCTCCGGGCCGGGTAGGCTGGTGCGGCGTGTCGCGTGGGGTGCCGCTCTCACCCGAGGGTGAGGGCGTAGAAGGCGCTGGAGTCCAGCCCGTCGAGCAGCAGCAGGTGATTGAGCTCGTCGTCGAAGAATCCGCCGAGCGGGGCGGCGGAGCGGCCCAGGGCCGTCGCGGCGAGCAGCAGGTTCTGGGCGAGGTGGCCGGTCTCGATGGCGCAGAACCGGTACCCGCGCAGCCCGTACCGGGCCCTGGCCCGGCGCAGCTCCGCGACCACGAACAGCCAGAGCGGCACCGCCTCGACGTCGAGCCCGCCGGAGGCGAGAGCGGCGTCGGGCTCGCCGGCGGTCCGGGCGGAGCCGGCGGGCGTGAACTGCGGCGCGATCCGGGCCAGCCGGTCGGCGCCCGGATCCGGCGTCAGCCGCCGGAGGGCGTGCCGCTGCGGCAGGTACTCGTAGAGTGCGGACAGTCCGGCACCACGGTGTCGGCGACCCGGCCTCGGGGAGCAACACGGACAGAGGGGACGACGCTAGTCGTTTCCGGCCGCGCGTTGCCCGTCCGGCCGCCCAGTGACCGGTGGCCGTCCGACGGATGTCGAATATGGGCGGAGTGAGCGTATGGTCCCGCGATCCGGTGCGGGAGGCCGGTCGTGGTGGACGCCGGCAACCCAGGGCCTCCTGGAATCCCGCAGCCCAGCCGCGGTGCGGCGAGTCCGACCGGCGGGATCGTCCGCGTCGCCGGAGTGTCGCCGGAACCGGGGTCGCGGACTCGGGTCGTTGCGACACGTGCCGATTGGCCAGAGATGTCGCGGGCGGCTCTGGTCAGCAAAAATCCACTTGACTCATGTATAGCGATCGATGCCTCTGGTGCGGTACTGCTGTTCCTTGACAGCAGAAACACCTAGCAAACGGAGGCGTGCCATGCTGACAACTCGTCGTGCCCTGACGGCGGCCGGCGCAGCGCTGCTGCTGGTGGCGGCTGTGCTGATCGTCGTGGTGGGAAACCACCGCGCCGCCGAAGCCGAGCGGACGACGCTGGCGGCAGCGGCGGCCGGCCCGGCCGTGCCGGCGCTGTCGGACGAGCGCCTCCGTGAGGTCCTGCTGCCCAAGGCCGACCACCCCGCGGGTACCGAACTCGTGGAGATGTCGTTGGCCGACGCGGGCAAGTTGTTCGAGCCCGACCCCGACGTGACCGTTTCGCCGGTGGCCTGCCTGGGCTCCCTGCAACTGGCGATCGGCGAGCAGAGCCGGGCCGCCGGCGGCTGGATCCAGGTCGGCAGCCGGCGCGACGCCGACATTGGCGCCACGGGCAGGTTCACCGCGACCGTCGAGGAACTGCCCGAGGGGCTGGATCTCGCCCGGCTCCGCGAGGCCGCGGGCACCTGCGCGTCCGGCAGCATGACCTGGCGGTCGCTGAAGGTCGGCACCAGGATCACCCTGGCCGAGGTGCCCGTGCCGGCGCTGGACGGGGCCGCGACGTACGGGCTGCAGTCGACCATCACGTTCACCGGCCTGACGCAGCAGCAGTTCGACCAGCTCGTCGCGGACAGTTGCTCGATCGCGGCGGCGTCGGCCGTCGTGGCGGTCGGCTGGACCTGCGACGAGGGCACGGGAACCGTCACGGCGGTCAACCAGCCCGCCGGGGACTTCACCGTGCGGCAGTACCAGCTCTACGTGGCCCGCGGAAGCCACTACCTGGAGATCTGCGAACCGGACCTGGCCACGGCGATCTCGATGTCGGAGACGCTGTACGGCCGGTTGCGCTCGGTCGTCAAATGACGTGGGTCCGGTGACCCGGTCCGGCCTCCCGCACCGCGGGCGGCCCGGCCGGGTCACCGGCGCCCCGCCGGACCGTGGCCCCCTCGCGGAGACCGCGAGGCCAACCACGTTCGCGGCATGGCTGATCCCGGCTACGTGTCGTTGACTCGGACCGCCAGGTTCCCTTCCGGGTCGAGGCCGGGGTTGACCGGGTCGGTGCGCAGAAGGGCGTCGAGCGGGTCCAGGACGGTCATGGCTGGTCCGCCAGTCGGAGTACGGCGTTGGCGAGGACATCGGTGCCGTTGCCGCAGGCCGTGGGGTTGGAGTACTCGCGGGGCGTGTGGCTGATGCCGCCGTTCTCGCCGGCGACGAACACCATGGCGGTGGGGCAGATCGCGGAGATCTCCTGGGCGTCGTGGCCGGCGCCGGACATGGTGCGCACGTACGGCAGACCGAGGTCGTCGGCGGTGGTGGCGAGCACCTCCCGGACGCCGGGGTGGAAAGGGACGACGGCGGTCCTGGCCATCCGTTCCCAACCGACCTGGACGCCGTGGTGGGCGGCGAGCCTGTCGACGTAGCCGGCGAGGTGCTGCTCGGCGGAGGTCATGTGGTCGTTGTCGGGGTTGCGCAGGTCGATGGTCAGGGTGGCCTGGTGCGGGATGACGTTGGTCTGGCCTTCGCCGATGTCGAAGTTCCCGATGGTGGCGCGAAGCTGCCCGAAGTCGCCGCTGTCGCACATCCGTCGGGCCTCGACCACGACATGGGCTGCGACCAGGCCGGCATCGTGCCGGGACTCGATGGGGGTGGTGCCGGCGTGGGCGGCCTCACCGCGGATGGTGAGCCGCTGCCAGGAGATGGACTGAACGCCCTCGACGATGCCGATGTCGACGCCGGCATCGGCGAGGATGGGGCCTTGCTCAATGTGGCACTCGAGGTAGGCGTACGGGATGGCACGCCGTTCGTGTGCGTCGCCGTCGAATCCGATGCGAACGAGTTCTTCCTTGACGGTCCTGCCGTCCCCGTCGGTGAGCGTGTGGGCGTGGTCGAGCGGGATGCGTCCGGCTGTCACGGCCGAGCCGAGCATGTCGGTGCCGAACCGGACGCCTTCCTCCTCGGTGAAGAATCCGACCTCGATGTCGCGCAGGGTCTCGACGCCGGCGTCGTTGAGGGTGCGCATCACCTCGATGCCGCCCAGCACGCCGAGGGTGCCGTCAAAGGCTCCGCCGGTGGCGACGGTGTCGATGTGGGAGCCCATCAGCACGCACGGCAGGGACCGGTCGCGGCCCGGGCGGGTGGCGTAGACGTTGCCGATGCGGTCGACCCGCACCTCGAGCCCGGCCTCGCGCATCCACTGCACGCAGCGGCGGCGGGCTTCGGCGTCAGCGTCGGTCAGCGCCAGACGCCGGACTCCGCGCAGCCCGGTCGCCTCGTCGTGGTAGGCGCCGATCTCCTTCAGTTGCATCAGGGAGGCCCAGAGCCGGTCGCGGTTGATCCGGACGGTACGGGTCATCGAACGGGTCCTTCCGTACTGAGCAGGACGACTACGGCGTCGTGGCCGAGGTCGAGGGCGGCACGCCGGTGCGGGTCGGTGAGGACGGCCCGGACGCCGGCCAGGGTGGCCGCGCCGCTCGGTCCTGAGGAGACACCGAGCCGGCCGAGGTCGTCGACGGCGCGGAGCGCCTCGTCGTCGCCGACGGCCACGGCTGCGTCGCAGCCTGCGCGCAGCACCGGCCAGGCGGAGCGAGACATGGTGCCGCAGTTCAGGCCGGCCATCACCGTCGCCGCGGTCGGCACCGTCACGGGTCGGCCTGCGGTCAGGCTGGCCAGCACGCATGCTGCGGCGTCGGGTTCGACCGAGAGCACGCTCGGATGCGCGGTGCCCGGGCGTCGGTGGTGCCGCACGACCGCCTCAGCCAGCGACCCGACCCCGACCGGGACCGCCACCAGGTCCGGTGGCCCCTCGAGTTGGGCGTCGACCTCTTCCAGCAGCGTCTGGTAGCCCTCCACGATCCAGGCAGGCACCTGCTCGTAGCCGTCCCAGGCGGTGTCCTGGACCAGTGCCCGGTCGGGATGCTCGTCGGCGAACTCGGCTGCCCGGCGCACCGTGGCGTCGTAGTCGCCGTCCACCCACACGACTTTCGCGCCCTCGGCGGTGATGCGGGCGGCGGTTTCCGGCAGCATCACCTCCGGCACGAACACGGTCGCCCCGACACCGAACTGAGCCGCCATGCGGGCGACGGCACGACCGTGGTTGCCATCGGTCGCGGTCACCAGCGTGGCGCCGGGGCGTTGCTGAAGCACCTGGCGGCAGGCCCAGGAGGCACCGAGCACCTTGAACGCCGGCAGCCCGAGTCGCGACGACTCGTCCTTCACCAGTACCCGCCCGACCCCGAGCTCGCCGGCCAGGTCGGGGACCGGAACCAGCGGCGTGGGCGTATACCCCGGCAACGACCGGTGGAACGCGTACGCGTCACTCGGCGCGAACGAGCTGATCCAGTCACGAGCGGCCGGCGACCGGTACCACGACATCATGCGGACCATCGTCCCCACCACGACTCAACAGGTCCAGCGCGGAAAGCAGCAAGATAATGTGAAGCAAACCTGATGCTTCGGGAGGCTCGATGCTTGACCTTCGACGCCTACGACTGCTGCGCGAGCTCGCCCGTCGAGGCACCATCACCGCGGTCGCGGAGGCGCTGTCCTACAGCCCGTCCGCGGTCTCCCAGCAGCTCGCCGCGCTGGAGAAGGAGACCGGGGTACGCCTCCTCGAGCCAGCCGGTCGCCGGGTCCGGCTGACCGCCCAGGCCGACCTCCTCGTCGCCCACACCGAGCTGCTGCTGGAGGAGATGGAACGCACTCAGGCCGCACTCGCCCAGTCCATGAACGAGACCGTCGGCACGCTGCGGGTCGCCGCCTTCCAGACCGCAGTCCTCAGGCTCGTGCCGTACGCCCTCACCCAGCTCGCGCAGCAACACCCGAGGCTGCGGGTCGAGGTGACCGAGCTCGAGCCCGAGGTCGCTCATCCCGCCCTCGTAGCCGGCGAGTTCGACATCGTCCTCGGCGAGGAGTATCCCGACCACCCCCTGCCGCGGGCCCGGGAGACCGAGCGGCGCGACCTGCTCACCGACGAACTTCGGCTCATCACGCCAGCCGTGTGGAGCGAGCGGTCGTTGCCCGAACTGGCGTCGCGTCCGTTCGTGATGGAGCCCGTCGGCAGCACCGCCCGGGAATGGGCAACGGCGGCATGCCGACAGGCGGGGTTCGAGCCCGACGTCCGCTACACCTCCACGGACCTGCAGATCCACCTGCGACTCGTCGAGAACGGCCTCGCAGCCGCCCTGCTTCCCGACCTGTCAGGTGCGGGTGAGCGTCACAACGTGGTCTCGCACCCGCTCCACGGCCGTCCCAGAAGACAGATCTTCACCACCGTGCGGCGGGGAGCAACGCGCCATCCCACGGTCCAAGCGTTCACGTCCGCCCTCAAGGCCCAGCAGACTCCGGCTGGCCCGGACGGGGTGTGAGCCCGTCCCCGGCTGCGACGAGCGGCACGTCGAGGTCGTTGGTGATCTTCGCGGCGGCCCTGGGCCGCCTGATGCCGCACTCCCCGGCGAAGGCACCGCCAGCCCCGCACGCCGGCCGTGCCGGCCGTCTCAGGTCCGACGGCGCGGACCGGAGGCGCGTCCCGTAGATCTCCAGGAGGTCCGACTGTTCGCCCTCAGCGGCCGACGTCGAACGAAGCCACTCTCTCGGCGAGCCAGCTCACGTCGGCGCCGCTCGCAACCTCGACCGGCTCGGATGCGCGGCAGAAGACCCGCCCTCCCGCGGCCACGCCGTCGAGCCGCATCGAACTGTTGCTCACCCGCAGCCAGGTGCCCTCGCGCATGGCGAGTACCGGGACGTCGTTCTCCTCGAGGAACTGTGTGAGCCGCTCCTCCCGGGTCTCACCCTGGTGCGTCGAGGCCGGGTCCGGGTCGAGGTAGTGGGGGTTGATCTGGAAGGGCACGAGGCCGAAGGTCTCGAAGGACGGCGGTTGGACGATGGGCATGTCGTTCGTCGTACGCAGGCTCGGCGTCGCGACGTTGGTGCCGGCACTCGACCCGATGTAGGGCATGCCCTCGGACACCCGGGTGCGCACGACGCTGATCAGGTCGAGCTCGTGGATCGCCTTGACGAGACGGAAGGTGTTGCCGCCGCCGACGAAGACTGCCTCGGCGTCGGCGACGACGTCGCGTGGCGTGCCCTCGTGTGCTCCTCGGACGGTGATGCCGAGTGGCTCCATGGCCCGACGGACCGTGTCGGTGTAGCCGTCGTGGTCCGCCAGTGCGAAGGGGACGAACACGATGGAGCGCCGGCCGTCGAGTGCCTGGAGGATCGCGTCGCGCGCATGCTCCAGATAGGCCCGGCCCGGGGCCGTCGAATTGGACAGGAGCAGGAGGCTCTGGTGGCCCTGGGTCATGGTGTCTCCTCGATGCGGCCGGTCCGGCTGGTCGGCGCGGCGTTCAGTGGGATCGGACCGTCGTGGTCTGCCGGGCTGCGGCGGCCGAGTTCGCCCGGTTGTCGAGCAGGGCGGACAGTTGCTCCGCGGCGGCCTGTAGTGCGGGCAGGTGGTCCCGGATGTCGTCCGGACGCGCCGGATACTTGCTCTCGCCGAGGCTGAGCGAGCCGACGGGCCGCCCTCTGAGCATGATGGGAACGGCGAGCGCCCTGGTGGCGTAGTCGTATTCGCCCTCCGAGTAGGCGTAGCCCTGCGCAACGGTCTCGACGAAGAGCCGTTCGACCTCGTGCTCGCCGACCTTCGTCAGCTCCGTGAAGGTCGCGAAGACGCGACCGGAGATGAGGGCGCGTCGTTCGTTGCTGTCGAGGAAGGCGAAGTAGGCGCGGGAGGTGGCTCCCGCGTTGGCCGGGTACAACTCGCCGACGAGCGGATGACTGCGCAGCGGTTCGCCGCCGTTGACGGCGGCGACGCAACGGACGTGGAGCCCGTCCGGGACGGCGAAGATGGCGGTGCGATCGGTCTGGAAGGCGAGCGGCTCGACCACCCGTTGGGCCAGGGCGGCCAGTCCTCCCGTGCGCTCCCAGACGGCGGCCATTCGCCACATCGTCGGCCCGAGGCTGTAGCGCCGGGTCACCGGATCGGCGTTGAGGAAGCCGCGCGCGGCGAGCGCGGCAAGGATCCGCTGTGCGGTCGACTTGTCGATGGCGAAGGCTTCGGCAAGCTCCATGACGCCCCAGTCGCGACGCCGCTCGGTGAACGACAGAAGGACCTCCAGGGCGCGGTCCACGGTCTGGAGCGGCGAGCGGGGGCGGGCGCCGTTGTCTGACATGGGTCCTCCGGGATGGGTGGGACGTGTGTGAACCTACCGCACTCCGATCCAGTTCGAGATGCCCTCTCATATACAGAGAAGGTATTGCGCAGGGGTGCGGGGCGGACGAATCCTGGGTGGCGCCGAGACCAGGTCAGACCCAACAAAGCGCAGATTGGAGGTGGCCGTGAACCACGTGGTGCGACGAGTCCTCGCGATGATCCCGGCGCTGCTCGGTGTCGTGCTCTGCATCTTCCTTCTCACGCGCGTCCTGCCCGGTGACCCGGCCCGGACGCTCGCCGGGGAGCAGGCTGACCCGGCGACCGTCGAGAAGATCCGTGCCGAGATGGGCCTCGACCAGCCCCTGGTCGCCCAGTTCTTCTCCTACGTGCGCGGCCTCTTCGCCGGAGACTTCGGCTTCGCCTGGCACACCGGGCAGCCGGTCCTCGCGGACTTCGCCTCCCGGCTGCCGGCGACGGTCGAGCTCGCCATCGCGGCGATCCTCATCTCGCTGCTCGTGGGGGTCCCGATCGGCGTCGTCAGCGCGACGCGCCGCGACCGGCCCATCGACCACGCCAGCCGCATCTTTTCGCTGGTCGGGGCGTCGATGCCGCTCTTCTGGCTCGCCCTCATCGTGATCTTCGTCTTCTACAACAAGCTCGGGTGGGAGCCGGCCCCGCTGGGCCGCATCGCCCAGGACGTGAACCCACCGACGTCGATCACGGGGCTCTACGTCCTCGACTCGCTCCTGACCGGTGACGTCATCGCGCTCAAGTCGTCGCTGGCCCACATCATCTGGCCGGCCATGTGCCTCGCGACCGGGAGCACGGCGATCATCGCCCGGATGACCCGGTCCGAGATGCTCGAGGTGATCAACCAGGACTACGTACGGACCGCTCGCTCCAAGGGCCTGCCGCCGGCCAAGGTCATCCTCAAGCACGCGCTGAAGAACGCCGCCCCCGTCATCGTCACCGTCGTCGGCCTCCAGTTCGGCCAACTCCTCGGTGGCGCGGTCATCACCGAGACGGTCTTCAGTTGGCCCGGCATCGGCGCCTATGTCGTCCAGTCCGTACTCGCGACCGACTATGCGCCGGTCCAGGCCTTCACCCTGCTCGCCGCGGTCATCTACCTGACGGTCAACCTCTGCGTCGATCTGTTCAACGGCCGCCTGGACCCGAGGATCGAGAATGCCTGACACCACCGTGTCCGCGACCGCGCGGGGCAACCGGGTCGCGTCGTCCGACCGGGCGACCGCCAGGCCCACCACCGCCTGGCGCCTCCTGGTCCGCAACCGCCTGGCGATGGTCGGTCTCGTCTTCATCGCGATCTGGACCATCGGCGCCCTGGTGGCCGACCTGCTGCCGTACTCGCCCACCGAGACCGGAGCCGGAGGGCTTCTCGAACCCCCCTCCGGCGCGCACCTCTTCGGCACGGACAACTTCGGCCGCGACATCCTCGCCCGGGTTCTCGCCGGCGGGCGCATCTCTCTCTGGACCGGGCTCATCGCCGTCGGGATCTCGCTTCTCGTCGGTGTCCCGATCGGTGCCATCTCCGGCTTCGTCGGCGGCGCGGTGAGCGCGGTGCTCATGCGGGTGATGGATGTGCTCCTCGCCTTCCCGTCGCTCGTGCTGGCCATGGCGATCGCCGCCGCCCTCGGCCCGGGCCTGGCGAGCGCGATGGTCGCCGTGGGCGTCGTCGGCATCCCCGAGTTCGCCCGCATCGTCTACAGCCAGACCCGCTCGCTCCGTGAGCGTGACTTCGTCGAGGCGGGGCGCGCCCTGGGTCTGCGTGACCGGACGATCCTCATCCGGCACATCGTCCCGAACACCGTTGCCCCGATCCTCGTCCGAGCGACCCTCGGGATGGGCTACGCGATCCTCACGGCCGCCTCGCTCAGCTTCATCGGCCTCGGCGCGCAGCCGCCGACGCCGGAATGGGGCGTCATGATCTCGGACGGCCGTGGCTACATCATCAGCGGCGAGTGGTGGATGACCGTCTTCCCCGGTATCGCCATCGCCACCTCGATTCTCGGCTTCAACCTGATCGGCGACGGCCTTCGCGACGTCCTCGACCCACGCCTGCGGACGAGCCGATGACCCGGTGCGGACCTGCCACGGACGCCAGCCCATCCGCCCACCCCAACCCCCACCCTGACCTGAAGGAGAACAGCGTGAAGCGCAGCGCCACCCTGGCCGCCGCGGTCGCCGTCATCTTCGTCGCAGCCGGCTGTGGAGCCAACGCCAACCAGGGCGACTCCTCGCAGGCCGATGGGACCGCCAAGGACACCCTCGTCGCCGCCTACTCCGAAGGCGGCAAGACCCTCAACCCCGCCGAGGCCAACGACGTCACCTCCGACACGTTCGTCGTGGCCGCCTACGACCAACTGGTCACGTACGACCGCACGACGGTCGACGGCAAGCCGACCGCCAAGACGGACACGATCGTGCCGATGCTGGCCGAGTCGTGGAAGGTGAGTACCGACTCGAAGAGCTACACCTTCACCATGCGGCCGGGCGTGAAGTTCGAGGACGGCTCGGCGCTCGACTCCGACGACGTCGTCAAGACGTTCGACTTCATCAAGAAGTCGAGTTCGGCGAGCTTCCTGTACGGCATGGCCGGCATCGACACCGTGACCGCGGTCGACTCGCAGACGGTGAAGATCGACCTCAAGGCGCCGAACCACCTCTTCCTCCAGATCCTGCCGATGTACTCGTTCTCGATCATCAACATCGACAAGGTCAACGCCGAGGGCGGCAGCAAGTGGCTCGACACGCACACCGCGGGCTCCGGCCCCTACCGGCTGACGAAGTGGGACCCGGCGACCGAGGCCGTGCTCGAGCGCAACGACACCTACTGGGGTGAGAAGCCGGCCCTGCGCAAGATCAACACGAAGTTCATCGGCGAGGCGAGCAACCGCGTGCAGCTCCTCACCAAGGGCGAGGTCGACATCGCACTCGAGGTGCCCGCGAAGGACGTCGACACGCTGTCGAAGCAGTCCGGCGTCGCCATCGACTCCCGGGCCAGCAACAAGATCCTCTTCTTCGGGATGAACAACGCCGTCAAGCCGTTCGACAACCCGAAGGTCCGTCAGGCCGTCTCGTACGCGATTCCGTACGACAAGCTCATCAGCGACGTCATGAAGGGACAGGCGTCGCCCATGCGCTCGTCCGTGGCCAGCTCGACCCCGGGCTTCACCGACGCCGGCTATGTCTACTCGTACGACCTCGGCAAGGCGAAGGCGCTCCTCGCGGAGGCCGGCTACCCCAACGGCTTCAGCTTCGACTTCACCCTCGGCAGCGGCTTCGAGGACTGGTCGGACGACGCCGTGCTCATCCAGGCCGAGCTGGCGAAGATCGGCGTGACGATGAACATCAACAAGATGGCGCGCCCGCAGTTCCTCGAGGCGCTCGCCACGAAGAAGGTGCAGGCCTACATCAGCCGCTGGACCTCCTTCGTCAACGACCCGGGCTACCACCTCGGCCTCCTGCTGACGAGTGACGGCACGAGCAACTACGTCAACTTCAACAGCCCCGAGGTCGACAACCTCTGGAAGCAGGCCTCGACCGAGACGGACCAGAAGGTCCGGAACGATCTGTACGGCAAGGCGCAGGAGATCATCAACACCCAGGCGCCGTGGGCGTACCTCTACGAGTACAACATCGTCGTCGCGCAGCGGGCGGGCGTGCAGGGGTACACGTCGTACCCCGACGGGATCATCCGCTTCTTCCAGCTGAGCAACAAGGGCTGACGCCGGGGAGAGGCGTGCCGCCGGGCCGCCGCCATCCCGACGCCGGCGGCCGCCTCCTCCTCCACACCACCGCGAATCCGACTCCCCGCAGGCGAACACGACACCTGGAGCCCGACTTGACCACGACATCCCCCGCCTGGGAGACCCGGGTCCTCGACGAGATCGAGCGCACTCGGGACGAACTGCTGACGCTCGCCGGAGACCTCATCCGGATCCCGAGCGAGAACCCTCCGGGGGACTGCACGGACGTCGGCACCTTCATCGCCGACCACCTGCGCGCCCAGGGCCTCGACCCCGAGGTCCACGACGCGGGCGATGGTCGCCTCAGCATCGTCGTCCACCGTGCCGCGAGCAACGCCGCGGTGGACGGCGATCCCACGACGGCGCGCCACCTGGTGCTCGCCGGCCACACCGACGTCGTCCCCGTCGGTGACCTCAACCGCTGGACGTTTCCCCCCTTCGCGGGTGACATCGTCGACGGTTATCTCCGCGGTCGCGGGGCGAGCGACATGAAGGCCGGTCTCGCCGGCGTCATCCACACGCTCGTCGTCCTCCACCGCCTCGGCGTCCCGCTCGCCGGGAAGCTGTCGCTCGCGGCGGTCCCCGACGAGGAGCAGGGCGGCTCGCGCGGGGCGGACTGGCTCCTCGACCAGGGGGTCCTCGACGGCGCGACCGGCGCGATCATCGCCGAGCCCGCCGAACGCACGCACCCGACGATCGGCCAGAAGGGCAGCAACTGGTTCCGTCTGACGATCGACGGCAAGCCGGGACACGGCAGCCTCCAGCCGCTGCACGGCCTCAGCGCGAACCTCCTCGCGGCCAGGGCCGTCATCGCCCTGCAGCAGCTCTGGGACATGAAGCCGTCGGCGCCTGAGGACGTGCGCGACCTCATCGAGAGGTCCAAGACGTTCGCCGAGGAACGCGAGGGCTACGGTCCCGGCATCGGTGCCGTCTTCGAACACGTCACCGTCAACATCGGCACGATCCACGGCGGCACCTCCTCCAACGTCGTCGCGGACCGGTGCGTCGTCGACGTCGACACCCGTGTGCCGATCGGGTTGTCGCGGGCCGAGGTCCTCGCCCGGGTCGACGAGCTGCTCGCCGAGGCGGGCATCGAGGCGACGATCGAGCCGATCGGCTTCCGCAGCGAGCCGAACTGGACGCTGCCGAGCGACCCCATCGTCGCCGAACTCGTCGCGGCCCTACGCGAACTGACCGGGGACCCCACCGCCGAGGGTGTGCTCCAGTGGGCGTCCTCCGACGCCCGCACCTTCCGCAGCCACGGCATCCCCGTGCTCCAGTACGGGCCGGCAGAGCTGGCCACCATCCACGGCTTCGACGAGAAGGCACCCGTCGCCGACGTCGTCCTCGCCGCGAAGACCTATGCCCTGACCACCCTCCGGTACCTCGGCGTCGCCGAGACCGCTGTCGAAAGCGAATAACCGTGCTGTCCCACGTCCTTACGGCCCTCGACCTCCTCGACCGTCCCGACGCGTCGGGCAAGCTCGTCGCCGGGCACCTGCGCACCCTCGGCGACGACGCCTGCTCGATCACCGTCGAGACGGTGGCGGGCGAGCGTGGCTCGACCGACTTCCTCCGCGTCACCGTCCCGGGCAGCCGCGGCAGGACCGTCGGCGGCGACGCCCCGACGCTCGGTGTCGTCGGGCGCCTCGGCGGCCTCGGCGCCCGCCCGGAACTCATCGGCTACGTGTCCGACGGTGACGGGGCCACCGCCGCCGTCGCCACGGCCGCCAAGCTCCTCGCGATGCACGCCCGCGGCGACATCCTGCCCGGCGACGTCGTCATCTCGACGCACATCTGCCCCGACGCACCGACCCGCCCACACGACCCCGTGCCCTTCATGGACTCGCCCGTCGACATCACCGCGATGAACGAACACGAGGTCACATCGGAGATGGACGCCGTCCTGTCCATCGACACCACGAAGGGCAACCGCCTCATCAACCACCGCGGCATCGCGATCTCCCCGACGGTCCGCGCCGGCTACATCCTCCCCGCGAGCGCCGACCTCGTCAGCGTCCTGGAGACCGTCTCGGGGGAGCCCGCCGTCGTCTTCCCGCTGTCGACGCAGGACATCACGCCGTACGGCAACGGCCTGCACCACCTCAACTCGATCCTCCAGCCGGCCGTCGCGACGGACGCGCCCGTCGTCGGTGTCGCCATCACCACGGTGACACCCGTCGCCGGCTGCGCGACCGGCGCGAGCCACGAGGTCGACATCGCACTGGCCGCGCGCTTCGCCGTCGAGGTCGCCAAGGGCTTCACCGCGGGTGCGGTGTCCTTCCACGACGAGGCCCAGGCGGCGCTCCTCGAGAGCCTCTACGGCCCGGCCACCCACCTGCAGACGAGTGGAAAGGTCCCCGCGGACGCCTGAGCGGGCGCGCGCGACCGAGCCCAGCGGCACACGGAACAAGGAGCACGGACATGGCTGAGACCCTGCTGTCGATCGAGAACCTCTCGATCCGGATCGACACGTCCCGCGGCCCGATCCACCCGGTCCGGGGCCTCGACCTGACCATCGCGCGCGGCGAGATGGTCGGGCTGGTCGGCGAGTCGGGCTCGGGCAAGAGCGTCACCGCCATGTCGATCACGGGACTGCTGCCGGCGCGGCAGGCGCACATCACCGGCGGGCACATCCGCTTCGACGGGCGCGACCTCGCCGCGCTGTCGGACCGGCAGATGCGCGGGATCCGCGGCAAGGACATCGCGACGATCTTCCAGGAGCCGATGACCGCGCTCAACCCGGTCTTCACGATCCGCGACCAGCTCACCGAACCGTTGCGCCAGCACATGCGCCTCGGCCGACGGCAGGCGGCGGACCGGGCGGGCCAACTGCTCGACATGGTGGGGATCCGCAACACCGCACGCGTCCTCGCCGGGTACCCGCACGAGCTGTCCGGTGGAATGCGCCAGCGAGTCATGATCGCCATGGCCATGGCGTGTGAGCCGAAGCTGCTCATCGCCGACGAGCCGACGACCGCGCTCGACGTCACGACCCAGCTACAGATCCTCGACCTCATCATGGACCTGCAGGAACAGCACGGGACGGCGGTCCTGCTCATCACGCACGACCTCGGCGTCGTCGCCCAGACCTGCCAGCGGGTCGCCGTGATGTACGGCGGTGAACTGCAGGAGACGGCGACGACGGAGCAGCTTTTCGCCGCGCCACAGGCCGACTACACGAAGCGGCTGCTCAGCTTCATCCCCTCCGCCAACGAGCACGTCATCGAGGCGGTCGAGGCGCTCGCCGAGGAGAGCGCGGCGCCCGACGGCTCGGGGCCGGTTCGCGTCGAGGCAGGCACGGAGGCTCCCACGGCATCCGACGACGACGCGCCGGTGCTGCTCGAGGTCACCGACCTGACGAAGATCTTCACCGGGCGACGCCGCCGTCTGGGACGTACGGCCGACGCCATCAAAGCCGTCGACGGCGTGTCCTTCCGGGTCCGCCGTGGCCGCACGCTCGCCATCGTGGGCGAGTCCGGTTCGGGCAAGTCGACGACCGGTCGAGCCCTGCTGCGCCTGCACGAGCCGACGTCGGGGGCGGTGACCTTCAACGGGGCCGACCTCCTCGCGGCGAGTGACGACGAGCTGCGTCGCCTCCGCTCCGAGATGCAGATCGTCTTCCAGGACACGTACGCCTCGCTCGACCCACGGTGGACGATCCACCGGGCCCTCGCCGAGCCGCTGCGGTTGCACACGGACCTTGACGACGCGGCGATCCGCGCCCGCATCGTCGAGGTCCTCGAGACGGTGGGCCTGCGGGAGGAGGACATCAACCGCTTCCCGCACGAGTTCTCCGGAGGCCAGCGCCAGCGGATCGGCATCGCACGGGCCCTCATCCTCAACCCGAGCCTCGTCGTCTGCGACGAGCCCGTGTCGGCACTCGACGTGTCGGTTCAGGCCCAGGTGCTCGACCTCATGAAGCGGTTGCAGCGGGACCTCGGGCTCACGTACGTCTTCATCTCGCACGATCTGTCCGTCGTCGAGATGATGGCCGACGAGATCGTCGTCATGAGCCAGGGCCGCGTCGTCGAGCAGGGCAGCGTCGAGCAGATCTTCACGGCGCCTCAGCACCCCTACACCAAGGCGCTCCTCGCTGCGATCCCGATCGCCGACCCCACCGCGCGGGTCGACCGGGCCGTGCGGCGCCGCATCGTCGAGCGTGGCGTCGCGGCTGCCGACCTGCCCGAGAAGGTGGCGTGATGCACGAACCGGCTGACGGCGGGGCGCGCAGCGTAAGGCCGACGCTTGGTCTCGTCACGATCGGCCAGGCCCCCCGCGTCGACCTGATCCCCGATGTCGAGGCCGCCCTCTCCGGCGTCGACTGGGTCGAACACGGCGCGTTGGACCTCCTCGACGCGGAAGGCATCGCCCGGCTCGAACCACGCGGCGGAGAGCGTACCCTTGTCTCCCGCCTGCGGGACGGTTCGCGCGTCCGCCTCGGCGCGACGAGCATCGCCCCGGCGCTTGACGGCGCTCTCCGGCGTTGCGTAGCCGATCACTGTGGGGCCGTCCTCGTGCTGTGTACCGGCCGCGTCGAGCACGGTCCGGCGTCGGTGCCGGTGCTCCACGCGGAGGACCTCGCCCACGACCTCATGGTGCGGCTCGTCGGTGAGGGGCGGTTGGGTGTCCTGTGCCCCGTGCCGGAGCAGTTGACGGACATCCGGCAGCGGTGGGAGGGGCGCCTGGGCCGCCCGGTCGTCGCGGCAGCCGTGGACCCCTACACGGCTGGCCTCGACGAGGTGGCAGCCGCCGGACGAAGGGTCACCGCGGGCGGAGCCGACGTGGTCTTTCTCGACTGCATCGGCTACACGGGGGAGCAGCGGGAAGTGCTCGCCGCCGAGGGCATCCGAGCCGAGACCGCCCGCCACCTCGCGGTGACGGGCGCGGTGGGTCTCCTGTCCTCCGCCTCGTGCCCTGACCAGGAGCGCCCACCGGGTTGGTGACCCGACCGGGGGCGGCCTTGTCCTTGCCGCCCAGGTGGTAGTCGTACATCGGTGCTGCCGGCGGCGAGCGTGATGCTCCAACACTGCCCGGCCCACCGGATTGCCGGAGAACCCGCCACGACAGGGGAACTCCAGGGTCGACGAGCAGGTCGTCGACTTGTTGCAGAGTCAGATCCGGTTGGTGCTCGCGGCACTTGCCGGCGTCGCGGCTGTGGCCAACCCTGCCGGGACCAGGGCGCCGGTCAAGACCGGCCGCCACACCCTGCTCGCGGGTCAGAGCTGTCATCTGGGCTTCCTGGAACGACATTGCCGTGGATCGGTTGCGCCTGGCGCTCGCGTAAACGCGTACGTCTATGGGAGGCCCGGATGCCTCCGGGTGGCTGGTTCACGAACCTCGCCGGATCGTGGCCAGGGTCAAGGCCGCCGGTGGCGCCACCCGGACCCGGTTTCGCGACCGCTCGCGCAGTGCGACCCGGAAGGTCCGGCAGTCGGCCTCGAAACCGCACCCGCCGGGCGCGGTCGACCAGGAGCAAACCCCCGGCCGGGCCCGCGCATCGGCCACCCGGACGAGTCGGGGAGTCCGTCGCGGGGTCACTCCACCAGACGCACCTTGACCAGGCCATTGTCATTGGGCGGTTATTGGTCTACCGTCCAGGACCAATAACCGCCCAATGTTCGAGGTGATCATGTACGAGCCCGCCGACATCAGCGATGTCGTCGTCGACGAGACCCGGCCGGTACCCGCGTACTACCAGGTCTACGAGGCGTTGCGGCAGCGGCTCGGCGGCTCCGACCTCCCCCCGGGCAGCCGGCTGCCCACCGAACGGGCCATGGCCGAGCAGTTGGGCGTGAGCCGGGCCACGGTCCGCGAGGCGCTGACCCGCCTCGAACGCGACGGGCTCGTCAACCGGCGGCAGGGCGACGGCACGTACGTGGCCGAACCCCGGGTCGAGCACGACATGCGGTTCCTGCACGGGTTCTCCGCCGAGCTGGCCCGGCGCGGGCACCGGGTCCGCTCGAAGGTCCTCGCCATGGGCGCCGTCCGTCCCTCCGCCCGGCTCTGCGAGGTCCTCCGGGTCGCCGACGGCCCGGACACGGTGATCGAGCTGCGCCGGGTCCGTTCCCTCGACGGCAGCCCGGTGTCGCTGGAGACGGTGTGGCTCTCCGCCGACCGGTGCGCCCCCCTGCTCGGCGTCGACCTGAACGACCGGTCGCTCTACGACTCGCTGCGCGCCTTCGGCATCCAGCCGGTACGCGGGCACGAGCAGCTCACCGCCACCGTCCTCGACGACTTCGAGGCGACCTGCCTCGACCAGAGGGTCGGCGCCCCCGCCTTCCTGGTCGAACGGGTCACCTACGACGCCGCCGATCGCGCAGTCGAGTACGTCAAGAGCGTCCTGCGCGCCGATCGGTTCACCATCCGCACCGACCTCGACCTCGAGGCGGCCCGTTCTCCGCACACACCCCCCACCACCGAAAGCTGACCGGAGGTTCCCCCATGAGCGAGCGCAGCGAGCGAAACATCACGCACGGTCCGAACGAACCTCGTGACGGTCTCCGAGCGCAGAAAGAAACCGGCCCGAGCAATGCCGAAGCCCGGCGGGTCGAACGCCGTCGCGGTGCCGCGCGCTTCTTCACCCCCCGCCGGATCGCCCGCATCGCCATCCTCGTCGCGCTCAGCGCCGTCGGCGCGTTCATCAAGCTGCCCAGCCCGACCGGCACGGTGGCGCTCGACTCCGCGCCCGCCTTCCTCGCCGCCGCCGCGTTCAGCCCGCTCGAAGGGTCCATCGTCGGGGCGCTCGGGCACCTGCTCTCCGCCCTGACCACCGGTTTCCCGCTCGGCCTCCCCGTCCACCTGCTGGTCGCGGCCGAGATGGCCGTCTTCGTGGCGATCTTCGGCCTGCTGGCCCGCCGGGTGAACATCTGGCTCGCGATCGTCGTCGGCATCGTGCTCAACGGGGTCGGCGGCGCCGCCATCATGATCCCGATCGGCGGCGTCGGACTCTTCGCCGCGCTCGTGCTGCCGCTCACCGTCGGGTCGGCGATCAACATCCTGGTCGCTGCCGCCGCGACCCGGGCCCTGCGCTCCGCCGGCCTCGCAGAGGAGGAGACCAGATGACCGGCGCGGTACGCGGCGTCCGGCGAATCCGGGACCTCACCGTACTCGACCTCACCGACAGCTGCCTGGTCGTCGCCTGCGACTCCGTGGGCGGCATCGGCCCGAAGCCGCACGACACGGTGGCCGTACCGGCGTCGACCACCGCGCACTTCGCCACCCGCGTGCCGTTGCTGGAGGTGCTCTGCGCCGGAGCCACCCCGACCCTCGTGGTCAACACGCTCTGCGTGGAGGCCGACCCGCAGGGCCGGGAGATGATCGCCGCGGTCGTCGCGCTCGCCGCCGAGGTCGGCCTCGACGCCGGCCGGGTCACCGGTACGACCGAGGACAACGTCCCCACCGTCGCCACCGGTATCGGGGTGACCGTCCTCGGCGAGGCGGCTCACGGGGCGCTGCGCCCCGGGGCCTCCCGCTCGGGGGACGTGGTGGTCTGCCTGGGCCTGCCCCGCTCGGCGCCCCGGGACCGGGTCGTCCCCGGCCACCCCGACCTGGTCGGCCTCGCCGACCTGCGGGCCCTGCTCGACAGCGGCGTCGTCCACGACGCGCTTCCGGTGGGCTCCAAGGGCCTGGCCTGGGAGGTGCCGCAGCTCGCGGCCAGCGCCGGGCTCACCGTCGACTGGCGGACCGACCATCCCGTACCGGTCGACCGCTCCGCCGGCCCGTCGGCGTGCGTCCTGGTGAGCTGCCGCCCGACCGACCTGACCACGGTCCGTGCCGCCTTCCCCGATTCGCTGCCGGTGAGCGTGGTCGCCGACCTGACCGAGGAGGCACCATGACCACCCGAGGACTGACCCGAGCCGCCGGCGGCGAGTCGCGGGGCACCGGCGACCCGGACGCCGTACTGCGCGCCGACGGCGTCGGCTTCCGGTACCGGTCGGCCACCGAGCGTCAGCTCACCGACGTCTCCTTCCAGATCCGGCGCGGCGAGCGGGTCGCCGTCATGGGCGCCACCGGGGCCGGGAAGACCACCCTGTTGATGATGTTCAACGGGCTCATCCCGCACCATCACGACGGCGAGATGCACGGGTACCTGACCGCGGTCGGCCTGGACACCGTCGAACACGACGTGGTCGACCTGGTCCGGCACGTCGGCCTGGTCATGCAGGACCCGGAGTCGCAGATCACCGGCCGGCTCGCGCTGGACGACGCGGCGGTCGGCCCGGCGAACCTCGGGCTGCCCCGCACCGAGGTGCTCGACCGGGCCCGCCGGGCCCTCGACGCGGTCGGCCTCGGCGAGCTGGCCGACCGGGACACCGGGCAGATGTCCGGTGGGCAGCAGCAGCGGCTGGCCATCGCCGGCATCCTGGCCATGGCTCCGGAGATCCTCGTGCTCGACGAGCCGACCAGCGAACTGGACCCGGCCGGTACGGCCCAGGTGTTCGCGGTGGTGGAGCAGGCCGCCGCCGACCGGGACCGGACCGTGGTCCTGGTCGAGCACGAGCCGGAACTCGTGGCGCAGTGGGCCGACCGGCTGATCGTCCTGCACGACGGTGCCCTCGTACACGACGGCCCACCGGCGGAGTTCTTCGCCGCCGCGGAACGGGCCGAGGCGGTGGGACTGCGACCACCGCAGGTGACCACCGTCTGCCACGCGCTCCAGCGGGCCGGCCGGCTGCCCGCCGACCGGACGGCGGTGACCCTGGACGAGGCGGTCGCCGTGCTCCAGGACCGGCTGCCGGTCACCGCCCGGGCACGCACCAGCGCCCAGGCACCGCAGCCTGCGGTTGCGGCGGACGCGGCCGTCGTGATCGAGGCGACCGGCCTCGGCCACCGCTACCCCTCCGGGGTCCAGGCCCTGTCCGACGTGGACGTCCGGGTCCGGGAAGGTGAGTTCGTCGCCCTGCTCGGCCGTAACGGCGCCGGGAAGACAACCTTCGCCCGGCACCTCAACGGCCTGCTCCGTCCCACTGCCGGCCAGCTGCGGGTGTACGGCCGCCCCACCGGCGACCGCTCGGTCAGCGACCTGGCCACCGACGTCGGATACGTCTTCCAGAATCCGGACCACCAGATCTTCGCCCCGACCGTCCGCGACGAGGTCGCGTTCGGGCTGCGCAACGCGGGCTGGGCGGACGACCGGATCGAGGAGAAGGTACGCGAGGTGCTCGACCTGGTGGGCATGCGCGCCCACCTCGACCACCACCCGTTCCGGCTCGGTAAGGGGCAGCGGCAGCGGCTGGCGGTGGCCAGCGTCCTGGCCCTGGAGCCCCGGATCCTCATCGTCGACGAGCCGACGACCGGCCAGGACTGGCGCGGCGCGCGGGCGATCATGGACCTGGTCCGCGAGTTGAACCGGGCCGGCCGGACCATCCTGATGGTCACTCACGACATGCCCCTGGTCGCCGAGTACGCGCATCGGGCGCTGGTGTTCGATGCTGGGCGGCTCCGCGCCGACCTCCCGGTGGCCGACCTCTTCGCCGACGAGGAGCTGCTCGCCGGGACCCAACTCGTCGCCCCCCAGGTGACCCGCCTGGCCCGGCGGCTCGGGCTGCCCCCGGTCACCACCGTGGAAGCGTTCGTCGAACTGTGGGAGGAGGCCTGATGTTCCTCGAGTACCGGCCCGGCACGAGCTTCTTCCACCGGATGGACGTCCGCACCAAACTCCTCGTCTTCGTGGTCGCGGTGGTGTTGACCTTCCAGTTCGCCCACCCGCTGCCCAACGCGCTGCTGGCCGTCGGCTCGCTGCTGCTCCTGCCCGCGCTGGGCGTGCCGGGGCGGCAGGTGGGCAAGCTGCTGGCGCCCCTGGCCCCGGTCGTCGTCCTGATTCTGGTCTTCGCGGCGCTCAGTCGGGGTCCCGGTGACTTCGGCTCGTCATCCTCCGCCCGGGTGCTGGTGCACCTCTGGTTCGGTGACGGCCTGCCGTTGACCGTCGGCGGCCTGGCCCACGGCGCCAATCTGGGACTGCGGATCCTCACCATGGTGTGCCTGACCGCCGCGCTGATCGTCAGTACGCCGGTGGAGCACTTCGTCGCCCTGATGCGCATGGCCCGGCTGCCGTTTCCGGTGGTCTTCATCGTGATGACCGCCCTGCGGTTCGTCCCGACCATGCAGCACCGGGCCAACCAGGTACTGGATGCCCAGCGGGCCCGGGGCGCGAAGATCGACGGCGGGATGATCGGTGCGATTCGCGCCTACACCACCATCATGGTGCCGCTCTTCTCCACCGGCATCCGGATGTCCGAGGAGCTGGCCGCCGCGATGCTCAACCGCGGCTACGGCATCACCCGGCAACCCACCGCGCTGACCATCCTGCGTCCGACCTGGCGTGATCCCGCCATAACCGCGCTGACCGCCGTGGTGGTCGGCGTGGTCGTCTGGGCTCGGCTGACGGGGTGGGGATCGTTGTGACCACTGTAGAACCGATGAATGGAGTACCCGACATGACCGACCGAGCGACGCTGGACACCGTGACCACGGCGGATCGGGCACGGGGCTGCCTAGCCGGGGTCGCGCTCGGCGACGCCATGGGCATGCCCGGCGAGCTGTGGCCACGCCAGCGGGTCGTGTCGACCTTCGGCTGGATCGACCGTTTCCTCCCCGGCCCGGACGGCCACTTCGTGGTGGACGGCTTCGTCGCCGGCCAGGTCACCGACGACACGCAGCAGACGTACATGCTTGCCGAGGCGATCCTCGCCGCAGGCGGCACCGTGGACACCGCCGTGGTCGCCCGGCACCTCGTCGAGTGGGCCGACCGGGTGGGGGCGAGCGAGGGTAACTTCCTCGGCCCCAGTTCGGCCCAGGCGATCCGGCGGCTCCGGGAGGGGGCCGACCCGGCGGAGACCGGCAAGGGCGGGGAGACCAACGGCGCCGCGATGCGGATCGCCCCGGTCGGCCTGCTGCACCGCAGCGAGCGACTCGACGCGCTGGTCGACGGAGTGGTGGCCGCCTCGCTGATGTCCCACCACACCAGCGTGGCAATCAGTGGCGCCAGCCTCGTCGCGGGCACCATCAGCGCCGCTGTCGAGGCGCCTGACTCGGCCGACCGGCCCACCCGGCTGGCCGAGGCGCTGGAGGTCGGGTACGAGGCGGGCCGGCTCGGCGCGACCCGGGGCGAGCAGGTGGTCAGCCCCTCGGTGGTCCGCCGCGCCCGGTGGGCCGCCGACCTGGCGCGGCAGCCCGGGGACGACGTCGACTTCCTCGCGGACCTCTACGACCTGGTCGGTGGCGGCGTGGCGACCGCCGAGACGGTGCCCGCCGCGGTCGGTCTGCTGGTCCGCTCGGACGCGGACCCGGTGCGCTGCGCCGTGCTGGCGGCGAACCTCGGCGGGGACACCGACACCATCGGCGCGATCGCGACCGGGATGGCCGGCGCGGTCAGCGGGTTCTCCGCCATCCCCCGGGACCTGTTCGACCAGCTCCGGGCGGTCAACGGGATCGACCCCGAAAAGCTCGCCGACGCGCTGCTCGACCACCGTCACTGACCTGCACCGGGTGTGATCCTCGGCGACCCGCACGGGTGACTCGCCGTACTCGTACTTCGGCAACGGTCACCGGCCGCCGTGGACGTTGGAGGTCACGTGGGGGTGCCGTTCGCGCGGCACCGTCCGTGACGTCCCCGTCCACGGGCGGTCGCCGCCCGACCGCTCCGGGCGCTCGTGATCGAAGTCAGCGTTCGTCAGAAGTCCATGCCGCTCATGTCGCTGGCCGGAGCCTTTGGCAAGCTCGGACAACCATCTCGGCCGACGGGATTCAGGGCAGGATCTCGACGTACCCGTCGGTTCCGTGCACGCGAATCCGCTGCCCATCCCGGATCAGCGTGGTCGCATGCTCCACACCGACGACGGCGGGCAGGCCGTACTCCCGGGCGACCACGGCCCCGTGGGTCATGAGGCCGCCCGCCTCCGTCACCAACCCCTCAACCGCGACGAACAGGGGTGACCAGCTCGGGTCGGTGTAGGCGGTGACCAGGATGTCGCCTGGTGCGAGATCGGCCTCGGACATGTCCAGGATGACGCGGGCCCGCCCCTCGACGATTCCACCGGAAACCGGGAGGCAGACCAGCGCGCCGCAGCTTCCTCGCCCCCGAAGGCGAGCACCCTCCCGTCCGAGCTGAACGCCACCGTGGCCGGGATGACGGTCGGGACCTGCCACCCGCCGAGCTTGGCCTGCGCGTCAACGTCCCACAGGCTGAAGTGACTGCCAGGGCACTCCAGGGAGTGGCTGTAGCCGACCACCGCCAACGTCCCGCCGTCCGGCGACAGGGCCAGGGCGGCCAGCCCACTGCAGGCGCGCAGGACGAACCTGGCCCGCGTCCCGACGTCCCAGACGATGACGGTCCCGTCGTGGAAGCCCGCCGCGAGTGTGGTTCCGTCCCGACCCAGCGACACCGGGTGCGTCGCCCTTTCCTGCAGCGAGTAGAGCACCTCGGCCGACCACTGGGGACCGCTTGCTGCCGCGATCGAGTCCGACACCCATGCGACCACCGGCGGCCCTGCCACCGCGCCGCCGCCGGCACCCGCCGCCACCATCGCCACGACCGTCGTCGTTCTGGTCAGTGCCCTGCGATTCTGCACCCGCGGGGTCGCCTCCGCCCGATGTCCGTCGGCATCGCCGGACAGCCGCTCGTACGCGATTGTCGCGGCGGTCCCCGCCGCCAGCAGCCCCGACACGACGGCGACCGACACCCAGGCCGGCAATGCCGCGAGCACCCGCTCCAGCGGCGAACTGCTCAACTCGGAGACGAGGGCGAGGGCCAGTGCGCCGACGACGAACAGCAGCGCGGGAAGGACGAGTCGGCGTCGGCGGCGATTCGGCGCGGCTCCCACCCGGATAATTCTAACGACGTCGTGCATCGTCGCGGATCATTGAGCATCGATGATCGTTATCCATGCCGTGGTAGGTGCTGACGCCCGACGCCTCACTCGATCCGATGTGCGTCGGCGGCCAGGTGACGCCGTCAGCGCCGACGGGAACGGGTGACGCGGCCGGTCAGGCCGGCGCCGCCTCGCCGATCGCCTGGTCCAGGATTTCCAGACCGAGGGCCAGTTCCTCTCGCGTCGTGGTGAGGGGCGGGGCGATCCGGAAGGTGCTTCCCATGCCGGGTAGTTGCACGACGTTCATGTGAAGGCCGAGTTCGAGGCAGCGGCGGGTGACCTGGGCACCGAGGACGTCCGAGCCTTCACGCGTTTCCCGGTCGAGGACGAGTTCGATCCCCTGCATCAGGCCGCGCCCCCGTACGTCTCCCACCACGTCGTGCCGGTCCCTGATGTCAAGCAGGCCGGCGCGTAGGAACTCGCCCAGATCCCGTGCCCGTATGTCCATCTGCTCCTGTTGGAGGACGTCGAGCACGGTGTTGCCGACGGCGGCGACGAGGGGGTCGGACACGTGTGTGGTGTAGAAGAGGTAACCCCGCTCGTGTGCCCGTTGTTCGATCTCTTCGGTCGTGATCACCGCGGCGAGCGGTAGGCCGGCGCCCAGCGTCTTGGAGAGCGTGAGGATGTCGGGCACGATGCCGTCGCGTTGGAAGGCGTACCACGTGCCGGTGCGGCACAGACCGGTCTGCGCCTCGTCGACGATCAGCAGCATGCCACGCTCGTGGCACTTGCGCGCCAGGGCGGCGAAGTAGCCCGGCGGTGGCTCGATGATGCCGCCCGAGCTGAGGATCGGCTCGACGATGCACGCCGCGAGGCTCCCCGACGACTGGGCATCGACGAGGGCGAAGCCGTAGTCGAGCTGCCGCTGCCAGTCAAACTCGCCGTCGGAGGTGGTGAAGTCGGGGCGGTACGGGTTGGGCGTGGGGATCGCGAAGTTTCCCGGCGGTGTAGGCCCGTAGCCCCGGTGGCCGGCGCTGTAGGTTGCGGCGGCCGCGGCGTGCGTCATGCCGTGCCACGACTTGGCGAAGGCGACGACCTCGTGTTTGCCCGTCACGAGCTTCGCCATCCGAATGGCCGCCTCGTTCGACTCGGCGCCGGTCGTCAGCAGCAGCGCCTTCTCGAGTGGCGGGGGGAGGGATTCGGCGAGCCGGCGCGCGAGGTCGACGACCGGGCGCGACAGCATGCCGCTGAACAGATGGTCCAGGCTGGCGATTTCCCGCTGCACCGTGTGGACGATCGCGGGATGACAGTGGCCGAGAATGGCGCTCATCTGACCTGAGGTGAAGTCCAGGATCTGCCGGCCGTCGGCGGTGTACACGAAGCTGCCGGCCGCGCGCTCGATGATCTCGGGAGTGAACGGACCGCCGTAGCGCACCAGATGGCGGTCGACGTCAGACCAGAACTGTTCGGCGGTACTCCGCTCCGTAGTCAGCGTCATACGCCTCACGATAGGGCCGTTCGTTATACGCGAAAAGCTGAGGTTTCTGGCTACGCTGTGCGGAAATTGCGTACAAGGAGTTTCCGATGCGGCTGAACACGGCGCGCCTGGAGATGCTCAGCCTGCTGGACGGCCTCGGCACCATGCGGGCCGTCGCCGCGGCCCTGCACATGAGTCCGTCGGCAGTGTCGGCGCAGCTGGCGGTCCTGGAGGCGGAGACCCACACCGAACTCCTGCGGCGCACCGGCCGCCGCGTACAGCTCACGCCTGCCGGGCGCACGCTCGCCCGACACGCCCGCATCATCCTCGACCAGATCAAGGCCGCCGAGGTGGACTTGCGGGGCCTCTCCGGACAACCGACGGGACCGGTACGCCTCGCGGCTTTCTCCAGCGCCGTACAGGCCGTCGTCATTCCGCTCGCCGCCCGGCTCCGGAAGACACATCCCAGGATCGAGCTCGAGGTCGCCGAACTCGATCCGCAGGCCAGCCAACCGGCCCTGCGCCGCGGCGACTACGACATCATCGTGACGGCGGACTTCATCGACGGGTCCATGCCGCTGCATCCTGACGTGCACAACATCCCTCTGCTCACCGATGCCATTGTGCTCGTGCTGCCACGGTCGCAGGTCGCATCGGACGAACCGGCGGACCTGGCCGACTTCGCCGATGCTGCGTGGTCCATCGACATGCCCGGCACGTACCTGTCGAACCTGGTGACGAGCACCTGCCGGCAGGTCGGCTTCGAGCCGGTGGTGGCTGGCCGCTTCGCCAGCTACGAGCTGCTTCTGGCGCATGTCGAAGCCGGCCTGTCCGTGTCGCTCCTGCCCGAGCTTGCCGTCGACCGTCGCTACCACGTCGACACCCGCCCGCTGCGCCGACCGTTGAGCCGCCACGTCTATGCGGCCGTGCGCAGCCGACCAGCTCTCACCGCCGCGAGCCAGATTGTCCTGGACGAACTGTGCGGCCTCGCGAGGACGTCCTCCAACGTCCGGCGAGACGGGTCCGACCGCCGGCCGTTGGGGGCCAGGTGGCCGGCCGCGACGGCGGAGGTGGCGACGCAAAGCAGGTGAGGCATCTGCCGGGCCGGTACCACGGACTTGGTCGTCCTTGGACCAGCGGGTTGGCGATGGCCGCGACCGTGACGGGTGGCTAGCTTGATCTTTAACCTGTTTGGCCTGGGCGTGGTTTGCGGGTCAACTTCGGTTTCGTTTTCGCCTTGCCTGTCGAGGTGCTGGTCGCGCCGGATGCGGTGTGGACGTCGTGGCGTGGGGTGGGGTGGCTGTTGCGGCGGCCGATTGGCCGCCCTGGTCCTGGCCGGGATGATTTCGGTGCGCTGGCCGGGCAGGTGGCTTTGGCGCGGAGGTGCCGAAATCCTCGGCGGACGCGGGCGGGTGACAGACGCTGTGGTGGTACTGGTTTCTCCCAGGGCCGGCGCAGATCGACGGCCAGGGCGCGGGCCAGACGCAGCTGCGTGTAGGCGGCCAGGATCAGCCAGGTCCATCGGTCGGCGGCCTGCGGGGTGCGGACCTTCGGGCAGGTCCAGCCGAGGGTCTGCTTGAACAGGCGGAACGTGTGCTCGATGTCGAAGCGGCGCAGGAACGTCTGCCAGAGCCGATCGACATCGTCGGCGGTGGCGTCGACGCCGGACCACCACAGCCACACCGGCTTCGGGGTCGCGCCGCTGGGCAGGTGCTCGACCTCCAGGCGGATGACCGTTCCCTCGATGACCGGTAACACCTTGGCCGCGTCGACCCA
>NZ_JBEYTP010000017.1:0-51283 GCF_040643125.1 Micromonospora sp. NPDC047465
TCCTACGGCACCCTGCTCGGCGCCACCTACGCGCAGCTCTACCCACAGCACGTCCGGGCGATGGTGCTCGACGGCGCGATCGACCCGAGGCAGGGCGTCGGCATGCCGACGCCGCCGACCGCGGGGAGGAGGTCAACCGATCCGGTCCGGCTAACTACCGCAGGGAGAGATACGTCGCGTCGCCCGCGATACGGTAGCGTCCGGTTACTACTACGACTTGTCGTGACCGCCGTGGGGGTGTCCGCCCTCCGGTGGGCTGACGGGAGGTGCCGGATGGCCGACGACGCGGAGATCACCGCGTGGGCGCTGGCCGCCGGCCGCGGTGACCGCGAGGCCGCCGCCCGGTTCGTCCGGGCGACGCAGCAGCAGGTCCGGCGCTTCCTCGCCGTGCTGGTCTCCCCCGCGGAGGCGGACGACCTCGCGCAGGAGACCTTCCTGCGGGCGGTGCGGTCGTTGCGGTCGTTCGCCGGGCGGTCGTCGGCGCGGACGTGGCTGCTCGCGATCGCCCGCCGGGTCGCCGCCGACCACATCCGCACCGCCACGTCCCGTCCGCGGACCGTGCCGCTGACCGACGGGCATGACACCGCCGACGCGTCGCGGAGCGCGTTCGACCGGCAGGTGGTGCTGGAGCAGCTGATCACGGCGCTGCCGGCGGACCGGCGCGAGGCGTTCGTCGCCACCCAGGTGCTCGGCCTGTCCTACGCCGAGGCGGCGGAGGTCTGTGGTTGCCCCGTCGGCACGATCCGCTCCCGGGTGGCCCGGGCCCGGGAGGACCTCGTGGCCGCCATGGGCGGCGGCGGCCGGTCGACGGCCGCGCGGCCGGGCGAGAACGCGGCCGGCTGAGCGGGCCGCACCCCGGTTGAGCAGGAGCGCAGCGGCGGCCGGCGAAAATCGTCGGGAACCGGCGGCGGCATCGGAACGACTATCCGTGCATGGGGTGTGAGCAGTGGCGTGAGGTGCTGTCGGCGCAGCTGGACGGGGAGGAGTCCCCTGCCGAGCGGACGGCGGCCGAGGCGCACCTGGCCGGGTGCGGCGACTGCCGGACGTGGTTCGACCAGGCCGCGGCGGTGACCCGGCGGGCGCGGTTGTCGGTCATGGTCGCCGGTGACGACCTCACGGACGTCGTCCTCGACGCGCTGCCCGAGGTGCCACCGCGCCGACGACGGGGGCAGGCCGTGCTCAGCCTGCGGGGACGGGCCGTGGTCAGCCTGCGGGCGGTGCTGGGGCTGATCGGGGCGCTGCAGCTGGTGTTGGGCCTGGCGCAGATCGGGCGGGGCGTCGCCGGCCCACACGTGCATCCGGCCGCCGACGGGCTGGCGGCGGGGCACCTGTGGCACGAGTCGGCGGCCTGGAACGTCGCGGTCGGCGCCGGGTTCCTCTTCGTCGCGGCCCGGCGCACTCCCCCGACGGGGCTGGTGCCGATGTTGAGCGCGTTCGTCGGCACGCTGGTGCTGCTGTCGGTCAACGACCTAGCGACGGGGCGGGTGGACACCACCCGGCTGGTCAGCCACGGTTTCCTGCTCGTGGGCTACGCGCTCGTCGTCGTGCTGTCCCGCCGCGGGCTGCGCCCCGACGGCCCGGTGCGGCGCAACCGCACCGACGAGCCTCGTTGGCACCTGCCCGACGAGGAGCAGCCCGAATCGCCGGGGCTACGGCTGCTGCCACCGTACCCCGGCTCCGCCCGCGTCCCCGCCCGCCGGGCGGCCTGATCAATTTCGGACAGGATCGGCTCCCGGCCGGAACTTTTCCGGCCACCGGGCCGACCAACCGCACGTCGCGTCATCGTCTGAAGGGACCTGCCCGGATGCTCCGCACCATGCTCGCCGGCTCGCGTCGCCGCCCGGCCGCACTCCTCGCCTGTGTCGCCCTCCTGCTCGGCGGGACGGTCGGCTGCGGCTCGTCCGACGGCTCGTCGGCCGCCGCGCCCAGCCCGTCACCGTCGGCCACGGCGAGCGCGGCGGGTGTGCTCGGCGTCCGCGACCCGTGGGTCAAGGCAGCCGACACGGGAATGACCGCGGCGTTCGTCAGCCTGGTCAACGACGGCGACACCGACGTCACGATCACCGGCGCCGCCACCGACGTGTCGCCGATGGAACTGCACGAGATGGCCATGCGGGACGGCCAGATGGTCATGCGGGCCAAGCAGGGCGGCATCGTGGTCAAGGCCAGGAGCACGCACGTGCTGGAGCCCGGTGGCGACCACCTGATGCTGATGGGCCTCAAACGGCCGGTGCGGGCCGGCGACCAGGTGAGCTTCACGCTGACCTTCGCCGACGGCCGGACCCAGACGTTCACCGCGGTGGCCAAGCCGTTCACCGGTGCGCAGGAGAGCTACGCCCCCGGCCACGGCGAACCCGCGCCGGACACGAGCGGCATGCCCGCGACGAGCACCGGCCCGGCGTCGTGACCGGAGTGCCCACCGCCCGCCCGGTGCGCAGGCGCGGCCTGCTCACCGGCGGCGCCCTGGCCGCCGGGGGCACCCTGACCGGCGCCGCCGCCGTCGCCGCCACCCGTTCCGACCCGGGGGTACGGCCCGTCGAGGCGCTGCCCGTGGCCGAGGTCGGTGGGGCGGTCGAGCCGTTCCACGGGCCCCGGCAGG
Source organism: Micromonospora sp. NPDC047465 (assembly GCF_040643125.1). Classification (NCBI taxonomy): domain Bacteria; kingdom Bacillati; phylum Actinomycetota; class Actinomycetes; order Micromonosporales; family Micromonosporaceae; genus Micromonospora; species Micromonospora sp. NPDC047465. Next base: position 2,600 of record NZ_JBEYTP010000017.1, read on the forward strand.
CCGGCGTCGCCACCGAGCCGCAGGCACACGCGTCGTTCGTGGCGTTCACCCTGAGGCCCGGCACCGACCGGGCGGCGCTGGGCCGGATGCTGCGGCTGCTCACCGACGACGCGGCCCGCCTCACCCAGGGGCGGCCCGCGCTGGCCGACACCGAGCCGGAACTCGGGCTGCTGCCCGCCCGGCTGACCGTCACGTTCGGCTTCGGCCCCGGCCTCTACGCCGCCGCCGGCCTGGCGGAGCGGCGGCCGGCGTCGGTGGCCGCCCTGCCCTCGTTCCGCGTCGACCGGCTCCAGCCCCGCTGGTCGGGCGGGGACCTGCTGCTGCAGATCTGCGCCGACGACCCGGTCACCGTCGCCCACGCCCAACGGGTCCTGGTCAAGGACAGCCGGCCGTTCGCCGCCGTCCGGTGGGTGCAGCAGGGCTTCCGCCGCGGCGCCGGCGTCGAACCCGGCGGGCGTACCCAGCGCAACCTCTTCGGCCAACTCGACGGCACCGCCAACCCCAGGCCAGGTGGGCCGCTGGAGACCGCGGTGTGGGTGACCGACGGGCCGGCGTGGCTGCGCGACAGCAGCACCCTGGTCGTCCGCCGGATCAGCATGAACCTGGAGACCTGGGACCTGCTCGGCCGCGCCGACCGGGAACTGGCCGTCGGCCGCCGCCTCGACACCGGCGCCCCGTTGACCGGCGCCGCCGAACACGACGTGCCCGACTTCGCCGCCACCGGCCCCGACGGGCTCGCCGTCATCCCCGACTTCTCCCACCTGACCCGCGCCCGCGTCGGCGAGGACCGGCTGAAGATCCTGCGCCGCCCCTACAACTACGACGGGGTACCCGCCGCCGACGGCACCGCCGACAGCGGACTGATCTTCGCCTCCTACCAGGCCGACATCGCCCGCCAGTTCCTCCCCATCCAGCGGCGCCTCGCCGAACGGGACCTGCTCAACGAGTGGACCACCCCGATCGGCTCCGCCGTCTTCGCCATCCCGCCCGGCTGCCCCGACGGCGGCTGGATCGGCCAACAACTACTCGGCTGACCACCACCCCACCAGGAGAAGCACCAGAGATGCCCACCCGATTCCGCCGCCCGACCGCAGCCGGTCTCGTCACCGCCGCGCTGGCCGCCGCCGCGCTGCTGCTCGTGCCGGCCGCTCCCGCCGCCGCGCACAACACGCTGCAGTCCGCCAGCCCCGCCAAGGAGTCGCGGCTGACCACGGCGCCGACCCAGGTCAGGCTGACGTTCATGCAGAAGCTCGATCCGGCCTTCACCACCATCGCACTGACCGACGCCGCCCAGGCGAAGGTCGCCACCGGCGAGCCCGTCGTCACCGGAACGACGGGAACGGTGACGATCGACCGACCGCTGGCCAACGGCACCTACACCGTCGCCTACCGGGTCGTCTCCGCCGACGGGCACCCCGTGCAGGGCTCGTACCGGTTCACCGTCGCGGACCCCTCGGCGAGCGCCAGCCCGCAGGTGACCGCGGCGAGCAGCGCCCCACCGGCCGCCGGCCCGTCCACCCCGTCGGCCGGCCCCGCCGCCTCGGCGAGCGGCTCCGGCGGGGGGCCGGGCACCGCGACGCTGGTGGTGGCCGCCGGCGTCCTGGCCGCCGTCGTCGGCGGTGCCGCCATGATGTGGCGTCGCCGCCGCGCCGGCGCCTGACACACGCCCCGCCGACCGGAAAGGTCGACACCCATCGGCGGCCCCGCCGGGCAGCCCCACCGGGCGACCACCGCCCTCACCACCAGCAAGGGAACCGACGTGCCAGACACCATCTCCCACCCGGCCCACCCGGCCCCCGCCCCGGACGCCGGGCGCGCGGCGGCGGATGCCGGCCCCACCGCAGGGGCGACCGCCCGCCGGGTACGGCCGACGGCCAGCGGTCGCGGCGGGTGGCTCGTGCCGGTGGCGGCCGTGGCGTCGGCGGTGGCCGTACTCCTGCTCGGCCTGCGCGCCGGCGGGGCGCTCACCGCCGCGATCCCCGGCCTGCCCGATCCCGGGCCGGTCACGGCGTGGGCGTTGCCCGTGGTCCGGCTGCTCGCCGACGGCCTCGCCACCCTGACGGTGGGGATGGTGGTGACGGCCGCGTTCCTGCTGCCCGGCGACGGTCCGAGCGTGTCCCCGCACGGCTGGCTGCTGCTGCGCCGCGCCGGCGCGGCGGCCGCGGGTTGGGCCGTGGCCGCGTCCACGCTGATCGTGCTGACGGTCTCGGACCTGCTCGGCGTCCCCGTGAACGGGCTCAGCCTCGCCACCGTGGTCAGCTTCGCCTCCTCGATCTCCCAGGGCCAGGCGTTGCTGCTGCAGGCGGGGCTCGCCCTGACGGCGGCGGTGCTGGCCCGGGCGGGGGTGTCGCGCGGGCTCGCCGCCGTGGTGGCGTTGGTCGCCCTGGTGGCGGTGCTGCCGCCGGCGTTCACCGGGCACGCCGCCGGGGCGGGCAACCACCAGGTCGCGGTGACCAGCCTCGCCCTGCACGTGCTGGCCGCCGCGCTGTGGGTCGGCGGGTTGGCGGCGCTGCTGATGATCCGTCGCAGCCGGCAGCTCGCCGACACCGCCGGCCGGTACAGCCGCCTCGCCCTGGGCTGCTTCGCGGCCGTCGCCGTGAGCGGGGCGGCCAACGCCGCCGTGCGCCTCGGCTCCGTGGCGGAGCTGTGGCAGTCCCGCTACGGCTGGTTGGTCCTCGGCAAGCTCGTCGCGCTGGCGATCCTGGGTGTCCTCGGCGCCCTGCACCGGTCGCGGGCCCTGCCGGCCCTGCGCGCGGGCCGCCCGGGCGCGTTCCGTCGGCTGGCCGCCGGCGAGCTGGTCGTGTTCGCCGCCACCGTCGGGCTGTCGGTGGCGTTGTCCCGCAGCCCCGCACCGGTGTCCGGGGACCCGCTGGACGCCGATCCGATCACCGAGCTGCTCGGCTTTCCGATGCCCGCCGCACCGACCCCGGCACTCCTGGTGGGCCAGCCGCTGCCGGACATGTTCTTCCTGACCCTCACCGTCGCCGGGGTCGGCGGCTACCTGGCCGGCGTGTGGCGGCTGCACCGGGCCGGGAACCGCTGGCCGGTCGCCCGCACCGCGAGCTGGTTGGCCGGCATGCTGCTGCTGGCCGCGATCACCGACCTGGGCGTGGCCCGCTACGCGTACGTGCTGTTCAGCGCCCACATGGTGCAGCACATGGTGCTGTCGATGCTGGTGCCGATCCTGCTCGTCGGCGGCGCCCCGGTCACCCTCGCCCTCCGCGCCCTGCGCCGGCCCACGGACCCGCAGGTCCGCGGCGCCCGGGAGTGGCTGCTGATGGCGCTGCACAGCCGGCCGGCGAAGCTGCTCACCCATCCCGTGGTCGCGTTGGGCATCTACGCCGGCAGCCTCTTCGGCCTGTACTTCAGCGACCTGCTGGGCATGCTGATGCGGTCCCACGTCGGCCACCTGGCCATGCTCATCCACTACGTGGCCGCCGGGTACCTGCTGTTCTGGGTGCTCATCGGGGTCGACCCCGGCCGGCCGAGGCTCGCCCCTCCCCTGCTGGTGATCCTCCACCTGGCCGCGATGATGGCCCACGGCTTCTTCGGCCTCGTCCTGATGCAGAGCACCACCCTCATCGCCCCGGACTGGTACTCCGCCGTCCACCCGGCGTGGGCGTCCTCCCTGATCGACGACCAGAAGCTGGGCGCGGGGATCGCCTGGGCCTTCGGGGAGGTACCGGCCGCGTTCGTCATGATCGTGCTGGTGCGCCAGTGGATCCGCGCCGACCGGCGCGAGCAGGGCCGCCTCGACCGGGCGGCCGACCGGGCCGAGGCCACCGGCGAGGAGGACGACCTCGCCCGGTACAACGCCTTCCTCGCCGCCGCCCGGCACGCCGACGCCGGCCCGCAGGACGGCCGCGACCCCGCGCGTCCGTAACCGGGCGGGCGGCCGGAGGCGCGCCCGCCCGGCGGCGCAGCCCTGGCACGGCCATCCTGCCCGCCCACGCCCGTCAGGCGCGGCAGTGTCATCGCGCTACCGGAATTGTCCGTCAAGCAATTCAGGACGCCGCCAATGTATGGGGCGACGCGACCTGGACCGGTGCCGAAATACCGTCGACCCGTGACCGTAATTAGCACACGCGTGTTTCAGAAGGATGTCGGCTGAAGCGGACGACGACCGCGCCGCATACGAGATGTCGGCTGCCGCGACGTCCGAGCCGTCCGCGCGCGTCCCGCAACGACCAGCGCGCTCGACACGACGGCCGGTAGCAGGCATCACGGGGGCTGTCGCCGGGTCGCCGGCCGGAGCGCCCATGTCCGAAAGATCGGTCAACCCACCACGAAAGGTGGCGCCGTTTCCGTCCCGCGCCGCGAAACCGCCCATTTATGGATGCCAAAACGTAACCACCTTTGACCGAAGCGGGATGACACCCTGACAGGGCCACAAACTGATTGATCGGCGTCGTATAGTAAATGTCCCGGAACGGGTGGGGAGCCGGAAGGGGTGGGGCATGAGGGGGATCCCGGCCGTGTCCTTGGTCATCGGAATCGCTTCCTCGCCGGCCGAACGCCGGCAGCTCGCGCGACTGCTCGGCGGGACGGAGGCGTTTCTGATCGTCTCGAGCGTCGACCAGGCACGGGATTTCCTCGCCGTGGTGGAGACCCCGCAGCCAGGGTTCCTCGACGTGGTGGAGACCCCGCAGCCAGGGGCAGCGCCCCCAGCCGTCCAGACCGTGGTCACGGCGGCCGCCGGCGGCACCACTGCGCCACCACCCGACCTCAGCGTCGACTCCGACCGACGGGTGCTGCGCTGGCGGGACCGCGAGATCGAGCTGACCCGCCTGGAGCACGATCTCCTGCTGTGCCTGGTGGGCGCGCCCGGGCAGGTCTGGACGTACGAGCGGCTGCACCTCAAGGTCTGGGGCAACGAGCACCTCGGCCGCGGCTCCGACATGCATTCGGTCGTGCGGAGGGTGCGGCGCAAGCTGGCCGGGCTGGACGCCTCGGCGACGATCCACGCCGTCCGCGGGGTCGGCTTCCGCCTCGCCCCGGCCTGACCACGATCCGCCGCCGAGCGGGCCCGGAGCCGCTGCCGGGCGGCGCCACACACCGGTCGCTGCCCTCGGAACGCGCACCGGTCGCAGCCCTCGGACGCGCACTCCTGGGCCTTCGGACGCGCACCGCTCGCCGCCCTCGAAACTGATCCGGCCCGCCTGGTCGATGACCAGGCGGGCCGGACTGTCAGCTAGCGGTCAACTGTCAACAACGGATGGGGGACAGAGCGAAGTCCTCCACCGTCGGGGTGGTGGTGTTGATCCTCGTCTGACGGGTCTGGGGCTTCCAGCCGTCCTTGGCGACGATCATCGTCATCGGGTTGTTCCGACGGTCCATCCAGTAGGCGTACCTGCCCTCGGCGTCGGTGGCGAACGTCCAGGACATCGCCCACGAGTCGATCTGGACGACGGCACCGGCAAGCGGCGAGCTGGCACCCTGGCAGCTCGTCCCGGTGACCGCACCCATCAGCTTGCCCCAGGTGGTCGGCGGCTTGACGTTCATCGTCACGGCCACCGGGTCCACCGTGTACGGCGTGTTCTCCTTGATGGCGACCGAACCGGAGTAGGTGCCCGGCTGGTCGACGTTCGCCGTCATCCCGACGGTGACCGTGACCTGCTCGCCCGGCGCCAGCGTGACCGCCGTCTTGTCGATCGTCATCCAGCTGACGTCGGCGCCACCCTCGGCGCACTCCTCGAACCCGGGCAGCGCCTCGCTGTCGGGCGTGGCGTTGAAGCTGCCGGAGGAGCCGCCGACCTTGTAGAAGCCGCACGCCGCGGCACCGCGGTACCGCGGCGTGTTGGCGTTCGGCAGGTTGGACCACGAGTCGGTGGCCGGGTCGTAGGCGAAGCCGGCGTTCGTGATCGCCCCGCCCTGCACACCGCCGACGACCAGGAGCTTGCCGCTGGCGACAGCGAACGAGCTGGCCCAGCTGTCGACCGGCGCGTCGGCGATCGCGGTCCAGGTGTTGGCCCCGGGGTCGAAGGCGTAGCTGGACTTCAGCACGGCGGAGCCGTCGTTGCCACCGGTGCAGTAGACGACGCCGTCGATCCCGCCGCAGGAGGCGAAGGCCACCGACTTCGGGTAGTCGGGCAGCGTCTCCCAGCTGTCGCTGCCCGGGTCGTACCGGACCACGTCGTTCGACATCGGCGTGCAGGACGACGTGGTGCAGCCACCGACGGAGTACAGCTTGCCGTCGACGACCGCCTGCCCGGCCGCGGAGCGTGGCGCCGGGTTGTCGGCCTTCTCCGTCCAGGTGTTGGCCGCCGGGTCGTACGACCAGGTGGTGCCGTCCGGGCCGGACGCCGCCCAGCCACCGGTCGCGATGATCTTCCCGTCCACGACGCCCACCGTCATGGCGTTGCGGGCGCCGGGAAGATCCGCGATCGGGGTCCAGGTCTGCGCGATCGGGTCGTAGACGAAGTTCTTCGTCGTGGACGCCGACCCGTTGGTGCCGGCGATCGAGTACACCTTGCCGTCCAGGTTCACCACCCGGTTGTCCATCACGTTCGCCGGGTAGTCGGCGATGTCGCTCCAGGGCGCGGCCTGCGGCCCGACCGCGGCCGAGGCCGCCGTCGCGGACTTGCCGGTCGCCGCCGCGGCGAACGACGTCGGGGTGGTGAGCCGCTGCTCCGGCGCGCCGGTGGAGCCGAGCACCTGCTGCTTGCTGATCCGGGTGCCGTCGGCGCGCAGGAGGGTGAACCCGCCGTCGCGCTCGCTGAACTCCACGTCGACCGGGGCCCCGCCGGTGTTGGTCACCGTGAACGGCTTGCTGACCTTTCCGGTCGGCATCTGGACCGTTCCGCTCACCGCAGCCGGCTTGACCGACAGGCGGCCGGCCGCCAGCTGGAAGTTCGCGGCGGTCGCCCAGTCCTCCTGGACGTCGACCTGCTTGCTCTGGCTGACGTAGTTGCCGGCCTTCGCGGTGAACTTGTGGTTGCCCGTCAGCGACGAGAACAGCCAGTAGAAGCCGTCGGCCAGCCCGGCGTCGTCCGGCGTCGCCACGGTGGTGGCCTTCTCCGCCGGCCGCTCGTCGCTGGTGACGGTGGCACCGTTGACGTAGCCGCTGGTGTTCTTGTCACGGACGTGGCCGAGCACCAGGCCCCCGTTGGTCGGCTCGCAGACGACCTGGCTGCCGATCAGCACGTTGTCGACCTGCCACCACCACTCGTACGAGGCGTCGTAGTAGTGGAACCGGACCCGGGTCTGCGCCTGGCCGGCGGCCTGCGGGATCGGGACCTCGGTCACCCGCGGCCCGCGGACGTCGGCCGCCTGCCGGAGCACGTTCGTCCAGGTGGTGCCGCCGTCGACGCTGAGGTCGACATCGGCGCGGTCGCTGCCCAACCAGTTGTAGTCCTGGTTGAACCGGATCACCGGAGCCGCGACGTCGGTCAGGTCGACGACCGGGCTGACGAGCGACGTGTCCTGCCGCCCACCGGAGCCGTACTCGTCGCTGTCGACGATCGCGAAGTTGCCGGTGCCGCCGGTCAGGTTGCGGCGGCCGCCCTCGTCGGTGAACTTCCAGACCTGACCGGTGTTCGCGTGGTCCACCACGGACCAGCCGGCCGGCACGGTGGCGCCGTCGAACGTCTCGTACTCGCCGTCGGAGCCGAACCGGTAGCCGGGCGCCGTGGTGCAGGAGTTGGTCTCCACCGGCACGGCGACGTTGGCGGTGACGTTGCCGTCGCCGACCACGACCTCCTTGGTGACGGTCTGGTAGCCCGGGTACTGCGACTCGACCTTGAGGTTGTACGTGGCCGAGGCCGGGAGCCTGACGCTGTATCGGCCGTTGACGGGCGTGGTGTAGTCGGACACGCCGGACGGACCCTCGACGGTCACCTTGGCGTAGAGCGGCCAGCCGTGGCCCGACCCGTCGGTGACCGAGCCGCTGACGGTGACGCTGGGCACCGCCGTCAAGGCGACGTTGATCGTCGTGGTCGCGTCGCGGTTGACGGTCGCCGGCGTCGTCTTGCCCTGGTAGCCGAACGCCGTCACGGCGACCTGGTAGTCACCGACCGGGAGCAGCGACGAGTACGTCCCGTTGGCAGTGGTCGTCAGCTCGCGGTCCGCCGCGCCCGTCAGGGCCACCGTGGCGCCCGCGATCGGGGCGCCGGTGGTCGCGTCCGTGACCGTGCCGGCCAGGGTGCCGGTGTCGCCGATCGGGGCCGCGTTGAGCAGCGCGAGCGCGTCCAGCCGACCCTCGCCGTACACGTTGTTGTCGTCGGTGGTGCCACCGCACTGGGTGTCGGCCTTGTCGACCGCCGCGTTGTCCAGCAGCGCGCGGGTCGGGTTGACCTCGCCGACCAGCGCCGGTGCCGCGGACCACAACAGCGCGATCGCGCCCGCGAGGTGCGGGGCGGCCATCGAGGTGCCGTTGTAGCTGGCGTAGCTGCCGCCCGGAACGCTCGACCGGACGTTCACACCCGGCGCCGCGATGTTGGGCTTGATCTCGCCGTTCTGGCCGACGCCACGCGACGAGAAACCGGCGATGTTGTTGTTGATGTCGTAGGCGCCGGCCGAGTAGTTGCTGACCAGGCTGCCCGGGGAGCCGCTGGTCTGGCACGCCGACCCGTTGTTGCCGTTGGACCAGACACCGAAGATGCCCGACGCGGTCCAGGCCAGCGTCACGTCCTCCATGAACGGTTCGTTGGAGGGGCTCGTGGTCCCCCACGAGTTGTTGATGATGTTCGGCCGCTTGCTGACGTCCGGGTTCTGGCCGTTGAGGTCGGTCGGCTCGAGCATCCACTGGCCGGAGTTGACCAGCGCGGCGTCGCTGGGGCAGCAGCCGTTCGCGGCGATCCACTTGACCTCGGGTGCCACGCCGATCTGGTTCGCGTCCGCGGAGCCGGCCATCGTGCCCATGGTGTGGGTCCCGTGGCCGTTGCTGTCGCAGGGCGCCGCGGCGCAGGTCCCGGCGGCGTTGTACCAGTTGTAGTTGTGGTCGAACGTGCCGTCGCCGTTGTTGCCGCGGTAGGAGTTCACCAGCGCCGGGTGGTCGAACTGGACCCCGGTGTCGATGTTCGCCACCGTGATGCCGGCGCCCTTGACGCCGTACTGGGACCAGACGTCGTCGGCGTTGATGTTGGCGATGCCCCACTCGAGGGCGTTCACCGTCTTCTCGTCGGTGCCCTTGGTGACCTCGGGCACCTGGTAGGCGACGGGGGCGTACAGGCCCTCGACCTCCGCGTGGGAGGCGATGCTCTGCGCCATCGCCAGCGAGCCGCCGCTGACCTTGATCGCGTTGGTCGCCCAGAAGGTCTCGTACTTCGCGCCCGCGCCGTCGAGCTCGGCGCGGATCTTGGTCTGGCTCTCGGCGGCGGTCTTCTTCAACGCCGCCACGACCGCGGCGCCGCGCTTGTCCCAGTCCTTGATCGCTGCGGCCTGGTTCAGGTCCGCCCTGTCCTTGAAGCGGATCCAGAAATCCCCTTCGGTCTTGCCCTGGAGCTGCTTGCTGAGCTCCGGCCGGATCTTGCCGTCTGCGGAGGCTGCTCCTGTCCCGGTCAGCGCGGCCTGTGCGCCTGAACCGAATGCGGCCAGGCCCGTCGCGGCGAGGACCAAGGCCGCGCCGGCACTCACCAGGGATCTGGCTGTGCGTTTCGTGGATGGACGTCTGAACATGGGTGGCGCCTCCTCCAGAACGACCCAGAGTGGAACGAGCCACGGTGGAGGGTGCGGGGCACGCGTCTCCCCGAGTGGATGAAGCGGAACGCACCCCTCCATGGCCCCCAGGCAACCGCGCGGGTCACGCCGGCTGCCCGTCTGGACACTATGATCGACATGAAAGGACGATCAAGAACTTGCCGTAAGCAATCTGTCACCAACAGTTGGCCAACCGTCGGGAAGCTTGCCAATTTTTGTCACGATCATGACGAAGCTGGGCAGAAACTTGCCCATCGTTTCGGGGTGGGTGCTGTGGGGGCACACGACGAAAGCACGGTGCCGGACGGGCGCGATCCGGCCGAGGAACAATTTCCGCTGGTGATCGCGGTGACACCGTCGCCGGCCGAGCGGATCCGACTCGCGGAGCGCCTCGAGGGCATCGCGCCACTGCTGCTGGTCTCCGATCTCGACGAGCTGCGCAGGCTGATCGCGGCCCCGCAGCGGCTCCCCCCGGCGTCGTCCGGGCCGCCCCCTGCCGCCGCGCCCGAGGCCACCGACGGCACGCTGCTGATCGACTCGGCCCGGTCCACCGCTCGCTGCCGGGATCGCGAGGTCGGCCTGACGCGACTTGAGCACGACCTGCTGATCAGCCTGACCACCGAGCCGATCCGGGTGTGGAGCTACGCCGAGTTGCACCGGACGGTCTGGCGCGACGAGGGGCTGGAGCGCAGGGCCGACGTGCAGTCGCTGGTGAAGCGGCTGCGGCGCAAGCTCGCCGGCCTCGGCACCGGCGTGACCATCGACGCGGTACGCGGCGTCGGGTTCCGGCTGACCGACCACCAGCAGCCGCGGGTCAGCGGTTCCTGATGCCTGCCTGACTTGGGCAGCCCGCATCGTGCTCCATCACCTGCGGCCCGGCGCGAGGTGGGGTAATGCCGGGAAGGGCTCCCGGCCCGCCCTAGCGGTCCGGACTGTCGGCGGCGGCCATGACGCGCAGCGCGTTGGGGTCCAGGCCGATCCGGATCGGGGTCTCGCCGTACGGCTCCCCGTCCACCTCCACGGGCGCCGGCCGGTCGGTCTCCAGCCAGAGTTCGCGTACGGCGAGGAACGGCTCGTCGACGAGGGTGCGGCGATGGCCGGTGGCCGCGTTGCGCGCCGTGTCCCGCAGCAGTCCGCGGCGGGTCGGGCCACCCACCGGGTACGCGACCAACAGCCGGTCGTCGGCGTCCGCGTCCGCGGTGATGGGCCGCCCCGCGTGGAAGCCGCCGTTCGCCACGTACAGCTGGTGGGTGAGGAACTCGTGCCGCCGTCCCTCGGCGCGTACGGCGGCCCGCAGCGGCCGGTGCCGGGTCAGCAGCGCCAGAGCGGTCATCGGGTACGCGATCCGGCCGATGACCCGCTTGAGCCGGGGCGGCGTCCTGAGCATCACGTCGGCGGAGAGGCCGATGCCGATGTGGTTGGTGAACCGCATGCTGCCCACGAGTCCGAGGTCGACGTCGATCACCTTGCCGTCGGTGAGGACCGCGACCGCCGCGTCGAGGTCGAGCGGGATGCCCACCGTACGCGCGAAGTTGTTGGTGGTGCCCAGCGGCAGCAGGCCGAGCGCGATGTCGCGGTGGGCGAGCAGCCGCGCGGCGGTGCCGATCGTGCCGTCGCCGCCGCCGGCGACCAGGAGGTCCGGCCCGAGGTCGGCGGCGGCGGCGAGGCTCTGCTCGAGTTCGGCGGGCCGGTCGACCGGGTACGTGCCGAGCAGGGTGAAGCCGGCCGCGACCAGCCGTGACCGGGTCTCCTCGTAGAGCTGGCGGCCCCGCCGGGAGTGGGCGTTGACGACGAGCGCCGCCCGCCGCTCCCGCCGGATGGCCGCGCTCAGCTCCTGCTTCGTCCGCATAGGGCCCGACCCTAGCGCCGGACGGACGGCGCACGACGCACGCCGGCCGGGTGTTCGGGTCGGCGGTGCCGTTGGCCACCCGGTTGATGGTGTGCGAAGCCCACCGGGATCCCGGCCGGTGATCAACGAGACGGGCGCAGGGCGACCGGTGGGCCGAACCGGACCGGCACGCCGGGGGAATACAGCACGCTGGCCGGCGGTCCGGTCGGCGCCGGCAGCCCGGCGGCGGTGACCAGCTCGTCGTCCAGGTGCAGCAGCTCGGCGCGGTGCAGCGGCCAGCGGGGATGCCAGTTCGGCAGGTGCCGCGTGCGACCGTACGCCCGGGTGTGCAACCCCCATCGGGCGGTGACGAAGTGCTCCAGCGGGGTCGGCTCGGCGATCGCCCCGCCCACCCGGACCACCATCCGGCTCGTCGCGCCGCGCGGGCCGGGCCAGCGACGCCGGCACCGGTAGGTGCGGCGGTCGCCGTCCCGGTCCAGCCGCATCGCCGACCACATGTACGGCAGCCGCAGGGTCGCCCGGGCAGCCAGCACCATGAGCAGCCGGGACGCGTCGAGCGAGCGGAACACCACCGCCCGCCGGCCGGTGCCGTCGACCGAGTAGAGCCGGACGTTGGTCTCCCAGAAGCTGCCGAGGTACGGCACCCCCGGCCCGCAGCCGAGGCCCAGCCCCACCATGCGGAAGCCGATCAGGCCGACATAGCTGAGCCCGTCGAGGGTGTCCGGACGCGTCCCGGCGGGCAGCAGCGGCGCGACGAGCTCCGGAGCGACGGCCCAGTGCAGGAAGGTGAGGTCCTCCCAGCGCTGCCGCAGGATCGCACGCGGGAACGCCTGCTCGGGCGCGCACTCGACCGGCTCGATGTACACGTGCCCATCCTGCCCCGGCGTCACCGGGTGGCGCTCCCCTCCCGGGCGCGGCGCGGCCGCGGAGTTGCACACGGGCCGACGTCCCTCGGCAATCAGCTCGCCGACGCCAGCGGCCCGCCCTCGGCCAGCACATCCCGGGCCTGACGGGCGAGCAGGAGGTGCTCGGCGCGCCGGGCGAGCTGCTCGCCGAGACGGGCGTGCCGCACCGCCTCCGCCTCCCGCCCGGCCGCCCGGTGCGCCACGGCCAGACCGATGTGGGCGCAGACCTCCGCGCGGCGGTAGCCAATCTCCCGGCTCAGCCGTAGCGCCTGATGCAGCAGGTCGACGGCGGCGGCCGGCCCGTGCAGGCCGAGCGCGATCGTCGCGTGGGTGGTGAGCGACTCGGCCTCCACCCGGCGGCGGCCGATCGCGCGGGCGGTGGCCAGGGACTCCTCGGCGAGGTGGAGCGCCTTGGCGTGGTAGCCGAGGTCGGCGTACGCGGCGGCGAGCTGGTCGAGGTCGGTGGCGGCGCCGTAGCGGTTGCCCGTCCGTCGCCGGATCGCCAGGGCACGGGTCAGGTGGACCACGGCCAGGGCCGGCCGGCCCAGCGCGCGGAGGCCGACCGCGAGGTTGTGCAGCACCGTGGCGATGTCGTCGTGCGGCTGCGCGGCCGGCTCCAGCGAGGTGTAGCCGTCCAGCGCCGTCCGCTGCGCGCGTACCGCCTCGGCCACCCGGTCGAGTTCCAGCTGGACCACCCCCAGGTTGCCCAGGCAGCTCCACTCCGCGTTCCGGTTGCCCAGCTCCCGGTAGCGGGCCAGGGCGCGGGCGTAGCAGGCGCCGGCCTCGGTGAGGTTGCCCTGTTCGCGGTGCACGATGCCGAGGTTGTTCAGGATGGACGCCTGCCCGGCCCGGTTGCCCAGGCGCAGCTGGATCTCCAGCGCGATGGTGAACCGCCGTTGGGCGTCGGGGTAGTCGGCGCGGCTGGCGGCGAGCGTCGCCAGGCTGAGCTCCATCGCCGCGATGCCCGCGTCGTCGCCCTGTCGGCGGGCCTGGTCGAGGCCCAACTCGGCGACGGACCGCCATTCGGCGTGCGCGCCGATCTCCTGCAGGTGCCCGCGCATCCGGTCGGCCAGGTGCCAGACGAGCTGCGGCGGGCCGTGCCGAGCCGCGTGCCGGATCGCCGTCAGCAGGTTGCCGTGCTCGGCGTGGAACCACTGGGCCGGTGCGGCCGGCTCCGGGGCGCCGGCCACCGGGGCCGGTCCCGGCGGTCGGGACAGGAACGCCATCCGGGGGTGACCCCGGCGGGCCAGGGCGTCGGCGGTGGTCAGGTAGGAGTGGAGCAGGCGGTCGACGGCGGCGGCGCGCTCGCCGGCGGTGTCCTCGGCCCGGGACAGCTCGGCCGCGTAGAGGCGGATCAGGTCGTGGATGAAGAAGCGGTCGTGGTGGCCGGGTCGCACCAGGTGGCAGGCGGTCAGCGTCCGCAGTACGGCGCTGGCCTCGGACCAGCCGACGCCCGTCAGCGCGGCGAGGTCGGTGGCGGTGAAGCAGTCCGTCGGTGACGACGCCAGCAGCCGCAGCGCCCGCCGTTCCGGCGCGCCGAGGCGCCGGTAGGACGGCGCGAACGCGGCGCGCATCGCCACCTGCGGGTCGCCCGGGACGGACAGGCCGGCGAGCCGGTCGCCGTCGCGCAGCCGCCGCAGGTAGTCCCTGGGGTCGGCCTCGCCGGCGGTCGCCAGGTTGGCCGCCGCGATCCGCAGCGCCAGGGGGAGGTATCCGCAGAGCGCGGCCAGGTCGGCGACGGCGTCCGGCGCGACGTCCATCGCATGCTGGCGGAGCACGGTGGTGAGCAGGCCGACGGCCTCGTCCGGGTCGAGCGGGTCGAGGTTGACCGCCCGTCCACCGTGCAGGGCCACCAGGCCGCCGAGCGTGTGGCGGCTGGTCACGATCACCGCGCAGTTCGCCGAGCCGGGCAGCAGCGGGGCGACCTGCTCGACCGAGGCCGCGTCGTCGAGCACGAGGAGGACGGAGCGCTCGGCCAGGACGGCGCGCAGCGCCGCCTCACGCGCGTCGGTCGTGCCGGGCTGCGCGGCGCCGCGGATGCCGGCGTAGGTCAGCAGCTCGGCCAGGAGGTCGGCGGGCCGGGCGGGATCCGGTTGCTGCCCGCGTAGGCGAACGAACCACTGGCCGTCGGGGAACAGGTCGCTCATCTGGTGACCGACGTGGACGGCCAGCGCGGTCTTGCCCACACCCGGCGCGCCCGAGAGGGCCACCAGCGGCAGACGCCCCTCGGCGGCGGCGGTGGCGATCGCCTGCCGGACCGACCGCACCGCGCCCGCTCGGCCGTGCAGGGTGCCCGGGTCGGCCGGGAGCTGGAACATCGGGTTCGCCGGCGGCGCGGGGACGCCCGGGCCGACGGTGGCGGTGGACGCCGGGGGCCGCCAGCGCAGCGCCGGGTCGGAACGGAGCATCGTGGTGCGCAGCTCCCGCAGGGCCGGAGACGGGTCCAGCCCCAGCTCGGCGGCGAGGAGCGAGGCGACCTCCTGGTAGGAGTCGAGTGCCTCGGCCTGCCGGCCGCTGCGGTAGAGGGCCAGCATCAGCTGCGCCCAGAACCGTTCGCGCAACGGGCTGCGCCGGGTCGCCTGCCGCAGCCCGGGGATGATCTCGACGTGGTGGCCGAGGGCCAGCTCGGCGTCGAAGTACGCCTCGGTCGCGCGCGACCACCGCTCGGTCAGCGCCGGCACGTCCTCACGGTGCAGCACGTCGGAGACGACGTCGGCCAGCGGGTCGCCGCGCCACAGCATCAGCGCCCGGTGCAGCAGCTCGGCGCGGTGTCGCAGGTCGCCCGTCGCCTCCCCCGCGGCGAGCAGCGCGTCGAACCGGGCGAGGTCGAGGCTGTCCGGCGGCAGGTCGATGCGATAGCCGTTGGCGCCGGTGGCGATCAGCTCGGCGCGGCCGTCGTCACCGCCCAGGGTGGCGCGCAGCCGCCGAACCAGTGAGTGCAGGGACGCCTTGGCGTGGGTGGGCAGCTCGCCGCCCCAGACGCGGTCGACGAGGGCGGGGACGCTCACCGGCTCGCCCTGGTTGAGCAGCAGCACCGCCAGCAGCGCCCGCTGCCGGTTGGCGGGCACGGGCACCGCCTGGTCGTCACGACTGACGCGCAGCGTGCCGAGCACGGAGAAATCCCACCCCACGACAGCCCCCCAGCGCCGCGCCGGCCCGCCACAACCTCGACCGAGAGCGACCGTAACACGACGGTCCGACAAGACCGGGCGGCCGGGGCGCCGCCCCGTCCGGCGGCGACCGACCACCGTGGACGGCAGTGCGACGACAGTGGTTCGGCGGCGGCGACTGCCACCGTGCCCTCGGGAAGGAGGCACGGATGACGGGTGTGGACTTCGGCGTCCTGGGACCGATCGAGGTGCTCCGGGAGGGGCGGCCGGTGCGGCTGGCGGGGGCGCGGCAGCGGACGGTGCTGGCGACGCTGCTGCTCGCGGGTGGGCGGGTGGTCCCGGTGGCCCGGATGGTGCGGCTGCTCTGGGGCGAGTCGCCCCCGCCGACGGCACGCACGCAGGTGCGCAAGCAGGTGGCCGGGCTGCGCGCGGTGCTCGGCGCGGACCGCGTCCGTTCCGGGCCCGACGGCTACGCGGTGCGTCTCGAACCGGGCGAGCTGGACCTCGACCGCTTCCACGAGCAGGTACGGCGGGCCCGGGCGGCGCGCGACGCGGGCCGGGGCGTCGAGGCGGCGGCGGCGCTGCGGGCGGCCACCGCCCTCTGGCGCGGCCCGGCGCTGGCCGGCGGCAGCCCGGAGCTGGTGGACACGGAGGCGCCGCACCTGGAGGAGCTCCGCCTCGCCGCGGTCACCGAACGGATCGCGGCGGACCTCGACCTCGGCCGGCACGGGCAGGTGATCGGTGAGCTGACCCGGCTGGTGCGTCGGTATCCGCTCCGGGAGCGGCTGCGCGCCCAGCTCATGCTGGCCCTGCACCGCAGCGGGCGTACCGCCGACGGACTCGCCGTCTACCGGGAGGGGCGGGCGGCGCTGTCGGCGCAACTGGGCGTCGAGCCGGGCGACGAGCTGCGTGAGCTGCACCGGGGGATGCTCACCGGGGACGCGTCCCTGGCACCGACGCCGGACCGCCCCGCGGAGCCACCGTCGTGCGGCCGCCCGGCGGAGCTGCCGGCACCGGAGCCGGACCTCGTCGGGCGGACGACGGAGAGCGACGCCGTCCGGGCCAGCCTCACGGCGGGTCGGGTAACGGTGGTGCACGGCCGCGGCGGCACCGGCAAGACCGCGCTGGCGGTACGGGTGGCGCACGCGCTCAGCGGCGACTTCCCCGACGGCCAGCTCTTCGTCGACGTGGGCGAGCGGGATCCGGCGGACGTGCTCGGGCGGCTGCTGCGGGCGCTCGGCTGCGCCCCCACGGCGCTGCCGGCGACGCTGGAGGAACGGGCCGCCCGGTACCGCACCCTGCTCGACGGCCGCCGGCTGCTGGTGGTGCTCGACGATGCCCACGCCGAGGCGCAGGTCGCCCCACTGCTGCCCGGCTCGGCCGCGTGCGGCGTGCTGGTGACCAGCCGTGGCCGCCTGGGTGTGCTGTCCGGGGCGGCCCGCCACCGGCTGGGACCGCTGCCCGCACCGGACGCGGTGGAGCTGCTCGCCCGGGTCGCCGGGCCGGGACGGGTGGCGGCGGAGCCGGCCGCCGCGGCGACCCTCGTGGCGCGCTGCGGCCACCTGCCGCTCGCGGTGCGGATCGCCGGGGTGCGGCTGGCCGCCCGTCCCGGCTGGACGGTGGCCCGACTGGCCCGGCGGCTGGACGATCCCGACCGGCGCCTGGACGAGTTGGTGGCCGCGCACCTCGACGTGCGGGCGGTGCTGGCCCGCGACCACGCCGCGCTCGACGAGCCCCTGCGGCACGCCCTGCGGGTCGCGGCGCTGCTGCCCGACGGCCCGTTCGCGCCGGCACAGCTGGCGTGCGCCCTCGGCGTGCGGGTCGACCGGGCCGAGGACCTCGCCGCCGCCCTGACCGAGGCGGGCCTGCTCGACCAGGTCGGCGCCACCCCGACCTTCCGGCTCGACGCCCTCGTCCGGGCCGACGCCCGACGCCGGGCCGGACGCCGGGTGTCCGCCTGCGTCACCCGTGACGGCAGGCCGGGCGGGGACGACGCCGCCCCCGCCCGGCCGGGCCTCACACGCAGGTGGTGCCCCAGTAGTGCGAACTGATCTGGTTGTCGGCCGCGGTGCCGTCGTTGAAGACCTCCAGGCCGAGGGTGAAGTCGGCCCAGTAGTCCCCGCGGTCCAGGCACATCCGCCCGCCCAGGTAGAACGTCTCCACGTGCATGTTCACCGCGTCCGCGCCCGGGAAGTAGAACCCGTTGTTCCACACCGAGGTGGCGATGTTGTCGAAGCCGTAGTCGCCGCCGCAGCCCCACTTGCCGCCGGTGCCGGCGCCGCCCGGGTTGCCCCAGTTCTTCGCGGTGCCGTCCCAGGCGCACCACTTGCCCTCGAACCAGGCGTGCTCGTAGGCGTAGAAGTAACCGTTGGCCGTGTCCGCCGCGGTGCTCCCCGCGGCGGCGGTGGCGGCCCGCGCCCCCGGGGCGACCGGCGGCGCCTCGCGGGCCAGCGGGACCCGCTCGGCCCGGCCCTCCCGGTCGGCCGCCACTGCCACCGTGGCGCCGGCGGACGCGGCGGCGCCGGACGGTGCCGGCGAGGCCGACGCGGCCGCCGGCGCGGCGGCCACCATCACGACGAGCGTCGCCACGCTCGCCATGATCGCGTACAGGCGTCTCATCTCATCCTCCTTCTCGCCCCGGCGTCGCTCGCCGGGGGCGGGTCATCGACGTGCGGATTCCGCGGCGACCACGGCCCGGGCCCGGGGGACCGCGGCCTGTTCCAGCCGCTCCCGGGTCGCCACCTCCAGCCGGTACACCGCCGTCAGGTCCGCGCGGTGGCGGGCGTCCAGCTCGCGGGCGGTGGCCGCCAGGCCACCGGCGGCGCAGCGCGCCTCGGTCACCGCCGCGGCCACCTCGGCCGCCCGTCCCCGGGTGACCACGGCCTCGCGCAGCTGGTCGGGGGTGTCCACCGGGTATCCCTGCTGCCGCACACAACGCGACCAGGACCGCAGCGCCGCCGCCCAGGCCGGGTCGGCGAGCACCCGCCGCTGGCGCAGGTACGACAGATTGGCGACCACCTTGCTCGACCGGTACCAGGCGGGCAGGTCGCCGTAGAGCTGCCGTTGTGCCTCGGACGTGCACCCGTCGGCGCTGCGCCGGACCACGCCGCCGGACGGCACCCGGGCCTCCAGCCCCTCCGGCCGCGCACCGTTGAGCGCGGCCAGCGCCGCGACGCGACGCTCGGCGGGCAGCGCGGCGAAGTACCGCTGGTTGGGGTCGTCGCGCCGGCGCTCGTCGGTCGCCGCCACCAGGTCGGTGCCGAACCCGTGGGCCCGGGCCCAGGCGACGTCGTCGACCACGTACGGGAACGAGCGCAACTGGTCGGCGGGGGCGGGCGGCACCACCCACAGCTCGAACCCGGCCCGCCGCATGCACTCCCGCGTCAGGAGCTGCTCGGCCAGCCCCAGCACCCGGCGGTCGTCGGCACCCACCCCGCCCGTCCGGCCGGGTGACGCGGGGACCGCCGAGCCGGCCAACGGCAGCGCGACGGCGGCGACGGCCGTGGCGGCCAGCCAGGCCCGCAGCCACCGTCCGCGCCGCCGGGATCTCGGAACTCGCACGCGCCGAGCACACCAGGGCGCTGTTCCCTTCCCGTACCGGCGGCGTACCGCCTCCGGTCCCGGCCGTCGCTGGCGCCCGGCACCACGTCGCGGCGGCGGCGTTGCAACCGCCGCCGGGAGACCACGCGTGTACCCCACTGTGGAAGATCTTGCGAAGCTGTCCGGGCCGCCGCCGTGGGCGGGTGGCCGCCGGTGCCGCCGTGGATGTCAGCGTGGTCCGGGCCACCCGATGTGCGGGTCGTGCCAGACCGACCGCGGGGAGTCCGAGGGTCGGCTGGGTTCCGCGCGTCCCGGGAACGGAGTGTCGACGATCCGTGACGTGCCATCGCCACCGACCGTCACCCGCCGCGCCCTGCTGGGCATGGTGGCGCTCTCGCCACTGGCCGGATGCGCGGACGCAGAGCCCCCCGCTGCCCCCTCCTCCGCTGCCGCGCCCTCCGGTCCCTCGTCCTCCCCGCCCGCCGCCCCCACCGCCGCGGCGGAGGTCCGTCACGAACGCCTGGTCGAGTTGGAACGGAAGTTCGACGTACGCCTGGGGATGTATGCCCTGGCCACCGGCACCGGCGTCACCGTCGCCCACCGGGCGGACGAACGGTTCGCGTTCTGCTCGACGTTCAAGGGACTGGCGGCAGCAGCGGTGTTGGCGAACAACCCGCTGTCGCATCTCGACACGGTCGTCAGGTACACCGAGGACGACCTCATGAAGAGCGCCGTCATCACCAGGAAGCACGTCGCCACCGGGATGACGATCCGTCAGGTCTGTGACGCCGCCGTCCGCTACAGCGACGGCACGGCCGGCAACCTCCTGCTCCGCGACCTCGGCGGACCGGCTCGACTGACGGCGTACGTGCGTGGCCTCGGCGACACGGTCACGCGGATGGACCGGATCGAGCCCAAGATCGTGTCGGCCGTCCCGGGAGACCCGCGCGACACCACGTCGCCCCGGGCGATCGGCACCGACTACCAGCGGATCGTCCTGGGTGACGCGCTGCCGGCCGACAAGCGCGCCTTTCTCCGGGACCTGCTGGAACGCAACGCCACCGGCGCCGGCGCCCGACGCGTCCGGGCTGGCGTACCGAAGGGTTGGACCGTGGCCGACAAGACCGGGACCGGCGACTACGGCACGGTCAACGACATCGCCGTCGTGTGGCCCCCGGGCACCGCGCCACTGGTCGTTTCGATCATGTCCAGCAAGGCCACCCGGGACGCCGGGTACGACCAGGCCGTCGTCGCCGAGGCGGCCGCGTACGCGGTGGCCACCCTCACCTGAGCGGTGCGTCGCCGCCGGCTGACGCCGATCGTGACCACCACGGTGACACCAACGTCAGCGCCGCGTGACCGCGCCCGCCGCCACCTTGTGACCAAGGTTTGAATGATGGTTCAATTCTTGCGTGGTCTACCGGAGCACCGACCGTGTGAAAGCTCGGCTGAGCGCGTCCCGGGACCGGATCATCGTCGCCGCCCTGGAGATCATGGCCGGGCACGGGTACGCCGGCTGTTCCGTCGCCGCCGTCGCCGAGCGGGCCGGCATGGCGACCGGCAGCGTCTACCGCCACTTCCCCACCAAGGCCGACCTGTTCGCCGAGGTGTTCCGCACCGCCTCCCAGCGGGAGGTGGACGCGGTCGCGCGCGCGGCAGCACTCGAGTCCACGGTCGCCGCGCAGGTGTCCGCCGTCATCGAGACGTTCTCCGGCCGCGCGCTGCAGTCCCCGCGGTTGGCGTACGCCCTGCTCGTCGAGCCGGTCGACCCGGCGGTCGACGCCGAACGGCTCGTCTTCCGCCGGGCGTACGCCGAACTGATCGCCGGCTACGTCGCGGCCGGCGTGGCGAGCGGTGAGCTGCCCCCGCAGGACCCGGAGCTGACCGCGACCGCGCTCGTCGGCGCCCTGGCCGAAGCGATGGTCGGCCCGCTGGCGGCCGGGGTCGCCGGCCCGAGCACCATCCCCAGCCTGATCACGTTCATCCACCGTGCGATTGGAGTATCGCCGTGACGACGCACGAGGTTCTCAACCAGGTCCCCCCGCTGGCCGGCTACGACGCGGCGGACGACCCGGCGCTGCTCGACGGGCTCGCCCGGGAGGGTGCCGGGTGGGCCACCGCGGAGCTGCACGAGCTCGGCCGGATCGGCGGCACCGAGCAGGCGATCGAGTACGGACGGCTGGCGAACGAACACCCGCCGGTCCTGCGCACCCACGACCGCTACGGCCACCGGATCGACGAGGTGGAGTTCCACCCGGCCTGGCACGAGCTGATGCGCACCGCGGTCACGCACGGGCTGCACGCCGCGCCGTGGGCGGACGACCGGCCCGGCGCACACGTGGCCCGGGCCGCCAAGTTCTACACCTGGCGCCCCGACGCCGGGCACGGCTGCCCCGTCTCCATGACGTACGCGGCGGTGCCGGCGCTGCGGCACAACCCGGAGCTGGCCGCACGGTACGAGCCGCTGCTCACCGCCGCGACGTACGACTTCGGGCTGCGCGCGCCGCTGGGCAAGCGGGGGCTGCTGGCCGGCATGTCGATGACGGAGAAGCAGGGCGGCTCGGACGTACGCGCCAACGCCACCACCGCCCGCCCGGAGCCGGACGGCACCTACCGGCTCCTCGGGCACAAGTGGTTCACCTCGGCGCCGATGTGCGACGTCTTCCTCACCCTCGCCCAGGCGCCGGGCGGGCTCACCTGCTTCCTCGTGCCGCGCGTCCTCCCGGACGGCACGCGCAACCCGATGCGGCTGATGCGCCTGAAGGACAAGCTCGGCAACCGGTCCAACGCCTCGGCGGAGGTCGAGTACGAGCACGCGGTGGCCTGGCGCGTCGGCGACGAGGGCCGTGGCGTGCGCACCATCATCGACATGGTCAACCTGACCCGCCTCGACTGCGTCATCGGCGCGGCGGCCGGGATGCGCCAGGGCGTGCTCACCGCCGTCCACCACGCCACCCACCGGCAGGCCTTCGGCCGGTACCTCGTCGACCAGCCGCTGATGCGCAACGTCCTCGCCGACCTCGCGGTCGAGTCCGAGGCCGCCACCGTCCTGATGATGCGGCTCGCCGGGGCGACCGACCGCTCCGCGCGCGGTGACGCCGACGAGACCGCGTTCAAGCGGCTCGCCCTCGCCGTCGGCAAGTACTGGGTCTGCAAACGCTGGCCGGCGCACGCCGCCGAGGCCCTGGAATGCCTGGGCGGCAACGGCTACGTCGAGGAGTCCGGCATGCCGCGGCTGTTCCGCGAGTCGCCCCTGAACTCGATCTGGGAGGGCTCCGGCAACGTCGCCGCGCTGGACGTCCTGCGCGCCCTCGCCAAGGAACCGCGGGTCATGGAGGTGTTCCAGGGCGAGGTGACCGCCGCCGCCGGCGCCGACCCGCGGCTCGACGCCGCCGTACGACAGGTGCGGGCCGACCTGGCCGACCACGGCGACCTCGAGCTGCGGGCCCGCCGCGTCGTCGAACGGCTGGCGCTGGTCCTACAGGGCTCGCTGTTGGTGCGGCACGGCCACCCCGCCGTCGCCGACGCCTTCTGCGCCTCGCGCCTCGGCGGGGACCACGGCCACGCGTTCGGCACCCTGCCGCCCGGGGTCGACTTCGCCACGATCATCTCCCGCGCCGTGCCGAAGGTGGGCTGAGGCCGACGCGACCCTCCCCACGATCCGGATCCGGCCCGTCACAACGATTCGACGACCTCCGTCTCCTGAGGAATGCCCCGGTCGACCACGACCGACGGCCCGTCGGGTCGACGCCACGCCCGATAGTCCCGGAAGGACATGGGGAGGCCACGCGCGGCGAACGGATCCGCGGAGTCCATGACCTGGATGTGCAGGTGCGGCTGCGTGGAGTTGCCCGAGTTGCCGCAGTCGGCCACCTCCCGGCCGGCCGCGACGGGCTCGCCCTCGCCCACCCGGATCGAGCCGGCGCGCAGGTGGGCGAGCACGACGTACGCACGACGGCCCTCCAGCTCGAGGATCACGTGGTTGCCGGCGAGCGCGCCGGCGCCGCCGCGCGCCCGGGACGCCTGGGTCAGGGCGTAGGGCACCCGCGCGAGCGGCGACCGCCGCGCCACGTGGTCCGCCTCGCCGTCGTGGACCGACACCACCCTGCCGGCCGCGGGCGCGAGGACGGGCTGACCGAACGCGAAGAACCGCTCCACCGGCTCCGTGGACAACAGCGAGCGCCAGTCCCGCGTGGTCGCCGTGCGCCGGCCCCGCACCGCGACGAAGTCCATGGCGTACGTCGTGGCGAACAGGTGGGTGCCGTGGCTCGGCACGCGCCGGGCCGGGCTGTTGCGCGCGAGCCACGGGCCGCGGAACGGTAACGTGAGCACGACGTGGTCGAGAGTGGAGATCGTGAACCTCCCGTGTCACCTGCGCGTCGCCACACGAACCTCTACCGGTGGACCGACGTCAACGACGTGAGCCGAGCGTGCCGGCCCCGTCTCCCGCGCGGGGCAGGTCGGTCAACCACCGGTCCAGGGCTGCCGGCGAGCGGAACAGCAGCACCGGCGGCCCGGTCGGGTCGGCCTGCCAGGCCCGCATCCGCCGCCGGGCCCGGCCGAACGCGGTGAGGTGCCACACCAGGATCGAGTCGCGCGACAGCACGCTGCCCAGCGACTCGCGGTTGCCGTTGCAGATCTCCTCCCCCGTCCGCAACCGACGGACGGTGCGACGCAGCAGGCGCCCGAAGGAGCACCAGCGCGGGTAGTCCAGGCCGACGACCAGGTCGGCGCGGGCCAGCACCACGTCCCGCCACCCGTGGTACGCGCCGTCGAGGATCCATCGGTCACGTCGGCAGATCGCCTCGATCCGGCTGCGCTGCTGCGCGACCGGCACCTCGACCCAGCCGGGCTCCCAGAGCAGGTCGTCGACGGGGTACCACGGCAGCCCCAGGTGCCGGGCCAGCCGCGCCGCCAGGGTGGACTTGCCGGCGCCGTACACGGCGTAGATGAGGATCCGCGACGGAGCGCTCATCGCGGCAGCGTACGCCGGCGGCGCCACACCGCCCGGCCCACCGTGTCCCACCCCGCCGTCAGGCTCGCCAGCCTGACCGGGGTGGCGGGACTATCCTCGCCGGATATGAGCCAACGCGTCGGTCCGGCCCAGCCTCCCTTGTGGCGTGACCGCAACTTCGGCGCGTACTGGGCGGCGCAGTCGCTCTCCGCCGCCGGTGACTCGTTCGCCTACATCGCGGTGCCGCTGCTCGTGCTGCACGCGACCGGGTCGGTCGCCCAGATGGGCCTGCTCACGGCCGTGGCCGGCGCCGCCTCCGTCGGCGCGGGGGTCTTCGGCGGCGTCCTGGTCGACCGGTACGACCGGCGGACACTCATGATCGCCGCAGACCTGGCCCGCCTGGTGCTCTACGCCCTCGTTCCCCTGGCCTGGCTCGCCGGCCCACAGATCTGGCTGCTCTTCGTCGTCCTGCCGATCTGCGAGGCGGCCGGCATGGTGTTCCAGGTCGCCGCGGTGACCGCGGTGCGCAACCTCGTCGACCGACACCGGATCACCGAAGCCAACGGGCGGCTGCAGGCGACCTACGCGACGGCGGCCGTGGGCGGACCGCTGCTCGCGGGAGTGGTGTCCGCCCGGTTCGGTCCCACGGCGGCCATCGCCATCAACGCGGCCAGTTTCGCCCTGTCGGCCGCCGGCCTCTGGCTGGTCCGGCTCCGGCAGCCCACCGAGGGGGAAGGGACCGACGGGGTGGGGCGGGAGACGCGACTGGCCGAGTTCCTGGCCGGCGCTCGGTTCCTCTGGCGTCAGCCCGTGCTCCGCTCGCTGACCATCCTGCTGTCGGTCTTCATCTTCCTGACGTACGGCTTCACCGACGTGCTCATCTACCACGTCAAGAACGACCTCGGCGGCTCCGACGGCACCGTCGGCACGGTGCTCGGGCTGGCGGCGCTGGGCACGATCGCCGGAGCGCTGCTGGTGGCGCCGGTACGCCGCAGGCGTGGCTTCGGCGTCACCTGGATCGGCGCGGTGGCGATGTCCGGTCTCGCCATCGCCGGCATCGGCGTCGTCGGGGACGTACACGGCGTCACCGTGCTGACCGCGGTATACCTGTGCGGCGTCAGCGTGGGTGGGATCTGCTCGATGTCGCTGCGCCAGGAGATCACGCCCGATCACCTGCTCGGGCGGGTCACGTCGGCTTTCTGGAGCACGCACTACTCGCTCGGCCCGGCCGGTGCCGCGGTGCTGACCTGGGCCGCCGGCCGGTACGGCGTCACCGCGGTGACTCTCGTCGCCGGAACAGGGTGTCTCCTGGTCGCGGTCGGCGGAGCGTTCACGCCCATCCGCCGAGCCGGTTCGGAACCGGTCGCCCACGAGCCGGAGCTTCAGCGGTCCGCAACCTGATCCGGCGCGCCGGTGTCCCTCGGGGCACCGCCGACCACTCTTCCGTTCGGCCCGCACGCGGACTACGGTCGCTTTCACGTCACCAGGCTTCACCTCGTCGGCCTCAGGTTGTTCACTTCGGTCGCAGCGCCGCAACAACGAAAGGGGTCGCCGTCATGTCGACCAGCCACACCAGCGTCGGTGACTCCGACGCGAGCCCGGTCACCGTCGGGCACGGGCCACGCAGGGTGCTGGCGCTGCACGGCTGGTTCGGGTCGGCGCGGGGCTGGGGCTGGCTGCCGGAACTGATCGACGCGGAGCGCTTCACCTGGGCTTTCCTGGACTACCGGGGCTACGGCGCGCGCACCGGGGTCGCAGGCGACCACAGCATCGCCGAGATCTCCCGTGACGCCCTGGCCCTCGCCGACTCCCTCGACTGGGACACGTTCTCGGTGGTCGGGCACTCCATGGGCGGCAGCGCCGCCCAGCGGGTGCTCGCCGACGCGCCGGGACGGGTGGAACGGCTCGTCGGCATCAGCCCGGTCCCGGCCGGTGGTGTTCCCTTCGACCTGCAGGCCTGGGCCCTGTTCGACGGCGCCGCCGCCAACCCGGGCAACCGGCGCGCCATCATCGACCTCACCACCGGCAACCGGCTGTCCGGCCGCTGGCTGGACGAGATGGTGCGGTTCTCCCTCGACCACTCCACCCGGGAGGCGTTCGGCGCCTACCTCACCGCCTGGGCGCGTACCGATTTCACGGACGACGTAAAGGGCAACCAGGTGCCGGCGCTCGCCGTCGTCGGCGAGCACGACCCGGCGCTGGGCGCCGACACGATGCGCGAGACCTGGATGCGCCACTACCCGAACGCCCGGCTGGAGGTCCTCGCCAACGCGGGGCACTACGCGATGTACGAGACCCCGGTGCGGTTGGTCACGGTGCTCGAGGACTTCCTCGGGCAGTGAGCCTCGACGCGGCGTCCCTGGTCGATCCCCGCACCTACGTCGACGGCGTTCCGTACGACCTGCTCGCCACGCTGCGCGCGACCAGCCCGGTGGTGTGGGTCGAGGAGCCGCCGCTGCTCGGGCTGCCCGGCGGTCCGGGCTTCTGGCTGGTGCTCCGGCACGCCGACGTGACGGCCGTGCTCAGGCAGCCGGGGCTCTTCTCGTCGGCACTCGGCGCTACCCAGATCCGCGACCCGGCGACCCCGGAGGACCTGGGTTACGTCCGGCGGATGATGCTCAACATGGATCCGCCGGAGCACGGCCGGCTGCGCCGGCCGGTCGCCCGCTCGTTCACCCCGCGCGCGGTCGCCGCCCTGGAGGCGTCGATCCGCGCGAACGCGGCGGCGCTCGTCGACCGCGCGCTCGGCGACGCGGACGAGGGCACCTGCGACTTCGTCCGCGACCTCGCCGCCGACCTGCCGCTGCTCACTCTCGCGGACGTGCTCGGGGTGCCGGACCGCGACCGCTGGCTGCTGTACGACTGGTCGAACCGGGTGATCGGCTTCCAGGATCCGGACTACGCCGTGTCCGCCACCTTCGACCCGCAGGCCGGCACCGCTGCGGCCCGGGAGGCACTGCGGCACCGGCCGGTGCCGGACGCCGACGGCCGGATGCCGGATCCGCGCACCAGGGCCGGCATGGCCGACCTCTACGCGTACGCGCACCTGCTGGCGGAGTCGAAGCGCCGCGACCCGGGACAGGACGTCATGTCCATCCTGCTGGCGCACCGCGGCGACGAGCGGCTCTCGGTGGACGAGTTCGAGAACATGTTCTGGCTGTTCGCCGTGGCCGGCAACGAGACCGTCCGCAACGGCCTGCCCGGCGCGATGATCGCCCTGCTGGAGCATCCGGCGGAGATGGCGCGGCTGCGCCGCGACCCGGCGCTGTTCGACACCGCCGTCGACGAACTGCTGCGCTGGTGGACGCCGGTGATGGTGTTCCGGCGTACCGCCACGGTGGACACCACCGTCGCCGGGGTGCCGGTGCGGGCCGGGGACAAGGTGGTGGTCTCGTTCGCGTCGGCCAACCGCGACGAACGGGTCTTCGCCGAGCCCGACCGGCTCGACCTCGCCCGTCACCCCAACCCGCACCTCGTCTTCGGTCACGGGCCGCACTTCTGCCTCGGCGCGCACCTGGCCAGGTGCCAGCTCCGTGCGCTGCTCCAGGAACTGCTTGCCCGCACCGCGAGCGTCACGTACGCGGGCCCACCCGACTACCTGCGCTCGAACTTCCAGCGCGGCGTCAAGCGCCTGCCGATCCGCTGGCGGCGCCGCTGATCACGCCCCGGCCCCGCCGACCGGCGTGCAGTGCGGCCCCGGTCGGGCGGAACCGGCCGGTTCAGGTGATGACGGGGCTGCGGCGCTCCAGCAGGACCACGTCGCGCCAGCGGCCGTGGTGACGGCCGACCCGCTCGCGGATGCCGACGACCCGGAAGCCCGCCCGCTGGTGCAGGGCGAGGCTGGCGGTGTTCTCGGGGAACACCCCGGACTGGATGGTCCAGATTCCGGCCGCCTCGGTCGAGGCGACGAGCGCGTCCAGCAGCATCCGCGCCGCGCCACGTCCGCTGGCGGTCGGATCGACGTACACGGAGTGCTCGACCACCCCGGCGTAGACCGCCCGGGTCGACGTCGGTGACACGGCGACCCAGCCGACCACGGCGTCGCCGTCGACGGCCACGAAGCGGTGGTCGTCCAGCCTTCCCGCGTCGAATGCCGCCCAGGTCGGGGCGACGGTTTCGAAGCTGGCGTCGCCCGCGTCGAGGCCGGCCTGGTAGATCGCCAGGACCCGCTCGGCGTCCTGTGGCGTCATGGGTCGGACGGCGATGCCGGCCATCAGCGGGCTCCGTTCGGGCTCGGGGCCGGACGGCCCGTCACGACGTCGGCGGCCGACGGGAACGCCGACAGGCGATGAGCCTAGCGGCCGGGCGCTTGCTGCCGCCGACGGCCGCGTGAACGGGCGGCGCGGGCGCACTCGACGCGGCGCTCCGCCCGCTGGCCCCCGGTGGTGACGGCACGGGGTTCGCGGCCTACCGGGGTGTTGCCGGTTCGCAGGGGAAGGCGACATCGACGCACGGCTCAGCGTCGGCCGCGGTGGCCCAGTTCTCGTAGTAGATCTCCCGCGCGGACGCACCCAGCCGCTGGTCGTGATCCCGGAGCCACGAATCCAGCGCGTCGTAGGCCCGCAGGATCGCCGGGTAGGCCGCCTCCGCCTTCGTCAGCGACACGTACGCCTGCCGGTGGGCTCGCTCGATCCGGACCCCCACCGACCCCTCGGGCTCCACCGGATCACCCGTCGGGGCGCACACCTCGACGGGCCCGTCGGAGTCCTCGGTGACCAGGCCGTGGTAGGCGACGAACACGGGCCCGGACAGCGTGCCGCCGGCGGCGGTCAGGTGGTCGAACAGCAGGCGTGTCGCTTCGGGCAGGAAGAACGGAAGGCGATCGGCGGTCACGTGTCGCTGGATGAAGGTCACCTTCTGGGTGGGCACGTCGCGACACCGGATCCCGGACGCGACCCCCGGGGCCACTCGATCGTCGAGGAGACCCAGCAGGTGGCGCACCAGCGGCCGACGGGCGTGGTGCGCGGCCTCGGCGTCGCGCCAGTACGCCTCCACCCTGTCGACCGCCTGCGGGCCGGGAAGTCCGAGCACCTCGGCAACGTCCGCCACGGGCATGCCGATCGCGCGCAGCAGGGTGATGCGGCGAGCCCGGTCGAGCTCCGCGGCGCCGTAGTACCGGTAGCCGGTCCGGGCGTCGACGTGCGCCGGGCGCAGCAGTTGCCGCTCCTCGTAGAGGCGCAACGCCTTCGTGCTCAGTCGTGACCGATTCAGGAACTCACCGCTCGTCAACCACCGTGGCATGGGCGGGAGTCTGCCCTCCGCCCCAGGGGCAGGGTCAAACAGGCAGGTGCCGATCATCGGCCGGCATGACGCACCGGTCGCGCCAGCCATCGCCCGCCGTCACCTACCGCAACGGCGGCTCCAGCCACTCTTCCCGCCCAGGCACCACCGGCGCGATCGTGAGGGGGCTTCGCCTCAGTCACCGTCGCCGTCGCCGCCGCCACACCCACCGGTGTCGCCCGAGGTCGCCAGCCACAACAGGCCGGCCGGGGTCGCGGCCTGGGTGGTGACGACCTGGTCGAGGCGTACGCGTGCCGGCAACCGCCGGTACTTCTCCGCGCCGCCGGGATCCTGCGTCCTGCGCGGCGTGTCAGGCTCCGACATGAGGGGATCTCCTCTCGCACAGCTCGATGGGTCGCTGGCCATCTGATGGCCTGTGTCACGTCATCCCGGCACGTCGGCGGGGTTCACGGAGAGTTCCCGGGTGGCCCGCTGCGCCAGCATCGCCAGCGGCAAGCACACCACCAGCAGGATCGCTGCCTCGGCAGCGCACACCGCTGTCACGGCGGCAGATGCGCCGCCCCGCAGGACGTAGTCGGCGACGGACACGCCGCGCAGCGCGAGGGCAGCAAGCCCCAGGAACAGGAGAGTCAGCGGCCAGTGGGCTGCCCGGGCCACTGCCGACGCGCGCAGGACGAGGTAGGCGATACCCGCTGCGGACACCGACAACGCGCACAGGCCCGGCCAGTCGAGTGCGGCGAATCGCAGCTCCTGCTCCACGGGAAGTGTCCACATCCCGATGACGAACAGGGGGCTCAGGAGGACACCGGCGACGAAGGCACGGATCCAGGCCCGGGTGCGCACGGGCGGAGCCTCCCGATGGAACGCCACCAACGCCAGCACCAGGCCGGTGTTGACGAGCACGATGAGCCAGGTGGTGGTGGGGGGCGTGCCGCCAGGCAGGAACATCGCCTCGTAGGTCCTGGCGACCCAGTCCGCGACGAGGGGCACCGCCGCCAGCCAGCGGGCCGGCCTGGGCTGATTCACCGCGAGCGCGACGAACGCGGCGATCGCGAACAGACCAAGGGGGTTGAACGCCAGGCGCCACGGTGCACCGGGCAGGTCGAACACCGGCTCGGTGGGCGGCGTCGGCAGCGGCAGAAAGTCGCCGGCGAGCCAGGGCATGACGCCGATCTCCACCGCCGCCGTGACGGCATGGAAGAGCAGGCCGAGCAGCGCCACCGCGCGGATCGCATCGCCCCGGAGCCGCGACCTCGGCTCGGCGCCGACGCCGCCGAGCCGAAGCCGCGTAGCAAGCGCCAGGACGCTGAGGACTTCGTCTCTGTCCGGCCGGCCGTGGTCCCGGAGGTACGCGGCGTCCTCGGTGTCTTCCTCAGCGCCGACGCACTCCAGGAAGGTGCGGACCATGTCGTCCTCCCACTTCCGGCGGTAGGAGGCTGGCAGAAGCGTCAGCAGCCGGCGGTACCGCTGCTCCAGGCTGCTCGTCATGCCGCACCGCCGGCGGCGGGCCGCCACACACCGAGCCTCTCAGCGGCCGCACGGGCATTGGCGGCTTGGCGGTCAGCTTCCTCCGCCAACGCCCGCCCGCCGGAGTTGGTCAGCCGGTAGTACCGCCGGAGCCGACCCTGCTGCACCTCCTCGCGGTCCAGTTCCACCAGACCGTCGGTGACGAGCCGGTCGAGCACGCCGTAGAGCGTGCCCACCCTCAGGTGCACCCGCCCCCGCGACAACTCCTTCACCTCGTTGACGACGCCGTAGCCGTGGCAGGGCCCACCGGCCAGCGCTGTCAGGACGAAGAACGCCGCCTCGGTCATCGGTCGAGTCACCATGGCCACAATATATCGGGAGACAGGATATGCGTCCAGGCGGACATATCTGGAGGGACGCTGACGCGGCCGGGGAACGCCGGATGAGGTCCGGGGTCCGCCGCATCGACCGACCGGGCCAGGGACGGTTAGCGCGACCTGGCCCGCCGGGAACGGGCCACCACGACCCCCGCCACGACGACCAGCCCCAGCCCGAGTGCTCCGGCCGCCGCGATGAACGTGGGCACGTCGTCGGGGTGTTCCGCCCTGTCGTCGTCCGCGGCGCGCGCGGTCGGCGCGGGGGTGGCAACCGGCGCTGTCGACGGGTCGGCCGCGGCCAGGGCGTAGCGGAGGAGGTCCGCCCTAGTTCCCGGCGGCCGGCCGGCGGTCTCGGAGACGGTGAGCAGATACCGCCCGTCGCGGCTGTAGGTGATCGACTCGCCCTGCGGCTCGTCGGGTAGCGGGATGACCCGTGGGGTCCCGCTGGTCAGCGCGGTGACCACGTCGCCGTCGGCGACGTCGAACTCGTACGCGTCGGCATAGGTGCGCAGCACTACCCTGCGCCCGTCCGCCGCGGTGGCGGCGCCGGTGACCGCTGTCCGGCCGAGCACCGAGAACGGGTTGCTCGTCGTGGAGGCCGGCAACCGGACCTGTCCCACCTTCGCCAGTGGCACGGTCGCGCCCGGTCGCAGTGGGCCGCTCGGGGCGTACAGGTTGGCCGAGTACTTGGTCACGATCACCGGCCGGCCGTCGCCGGTCACGAGCACGGCCTCGGCGTCGTGCGGGCCGTCCGGATACGCCATGCGGTGCAGCACCGGGCGGTCGGCGCCCGGCGGCAGCTTCCACACCGCGACCGTCTGCCGAGAACGGTCGTTGTCGCCGATGTCCGCCACCCAGACCGTGCCGTCCGCGCCGACGGCGAGATCCTCGGTGTCGCGGGGCCGCGACGGATACGGCACCGTCCGCTCGACGGCGCAGTCATGGTCGAGGAAGAAGATCCGCCGGCGGGCCTCGTTGTCCGCGCCGTCGTTGACCACGACGTACCCGTCATCCGTGGCGGCCAGGCCGGAGATCTCGGTCAGCCGGTCGTCACGCACCTCGCACAGCGGCGTCCCCCGGACCGGAGCGGGCGACGGGTTCGCCACCGCGGCGCCCGGCACCAGCAGGACGGCGAGGATGACGGCCGCTCCCGCCACGCGCGGCAACCTCCGCGCGGTTCCCTTACTGCGTCGCATCACCGGCAATCCTCTCATCGCGGCACGCCGGTCCGGGTCGGACTACCAGCGGTTGCGTGCTTCCTCCGCCCAGCCGACGAGGCCGTCGAGGTCCGTGCGCTCGCCGTCGTCGGTCTGCGCCCAGCCGGTGAAGTGCCCGAAGCACTGGTGGGTCTCGTTGGCCAGCACGCCGAGGTTGGTGCGGGCGACCCGCTCGTGGAACGGGTGGAACTCCACGTCCACCCGGTCGCCGGTGATCCGCCAGGGCCGTAGCCAGTCGGTGCGGTCGTAGCGCCAGGTCAGGTCCGCGCCGATCTTGTGCAGCCGCCCGTCGACGAAGAGGGCGTTCTCGGTGGAGCCGGTGCCGTCGGTCCATCTGCCGCCCAACTGGATGGATCGGCCGGGACCGCTGCCGGCCGCCCAGTTCCACCGGACGGCGTACGGCCATCTGCCGCGGCCGTGGTCGAGCACGCCGAACGAGTCCTTCGCGCTGACCGGGTACGCCGTGTCGCCCACCCACAGGGTGCCGCGTACGGGCCGGCCGAGGTCCTTGACGGTGTACTGGAACCGGCGGGTGTCCCACGGCACCACGACGCCGAGCGATTCGTGTTCCGCGGGCAGCGGCGCCTCCAGGTCGACCTGGACGCCGGGCGTGGTGGCGCGGATCGTGCTGCCGTCCGGGCGCTGGTCGATGTCGATCGACAGGCCGCCGCCGGCGGCGCGTACCCGGCCCGCGCCGCTGGCCGCCGGGAACAGCGCGCGGCGGGCGAACGGGACCACCGCCTCCTTGTTGGTCTCGACGCCGGTGCGGCGGTCGAGGACGTAGACGCTGTGCACGCCCGCGTAGTCCAGCGACGACGCGACGAGGCCGACGATGTGCGTGGGGGTGACGATTCCCCAGTACTCCCACCGCTTGGTACGTCCCCAGCCGCGCAGGTTGGCCCGGTGCAGCGGTCTGCGGCTCCAGCCGACCGCCGCCGGGTTGAGCCGCCCGTCGGGCAGGCACAGGTCGACCGGTTCGGTGATCTCCCGCTCGCGCGTCACCGGGGCAGGGTACCGGTCGGCCGGCGGCCCGGCCGGCAGTCGGGCGTGACGTCCGTCGAAGCACCGCCCGCGCCGCCGAAAGTCGCTTGCCGCCCACGCCGCGCTCCGGGATGGTGGGACCCATGACGTTCTGACGGACAGCACCCCGTTGCTCCCAGGCCCCACGGCGCCGACCGGTGCCGTCGTGCCGTCCGCCCGTCCCTTTCAGCGAAAAGCGAGCGTCTTTGTCTCCACACCATTCGCGGCGGGAGTCCCTGCCGCAGCCCAACCCTGCCCCTGCCACCGTCACCGTGTTCGCCTCCCCCACGAGCTGGATCGAGTCCGACGCCCTGGCGCAGTGCCAGCAGGTGGCCGCCCTCGACGGCATGATCCACGTCGCCGCCATGCCGGACCTGCACCCGGGCAAGGGCGCCCCGATCGGCGCCGCCATGGCGTCGACCGTGCTGTACCCGTTCCTGGTGGGCTCCGACATCGGCTGCGGCATCGCCGTGTTTCCCATCAGGCTCAAGCGCCCCGTACCCGAGAGGCTCGCCGCCCGGTTCCCCGACCTCGACCGCGCGCTGGACCCCGAGCAGGACGCCGACGACCCGGCATGGGCCGTCGTGGAGGGCGACGTTCCCGCCGGTCACGTCGAGGGCCTCGGCACGGTCGGCCGGGGTAACCACTTCGTCGAGCTGTCGCGGATCGACACCGTCCTCGAGCCGGGCCACGCGAGCCGTCTCGGGCTCACCGCCGGCGACCTCGTGCTCATCGTCCACAGCGGCTCCCGAGGGCTGGGCGAGCGGATCCTGCGGGCGCACACCGAGGTCCACGGCGCGGGCCCCGCCCCTGACGCCGCCGCCTACCTGGCCATGCACGACGACGCCGTACGCTGGGGATCGTTCAACCGGCGGCTGCTGGCGGCCCGGGTCGCCCACGCGCTGGGGGCCGAGCCCACCGAGCCGATCGTCGACCAGTGCCACAACCTGGTCGAGGTCCGCGACGGGATCTACCTGCACCGCAAGGGCGCGGCGCCGGGCGACGGCCGCGACGTGCTCATCGCCGGTACGCGCGGCACCCCCTCCTACCTCGTCGCCGGCCACGCCGGCCCGGAGGCCAACCATTCCGTGGCGCACGGCGCGGGCCGCAAGATGTCCCGCGCCGATGCCCTGCGCCGGGGCCGGGCCAAGCACACCGTCGAGGAACTGCGCCGCACCCCGGTCGGGTCGCTGGTGGTGTGCGGCGACCGCCAGTTGCTCTTCGAGGAGGCACCCACGGCCTACAAGCGCATCGAGCAGGTCGTCAGCGACCTCGTCGACCACGACCTGGCCACCCCCGTGGCCACCACGGTCCCGCTGGTCACCTACAAGACACCCGACGTCGGGCCCACCTCCCGGCCGGACCGGCGGGACAACCGCCGCAAGCGAGGCCGGCCGTGAGCGTCCACCTGCTCGTCTCCGCCGGGCGCGGCCCGCAGGAGTGCGCCTGGGCGCTGGCCCGGCTGCTGCGTCGCCTGGAGGCCGACGCCACCCGGCACGGTCTGACGACCAGGCGGGCGCAGATCGTGCCCGGTGACCGGCCCGACACCTACCGGTCGGCGCTGATCCGGATCTCCGGTGCCGGCGCCGAGGCGTTCGCCGCCTCGTGGACCGGGACCCTGTGCTGGCAGGCGCCCAGCCCCTACCGGGCGAGCGCCGGCCGGAAGAACTGGTACGTCACCGCCCGACCGTGCCAGGTCGACACCCCGACCACGACGTTCACGGAGGCGGACGTCGACATCGTCGCCTGCCGTACCGGCGGCCCCGGCGGTCAGCACCGGAACAAGGCGAGCACGGCGGTACGGGCGACCCACCGTCCCACGGGCCTCGTCGTCGTGGTCGACACCGAGCGGCAGTTCAGCCTCAACCGCCGCATCGCCGTCCAACTGCTGCGGCAACGCGTCGAGCAGGGCGACGAGACCGCGCGTAGCGCCGCCACCACCGCCCGCTGGCGCATCCACGACGAACTCGTCCGCGGCAACCCCACCCGCGTCGAACGCCCGAGCCCGTCGGGACAGGACACGGCCCCACCGCAGGGGGCACGCCAACGACGGGGACGGTCCACCGGGCCACGCTCGCCCCGCTAGTCGCAGCGCCACCGCCGCTGTTCTTCCTGCCGGGTCGCCCTTGGCATGGCACAGTGGTCGGGAATCTCACCCTCGAGCGCTGATTCCAGGATCCGCTTCGTGAGCTGCTGCAGCAGCCCGCCATCGCCGGTCGACTGCAAGCCGGCCACCCGGGCCTGCTCCATCAGCTGGGCGACCAGGTCTGCGCCGAAGGTGTGCGGGTTGAGCCGAGCAAAACTAGATTCATTCCAAAAGAATGGACTATGTTCACCACATGACGTCCGACCTCGAGACTCAACTGCGGGCGGTCTCGTTGCGCGTGACGCGGCCCCGGTTGGCGGTGCTCGCAGCGCTGCGCGACCACCCGCACGTCGACACCGACACGGTGATCGCCCTGGTACGGGCGGATCAGCCCACGGTCTCCCACCAGGCGGTGTACGACGTGCTGCGCGCGCTCACCGTCGCCGGTCTGGTGCGGCGCATCCAGCCTGCCGGTGCGACCGCCCGGTACGAGTCCCGGGTGGGGGACAACCACCACCATGTCGTGTGCCGCTCCTGCGGCGCGATCGCCGACGTCGACTGCGCTGTCGGCCACGCTCCCTGTCTCACCGCCTCCGACGACCACGGCTTCACAGTCGACGAGGCGGAGGTCGTCTACTGGGGCACCTGCCCCGACTGTGCGACCGAACGCACCTCCCAGTGATTCGCCAGTTCGGAAGGAAGCAGATGAGCGACAACCAGGACAACGGCCCCTCCAGCGCGCAGGGCGTGGACAAGAAGGCGGCGGCCGGCTGCCCGGTCGCGCACGACTCCGTGACCGCGCACGGAAGTGAAAGCGAGAACCCGGCGATCGACTCGCCGGCCCCGAAGACCGGAGGTCGTCCGCGCACCAACCGGGACTGGTGGCCCAACCAGCTCGACCTCTCGGTGTTGCGTGCCCACTCGTCCAAGGGCAACCCGTTGGGCGAGAGCTTCAGCTACGCCAAGGAGTTCGCCAAGCTCGACGTCGAGGCCCTCAAGCAGGACATCATCAAGGTCCTCACCACCTCGCAGGACTGGTGGCCGGCCGACTTCGGCCACTACGGCGGCCTGATGATCCGGATGAGTTGGCACGCCGCGGGCACCTACCGCATCCACGACGGTCGCGGTGGCGCCGGCGACGGTGGTCAGCGGTTCGCTCCGCTCAACAGCTGGCCGGACAACGCCAACCTCGACAAGGCCCGCCGGCTGCTGTGGCCGGTCAAGCAGAAGTACGGCCAGAAGATCTCGTGGGCCGACCTGCTCGTGCTCGCCGGCAACGTCGCCTTGGAGTCGATGGGCTTCAAGACCTTCGGATTCGGCTTCGGTCGGGAGGACGTCTGGGAGCCCGAGGAGATCTTCTGGGGCCCGGAGGACGCCTGGCTCGGCGACGAACGCTACGTCTCCGAGAAGGAGATGGCGGCCGGCCTCGGGGCGACCGAGATGGGGCTGATCTACGTCAACCCGGAGGGCCCCCGCGGCAACGCGGACCCGGCTGCGGCGGCGCACTTCATCCGGGAGACCTTCGCCCGGATGGCGATGAACGACGAGGAGACCGTCGCCCTCATCGCCGGTGGCCACACCTTCGGCAAGACCCACGGCGCCGGCGTCGCCGACGACCACGTGGGTCCCGAGCCCGAGGCCGCCCCGCTGGAGGCGCAGGGCCTGGGCTGGCTGAGCACCTACGGCAGCGGCAAGGGCGCGGACACGATCACCAGCGGTCTCGAGGTGACGTGGACCGACCGGCCGACGCAGTGGAGCAACCGCTTCTTCGAGATCCTCTTCGGCTACGAGTGGGAACTCACCACGAGCCCGGGCGGCGCGAAGCAGTGGGTCGCCAAGGACGCCGAGGCGATCATCCCGGACGCCCACGACCCGTCGAAGAAGCACAAGCCGACGATGCTCACCACCGACCTGTCGCTGCGCGTCGACCCGACGTACGAGAAGATCTCGCGCCGCTTCCTGGAGAACCCCGACGAGTTCGCGCTGGCGTTCGCCAAGGCCTGGTACAAGCTGCTGCACCGCGACATGGGCCCGGTCAGCCGCTTCCTCGGACCGTGGGTGCCGGAGCCCCAGCTGTGGCAGGACCCGGTGCCGGCCGTCGACCACGAACTCGTGGGTGACGCCGACGTCGCCGCCCTGAAGGCGAAGGTCCTGGAGTCCGGTCTCACGACCGCCCAGCTGGTCTCGACCGCCTGGGCCTCGGCCGCCAGCTTCCGGTCCACCGACAAGCGTGGCGGCGCCAACGGCGCGCGGATCCGTCTCGAACCGCAGCGCAGTTGGGAGGTCAACCAGCCCGAGCAGCTCGCGACGGTCCTGGAGACCCTCGAGGGCATCCAGCGCGAGTTCAACGAGGCCGGCGGCGCGAAGATCTCGCTCGCGGACCTGATCGTGCTGGCCGGCTCGGCCGCCGTCGAGAAGGCGGCGCGCGACGCCGGCGTCGAGGTGACCGTGCCGTTCCACCCGGGCCGCACCGACGCCACTGCCGAGCAGACCGATGTCGAGTCCTTCCGGGTCCTCGAGCCGCGCGCCGACGGGTTCCGCAACTACCTGCGCCCCGGCGAGAAGACCCAGCCGGAGGTACTGCTCCTCGACCGTGCCTACATGCTCAACCTGACCGCGCCCGAGATGACCGTCCTCATCGGCGGCCTGCGCTCCCTCGGTGCCAACGTCGGCGGCACGCAGCATGGCGTCCTCACCGACCGGCCCGGCGTGCTCACCAACGACTTCTTCACCAACCTGCTCTCCCCGGGCACCCGGTGGAAGGCGTCGGAATCCGCCGAGCACGTTTACGAGATCCGGGACCTGGCCACCGATGAGGTGAAGTGGACCGCCACCGCGGTTGACCTCATCTTCGGCTCCAACTCGCAGCTACGGGCACTCGCCGAGGTCTACGCCAGCCAGGACGCGCGCGACAAGTTCGTCACCGACTTCGTCGCGGCGTGGGTCAAGGTCATGAACCTGGACCGGTACGACATCGCCTGATGCGCAGAGGGTCCGGGTCACCGAGCACGTGACCCGGGCCCTCTGCGTCCCGCGGGATGGCCGGCCGTGGCCCGCGTCATCGATGCGCCCGCGCCGGATCAGCCGGGTCCTCGACCGCGTCGAGCCGCGATGGCGAGGAGGTCCCGGGCCGGTCCGGTGGGTCGCTGACCGGCCGGCCAGACCGCGCGGAGCGGCCGGCTGAGATCCACGCCGGTCACCGGGACCCGGACGAGACGTCCAGCGGCGACCTCGTCGTCGATGGCCAGGTTGCTCAGGACGGCGGGGCCGGCGCCGGCGGCGACCGCCGCGCGCATCGCGCTCGTGGTGGACAGCTCCAGCAGTGGCGGGGCGAGCGGCGCGTGGCTGCTCAGGGCTGTTTCCAGGGCGTGCCGGGTGCCGGAGGTGGGCTCCCGCTGCACCAGTCGGGTCGCGGCGAGTTCGGCGGCGTCGACCGGCCGGCGCCGCCGCGCCCACGGGTGGCGCGGATGCGTCACGACGGTGAGTTCGTCGCGGGCGACGATGCGTGAGTCCAGCCCGGTGGGCACGCGCGGCCCCTCCACGAAGCCGAGGTCCGCCGTGCCGTCGCCCACCGCCCGTGCGACGTCCGTGGAGTTCATCGCGTGCAGGCTGACGGCGGTCTGCGGCCGCTGCGCGGCGAGCCGGACGAGCCACGTCGGCAACAGGTGCTCCGCCACGGTGAGACTCGCCGCGACCCGCAGCCGTACGTCCCGCTCCGCCCGCAACGAGCGGATGCCGGCGTCGAGTGTCGCAGCCGCCTGCAGCACGTCGCGGGCCCAGTCGGCCACCAGCCGCCCCTCGGGCGTGAGCGTGGATCCACGGGGACCCCGCTCGACCAGGGGGAAACCGACGAGCCGCTCCATGGTGCGGACCCGGGCCGTGACGGCCGGCTGCCCGATCCCCCGTGCCTGTGCCGCCCGGCCGAGGCTTCCGGTGGCATCCACCAGCAGCAACAGCTCGAGCGCGTCCAGATCCGGCACCCGCGACAACTCCACGCCCAGACACTACGCCGACCCATCAGCCGCCCTGATGAGCCCATCACACCGAGCCACCTACCGGCCCGACCACCGCTGCGGCACTGTCAAGGGGATCTCACTTTCCGGGAGGCACGGTGGTCGACGAAGACCCGAGCAGATCCACCCTCACGG
Source organism: Micromonospora sp. NPDC047465 (assembly GCF_040643125.1). Classification (NCBI taxonomy): domain Bacteria; kingdom Bacillati; phylum Actinomycetota; class Actinomycetes; order Micromonosporales; family Micromonosporaceae; genus Micromonospora; species Micromonospora sp. NPDC047465. The sequence goes on from NZ_JBEYTP010000017.1 coordinate 42,150, forward strand.
CACGCGGCGCCGGCTGCCGGTGCGGAAACGGTCGAACGCACCCACCCGGGTCGGAACCGCGCCGGCTGCCGGGCGCCGTCCCCGGACTGCTCCTGGTCGCCGCGGCCACCGCGGTGGCGTTCGCCGTCACCCAGATGCTGCCGGCCGTGCCCGCGTCGACGGTCGCCGTGGCGCTCGGGATGGTCGTGGTCAATCTCGGCGTGCACCGCCCGGTGTTGCATGCCGGCACCCGGGTGGCCGCCGGACCCCTGCTCCGGCTCGCGGTGGTGCTCCTCGGCCTGCAACTGAGCCTCGGCGACCTGGCACAGATCGGCGTCCCCGGCCTCGCCGTGGTGGTGGGCACCGTCGCGGTCACCTTCGCCGGCACCCGGTTGCTCGGACGACTGCTCGGCGTGTCCCCCGCCCGCTCGCTGCTGGTCGCCACCGGCTTCAGCATCTGCGGCGCCTCCGCCATCGCGGCGATGGAGAAGGTGACGGACACCGAGGACGACGACGTCCCCGCCGCGGTGGCGCTGGTCACACTGTGCGGCACCCTCGCGATCGCCCTGCTGCCGCTGCTGCGCGGCCCGCTGGCGCTGGACCCGGTCGCGTTCGGCGAATGGGTCGGCGCCAGCGTTCACGACGTCGGGCAGACGGTAGCCACCGCCAACCAGGTGCCCGGTGCGCTCACCACCGCCGTCACGGTGAAGCTGGCGCGGGTCGCGCTCCTCGCGCCTCTCGTGGCCGCGGTGGCCGTCACCGCTCGCCGCGCCGCGAGAGGGGCACCAGCCGGGTCGGGCCGCCGGCCACCCGCGGTACCGCTGTTCGTCGTCGGGTTCCTGGTCGCGGTCGGCCTCGCCAGCACCCCACTGGTCCCGGACCCGCTGGCGGACGCCGCGCGTCACGTGCAGCACGTGCTCCTCGTCGCCGCGCTGTTCGGGCTCGGCACCGGCATCCACCTGCCGACCCTCCGGCGCACCGGCGGCCGCACCCTGGCACTGGGACTGGCGAGCTGGGTCCTGGTGGCCGCCACCGCCTACGTCGGCGTGCGACTCCTCGCCCGCTGACGGCCGACAGCCCGTGCCGCTGCCCGGGGCGGCCGACGGCGGGTCGGGGAACGCGCGAGGGGCGGACGGCCCGACGTCGGGCGCGAGCCGAAGGCCGAGCCGGCGGGTGTGCGCGGAGCCGGGTCGCCCGGCCGGATACCGTACGCGGGCGCGGGCCTGCCCCGCGCGGGCCGTCGAGCGGTGGGAGGATCGGATGCGCCTGTACGTGGGGTGCGCGATGTGGACGCACAAGTCCTGGCAGGGACGCTTCCTGGCGCATCCGCTGCCGGCCCACGAGCGGCTGCGCGCGTACGCCGGCTGGTGCACCGCGGTCGAGGGGAACACCACCTTCTACGCGACCCCGGCACGGGAGACGGTGGAATCCTGGGCGCGGCAGACCGACCCCGACTTCCGGTTCGTGCTCAAGCTGCCCAAGACGGTCACGCACGAACGCCGGCTCACCGGCGCCGACGAGGAACTCCGGGGCTTCCTGGACGCGATCGAACCCCTCGGCCCACGGGCCCACGCCCTGTGGATCCAGTTGCCCGGCTCGTTCGGCCCCGCCGACGTGCCGGCGCTCGCCCGCTTCCTGCGAGGGCTGCCCACCACCCACCGGTACGCCGTGGAGGTCCGCCACCCCGCGTTCTTCGACGACCCGCGGGCGGCGCGGACCCTGGAGGACACGCTCGTCACGGTCGGCGCGGAGTGGATCCCCTTCGACACCACCGCGTTCTTCCGCACCCCGCCGACCAGCGACGCGGAACGGGAGGCGTGGACCAGGAAGCCACGTACGCCGCTACGCACCCGCGCGCTGACCGACCGGCCGATCGTCCGGTACCTCGGCCGGGACGACCCCGCGCGGACGGTCGAGGGCTGGCAACCGTGGCTCGACGTCGTGACCGGCTGGCTGCGCGAGGGCCGCTCCCCGACCATGTTCGTGCACACCCCGGACAACGCCGACGCGCCCGATCTCGCCCGCAGGTTCCACGACGAGGTCCGGGCGCGCCTACCCGGGGTCGAACCGCTGCCCGAGCCGACGCCGGTCGGACCGTCGACGCTGTTCTGAGCCGAGGTGGGCGCTGGTCGGGCGACAGCGGGACCGCGACAACGGCGCGTGCCCGGTCGCCCGCGCCGGGCTCGGCGACGATCCGACGGCGCCGAGTGGCGCGGAGGGCACCCGACTACATGTGCTCCAGGCGGGTGAACACCGGTCGTGGGTTGGGCGCATCGGCCGGCGCGATGTCGCCCCCGCCGTTGTCCTGCCGCACCGGACAGCCGCATCGGGTGTCCGGCGCCAGGTAACCGCCGCCCAATACGACGGACGGTATTGAACCGGCATTGCCGGGCCCAGCGTACTGTCGTATCGCCGGCTCCGGCCGAAGCGGACGTACGCCGAGGCGATCGAGTTCCGTGCGGCACTGCTACGGTCGCCGGCATGATCCAGGATCTGACGCGGGCCTACCTGGCGAAGGTCGATCATGACCTGCCGGGCTATGTGCGGGGCCTCTACGTCGTCGGCTCCGCCGCGCTCGGCGCCTGGCAGCCGCGCGCCAGTGACCTGGACACGGTGATCCTGACGTCGCGGCCGGCCACCGGTGACGACCTGACCCAGCTCGCGAGGATCCACAGCGAGATGCCGGGATCGCCACGCCTGGACGGCGTCTATCTCGAGCCGGCCTTGGCGCAGGTCTGGCCGATCGACAACCGGACCGTGCCGTTCGTGGTGGACGGCCACTTCACGCCCGACCGGCCGTGCGGCGAGCTCACTCCGGTGCTGTGGTTGACGTTGCGGCGGTACGGCATCCCGGTGCGTGGACCGGCCGTCGCGGACCTGCGGATACGGGTCGACCAGGAGCAACTGCGCCGGTACAACCTCGACAACCTGCGGGAGTACTGGAAGGCGACGGCGGCGACGATCCCGGCCGCGTTGGCCGACGTGCCACCCGACCAGGTCGTGGACGCCGACACCGTCGGCTGGTTCGTACTCGGCCCCGCACGGCTGCACTACACGCTGGCCCACCAGGACGTCATCTCGAAGACGGCCGCCGCCGAGTACCTCGCGGAACTGTTCCCCGCGTACGCCGATCTCGCGCGACGAGCGGTTCGCCGGCGTGCGGGTGAGCCGGAACAGTTCACCGCAGCGGACCTGGCCTCGGCGGGCCGCAGCGTCGACGCGGTGGCCGACGATGCGTGGCGCCGCTTCGGATGACCGGGGTGCCCGCGTGCGCCGCGAACGCCTGCGCGGCGGCCAGCCGCCCGATGCCCGACGGCCGGCCGCGCGGGATCCGGTCCCCTAATCCGGTCGGCGAGAACGGCAGCCGCTGGTAGGTTCGCTCGCCGTGACGGCGACCAGAAGCGAACGACTCGGCGGGCGCTTCGCCCGGCTCCTGGCGGCCAGCACCACGTCGGCGCTGGGCAGCGGGATGGCGACGGTGGCGGCTCCGCTGTACGTGGCGTCGCAGACCGACGACCCGTTGACCGTGTCGGCCGGCGCCGCGGTGGCGTGGCTGCCGTGGTTGCTGTTCTCGCTGCCCGGCGGGGTCCTCGCGGACCGGGTCGACCGGCGCCGGCTGATGATCGCCGTCGACTGGGTACGGGTCGCCGCCCTGGCGGCGCTGGCCGCCGCGATCGTCACCGACCGGGCCGGGGTGGCGCTGCTGTACGCGGTGCTGTTCGTGGTGAACGCCGGTGAGGTGGTGTTCCGCACGGCCGCCCAGGCGGTGTTGCCGGCGGTGGTGCCGCGGTCGCGGCTGGAACGGGCCAACGGCTGGCTGGGCGCGGGCACGACAGTCATGCACAACATGGTCGCCGGGCCGCTCGGCGGGTTCCTCTTCGTGGTGGCGGCCGCCATCCCGTTCGGCGTCAACGCCGGCACGTACGCCCTCAGCGCCCTCCTCGTGGGCCTGATGGCCGGGTCGTACCGCGGAACGTCGGAGACGGGCGGACGCCGCTCGGTGCGCGCGGAGGTCGCCGAGGGGTTCCGCTGGTTGCTCTCCCACCGGCTGCTGCGCACCATGACCCTGCTGATCGGGCTGCTCAACCTCACCCTCACCGCGGCCCTCGCGGTGCTGGTGCTGCTCGCCACGCAACGGCTGGGCCTCGGTTCGGTCGGGTACGGCGCCCTCTTCACCTGCCTCGCGGTCGGTGGGCTGCTCGGGTCGGTCGTCGGGGACCGGCTCGTCGCCGCGGTCACCGCGACGTGGACGATCCGGATCGGCCTGCTGATCGAGGCGGGGCTGCACCTGGCGCTGGCCGCGTCCCGCAGCGCGGTGGTCGTCGGGGTGGCGCTGTTCGCGTTCGGGGTGCACGGCGCGTTGTGGAACATGGTGGCCAACTCGCTGCGTCAGCGGTTGACCCCGTCCGCCCTGCAGGGCCGGGTGGGCAGCACGACGCTGTTCATCGCCGCCGGCGGCAACTGCCTCGGTGCGCTGCTCGGCGGGGTGGTCGCCGCCCGGTTCGGGCTGACCGCGCCGTACTGGGTGGGGCTCGTGGTGGCCCTGGCGGTCATCGCGGTGACCTGGCGGGTCTTCGACCGGGCCACGGTCGCCGCCGCGTACGCCGATCCCGCCCCGGCGGCCCCGGAGACTCCCGCCACGATCGCCTGAGGAGGCCCCATGCCGTCGCTGTCCGTACCGCCGCTGTTCGCCGCGCTGGAACCCGCCCGCACCGTGCTGATCGCCGGCGCGGGTGGCGGCTTCGACGTGTACGCCGCGATCCCGCTGGCCGTCGCGTTACGCGACACCGGCCGGACCGTGCACCTGGCCAACCTCTCCTTCACCCAGCTCGAACTGCTCGACCTGGACGCCTGGCAGGCGGAGAACGTCGCCGCCGTCACCCCGGACACCGCCGGCCCGGACGACTACTTCCCGGAGCGCGCGCTGGCCCGCTGGCTCGCCGCCAGCGACCAGCCGTGCACCGTGTACGCCTTCCCGAGGGTGGGCGTGCAGCCGCTGCGCGCCGCCTACCGACACCTGGTCGACAGGCTCGGCGTGGACGCGGTGGTGCTGGTCGACGGTGGCACCGACATCCTGATGCGCGGCGACGAAGCCGGCCTCGGCACCCCCGTCGAGGACATGACCAGTTCCGCCGCGGTCGCCGGGCTCGACGTGCCGGTGAAGCTGGTGGTCTGCCTCGGGTTCGGCATCGACGCCTATCACGGGGTGAACCACACCCAGGTGCTGGAGAACATCGCCGCCCTCGACCGCGACGGCGCGTACCTGGGCGCACTGTCCATCCCGGGCGCCAGCCGGGAGGCGGAGCTGTACCGGGACGCGGTGGCGTACGGGCAGGCGGCCACGCCGCTGCGGCCCAGCATCGTGCACGGGCAGATCGCCGCCGCCACCCGTGGCGCTGACGGGGACGTGCACGTGACCCGCCGCACCCGGGGCAGCACACTGTTCGTCAACCCGCTGATGGCGATCTATTTCAGCTTCGACCTCGACGGTCTGGCCCGCCGTTCGCTCTACCTGGACCGCCTGGAGCACACCGTGGGCATGCGGCAGGTGGCGGCTCGGATCGAGGAGTTCCGCGACGAGATCGAGCGGCGCACGCCCCGGGTCTTCCCGCACTGACCCCGACGTGGGCCATGCGGCGGCCGTCGCGAGCACTGCCGACCGATGTAGAAAGGCGGCGGCGCGCGTCGTCGGTCGGGCCACAGGAAATGCCGCGGATCGCCGCTCATGTCTCTGCGCCCGGCTTGGTTCGCCCGACACCGGCGGCGACGGCATTGAGCGAATGATTTCCATCTTTCGATGATGTTGGTACTGTGCTGCGGTGTCTCCCCCTCGCACCGTCAGCACGCCACCGGGCGACCGCTCCCAGACCGTCGAATCCACGCGTTCCACCTCCCGACGGGTGCGACTCGCGCGCTCCGGCGAACCCGGTCTCGCGTGGCTGATGCTGCTGCCTTCAGTGGCGATCTTCGCCCTGTTCGTGTTCTGGCCGCTCGGGCGAACCCTCTATCTGTCCGTGCACGGGAACGACATCTTCGGCGCCCCGTCCGAGTACGTCGGCGGGGAGCACTACCGGGAGATGCTGTCCGGGGAGTTCGGCAAGGTGCTCGCCACGACGGCGCTGTTCACGCTGTTCTCCGTGGTGCCGGCCGTCCTGGGCGCGCTCTTCGTGGTGCTGCTGCTCGAGGCGCGCATACGCGGGGTACGGGTGCTGCGCACCGCGTTCGCGCTGCCGTTCGCGTTCTCGGTGGCGACCGCGTCGGTTGTCTTCGCCGTCATCTACAACCCGGCGATCGGAGTGGCGAACGGCCTGCTCGGATACCTCGGGATCGACCGGGTCAACTGGCTCACCGACCCGTCGATCGCGCTGCCCGCCGTCTGCGTCGCCACGGTGTGGATGAACTTCGGCTACAACGTCCTCGTGCTCTCGGCCGGAGTGTCGGCCATCTCGCCCGAGGTGGTCGAGGCGGCACGGCTGGACGGCGCGACCGGCTGGCGGCTGGCGTCACGGATAACCGTGCCGCTGCTCTCCCCACAACTGTTCTTCCTCGTCGTGGTGTCCACGATCCACGCGTTGCAGAGCTTCGGGCAGATCCACATCCTGACCAAGGGCGGACCGGACCAGGCCACGACGACGCTGGTCTACTCGATCTACGAGAAGGCGTTCGCCTTCGGTTCCTCCGACTTCGGCGCGGCCAGCGCGCAGGCCGTCGTGCTGCTGGTCATCATGCTCGGCTGCACGGCCGTCCAATTCGGCATCCTCGAACGGCGGGTCCACTACCGATGAAGAAGCTCAGCCTCGGGCAGGCCGCCGTCTACGTCGTGCTCGGCCTGGCGGCGATCCCCGTCCTGTTCCCGGTCTACTACGGCTTCGTCGGCGCCGTCATGGGCCCCGGTGACCTGGCGACCTACCCGCCCGCGCTGGTGCCGCAGGAACTGCACTGGCAGAACATCAGGGACGTGTTCCGCTCGGTGCCGCTCGGTCGCTTCTACGTGAACTCCGCCGTCCAGGCCGGGATCATCACGGTGGCACAGGTCGTCACCAGCATCTTCGCCGCGTACGCCTTCGCGTTTCTCCGCCTGCCCGCGAAGGCGGCGACCTTCGGCCTGTTCCTCGCCACCCTCATGGTGCCGTGGGAGGCGATCATCATTCCCAACTACCTGGCCATCTCCGGCTGGGGCCTGACGCGGGGTGGGCTGACGTACCTCGGCCTGGTGCTGCCCTTCCTCGCCTCGGCGTTCGGCACGTTCCTGCTGCGTCAGGCGTTCCTGCAGTTCCCGACCGAGTTGCGGGACGCCGCGGTGATCGACGGGTGCGGTCACTGGCGCCTGTTGTGGCGGGTCATCGTGCCCCTGTCCAAGCCCTCGATCGCGGCGGTCGGGGTCTACGTCTTCCTCTCCGCGTGGAACCAATACTTCTGGCCGCTGATCCTGATCCGCGACACCGAATTCCAGACGCTTCAGATCGGCATCTCCCAGCTCAACGATGCCGAGGCGGCGCAGCCGGGTCTCATCCTCGCCGGCGTCGCGCTCTCCCTGCTCCCCACGCTGGCCGTCGTGATTCTCGGTCAGCGCCACATCGTCCGCGGCCTGACCGCCGGCGCGCTGCGTTGAACCTTCGAGAAGGAGAGAACCAATGAGAAGACCTCGGCTCCGCCGGACCACGGCGGCGCTCGTCGCCCTCGTGGCCGCCGCCGCGCTCACGGCCTGCGGCGACTCCGGATCCGGCACCGACAGCGGCGGTGACGCGCTCGACGCCCCCGGTGCCGAGGTGCTCGAGAAGGCCACGGACAAGACCACGATCGAGTTCTGGCATGCGATGAAGGGGGCCAACGCCACCGCCGTCGACCAGCTCGTCGCCGACTTCAACGCGCAGAGTGGGGGCAAGGTCGAGGTCAAGGCGGTCTTCCAGGGCAGCTACGACGAGACGATCGCGAAGTACAAGGCGTCGGTCCAGCAGAAGAGCACACCGGCCCTGGTACAGATCTACGACATCGGCAGCCGCTTCATGGTCGACTCCAAGCAGGTCGTGCCGATGCACAGGTTCATCGAGAAGGACGGCTTCAACGCGGGCGACATCGAGCCGAACATCGCCAGCTACTACTCCGTCGACGGCAAGATGTGGTCGATGCCGTTCAACTCCTCGACGCCCTTGCTCTATCTCAACAAGGAGGCGTTCGAGCGTGTCGGTCTCGACCCGACGAAGCCACCGAAGGACCTCACCGAGATCGGCGACCTAGCGAAGAAGCTGACGGTCAAGGACGCCAGCGGCAAGACGGTCCAGTACGGCTTCGGCGCCGCCATCTACGGGTGGCTGTTGGAGCAGTTGCTCGCCACCGACGGCAAGGAGTACTGCGACAACGGCAACGGGCGTACGGGCCTGGCCTCGAAGGTGCAGTTCGACCAGGAGACGGCCGTGCGTGTCGCGCAGTGGTGGACGGACCTGGTGAAGGGCGGCTACGCGACGAACACCGGCCGCAAGACCGACGACGCCCAGGCGGCGTTCAAGGCGGGCACGGTCGCCATGCACCTGGAGTCCACCAGCGTGTTGCGCGGCTACGTCGACGCCGCGAAGGGCAAGTTCACCGTCCTGACGGCCCCGTACCCGAAGGTGAGCAGCTCGTCCACGGGCGGACCGATCATCGGTGGCGCCTCCCTGTGGATCAACGGCGTCGGTCACGGCGCGAAGGAGAAGCGCGCCGCGTGGGAGTTCGTGAAGTTCGCCTCCACCCCGGTCCAGCAGGCCAAGTGGCACACCAGCACCGGGTACGTGCCGATCAACGCCAAGGCGCTCGACGAGCAGATCGACAAGGACTGGATGGCGAAGTTCCCCCAGTTCCGCACCGCGGTCGACCAGCTGCACGCGCTGCCGCCGTCGGTCGCGTCGGCCGGGTGCCTGCTGGGCGTGATGCCGCAGGCCCGCAAGGCGTCCGAGGACGGCCTGGAGGCAGCGATCGTCGGTAGCAAGCCGGCCGACCAGGCCATGAAGGACGCCGCGACGAGCGTGCAGGGCGCCATCGACAGTTACAACAAGTCGGTCGGCTGATCATCGCGTCACCACCGGGCCGTCCGGTCACGGAGAAGGGCCAGCCGAGGCCCTCGCCGCGGCGGAGATCGGCCGCGAGCGCAAGGCCGACGAGCGGCACACCGGGCTGGG
>NZ_JBEYTP010000017.1:51293-139286 GCF_040643125.1 Micromonospora sp. NPDC047465
CCCGCGGCCCCGCCCCCTTCTCCGTGCCGGTCGCGTGCGCGGCGGGGACGCTGGTGCCTCGCCGCGCAGGCGACCGGCACCGCCCAGCTCACCCCGGGTGCCGGCACCCCTTTGCGTCACCGCCCACGGCGCTCGGACGCACGGGGAGTCTCCTCGACCAGACGCCGCGTGATCCACAGTGGTGAGGTGACGGCGTTGCCCATGACGACGGCGTGGGCCCCGGCCTCAAAGGCCTGCCGGACCTGCTGCGCCGTGCGGTAGCGACCCTCCGCGATCACCGGTATCTCCAGCCGCTCGGCGAGCTGGGCGACGAGTCGCAGGTCGGGGCCCTCCGTCGGCGGGCTGGTCGGCGTGTAGCCGGAGAGTGTCGTGGCCACCGCGTCGGCACCGGCGTCGACCGCGGCCAGGCCCTCGGCCAGGGTGGAGATGTCGGCCAGCACCAGGGCGGCGGTGCGCGAGTGCACCGCGCGTACCGTGTCGGCGAAGCTGCCCGCGTCCGGACGGGGCCGGTCGGTGGCGTCGACGGCCACGACGTGCGCCCCGGCCGTGGCGGCCCGCACCGCGTGTGCCGGGGTCGGGGTGATCATCACTCCGGTGGTGCCGTGTTTGACCAGGCCGATCACGGGCACGTCGACGGCGGCGCGGATCGCCGCGATGTCGTCCGGCCCGTTGGCGCGGATCGCCACCGCACCGCCCGCCGCGGCCGATGCGGCCACCCGGGCCTGCACGTAGGCGTCCCGCATCGGGTCGTCGGGCTCGTCGGGCAGCGGCTGGCAGGACACCACCAGACCACCGCGCATGACGTCGAAGACCGTCACCTGTCCTCCATCGCCATTCGGGCTGCCCCGATCGCCACGGCGTTGTCACCGAGCGTCGACGGCAGCAGCGGTACGTGGGACCAGGCCGGTAGCAGTTCCGCCTGGTAGGCGCGGGTCGCCGCGGACAGCACCGCCGGCGCCGCGCCGCCGGCCAGGACGACCGCCTCCGGGTCGAGCAACGCGACGAGTCCGGCCAGGGCCGCGCCCAGCGTCTCGCCGGCGTGATCCAGCACCCGCTGGGCGGCGGCTTCGCCGGCTGCGGCCCGGGCGGCGACCTCCCGCCCGCTCACCTGCTCACCGGCGGCCAGGGCGTAGGCGGCGGCGATCCCGCTGCCGGACGCCACGGCCTCCAGGTGCCCCCGGCGCCCGCAGCCGCAGCGCAGCTGCTCCGCGCCGGGTACCGGCAGGTGGGCGACCTCGCCTCCCGCCCCCTGGGCGCCGCGTTCGAGGCTGCCGCGCCGGATCAGAGCCCCGCCGAGGCCGGTCCCGACGGCGAGCAGGAGCAGGTGCTCCCGGCCGCTCCCCGCGCCCGTCCACGCTTCCGCGAGCGCGGCGGCGTTCACGTCGTTGTCGACGTGCACCCGGCGGCCCAGCCGGGCGCTCAACTCGTCGGCGATCCTGGTGCCGGCCCAGCCGGGCAGGCTGTCCGTGGCGTACCGGACGGTGCCGGTGGCCGGATCCAGTGTGCCTGCGGCACCCACCCCGACACCCGCGACCCGGCCGCCGCCCAGGAGCCGCCCGGCCAGTTCGGCGGCCGTGTCGAGCACCATCGTCGGCCCGTGCCGGGCGGGTGTGGGGGCCTGGACCCGGGCGGCCATCCGCCCGTCGGGGGTGAGTAGTAGGGCGATCGTCTTCGTGCCCCCGATGTCGATGCCGAGATACGCGACGTCCGCGTTCCCCGTGGCGAATCTGTCGATCATGGTTCCGTTTCTCGGGGTGACCGGTGATTGTCGTGTCGATCCTGGTTGAGCTCTCGCAAGCCCTAGTTTCGGCCCAGACCGCAAGCTACGCTACGGCGGATCAGAAGCGTGTACCGGGATCGGGTGCCCGCCGCCCGCCCGCTGCGATCCGTCCCGCGTACGGCAGGGCTTCGCGGCGCCACCGGCGCTGGCCGAGGCGCTCGGTCCGGGGCGGCTCCGGGCAAGTTACGGCCCCGGCCGCAACGTTTCGAGCCACGCTCCATTGATCAGTGAAGGAGACCGATGATACGGACAGGACTGCGGTCCGCCGCCCTGCTCACCGCCGGCGGGCTGCTCGCCGGCTTCCTCGTCGTCACCGCCGGCGGCGCGGTGAACGCCGCCCCGCCGCCGGCTCCCGCCCCGATCGTCGGTGCGGAACAGGACCTGGGCCACGCCATCAATTCGCGGGTGCTCTCGCAGTACCAGGCGCAGGGCGTCGACCGGCAGGGGCGCCCACAGGCCTACTGGGTGACCGCCGGCAACAGCGAGGTCACGGCGATGTTCCAGGTCACGGACATCCGGTCGGGAAAGGTGGTCTTCGGCCAGCGGCTGCCCTCCGGTACCGGTAGCTGGGCGGTCACCTTCGCCAGGCCGCAAGGCGCCGTCTACTTCGGCATGACCAACGGCGCCGTCTACACCTGGTCCCCCGGGGACACCTCGGTCACGTCCCTGGGCGTGCCGTACCCGGACGAGCAGATCTGGCGGATGGCCGCCGCGCCGGACGGTGTCGTCTACGGCGGGACGTACCCCAGCGGGAAGCTCTTCTCCTACGACCCCGCCACGAAGCGGTTCACCGATCACGGTCAGATCGTGCCCGGGGAGACCTACGGCCAGGCGCTCGCGATCGACGACCGGTACGTCTACTTCGGCACCAAGCCGAACGCGAAGCTGGCCCGCTTCGACCGCGCCACCGGCGAGGTGCGGCCGATCGCGCTGCCCGCGCAGTACGCGGACGAGGAGGCCGTCTACGACCTCACCCTCGCCGGGGGACACCTGTTCATCCGGCTCGACCATTCCAGTGACCTGCTCGTCTACCGTCTCAGCGACGGGGTCGTCGTGAAGATCGTCCCCGCGATCTCCGGCCGGATGGTCTCCGAGACCGATCCCACGGGCCGGTACGTCTACTTCCGCATGGTGGCCGACGGCATCGTCCGGTACGACCTCCAGACCCACACCTACGCGCCGGTCGGATGGAAGCCGAACGCGCTGCCGGGCAGTTGGGAATGGGTCGACCTGGCCGACCCGGCGTGGCCCGGACCGACCCTGTCGATGACGTACTACTACGGCCGCGTCTACCTCTGGAACCCGCAGACCCGGCTGACCCGGTACATCGGCGAGCAGGACCTGGAGGGCGCCCCCAACCCGATCCAGGCGATGGGGGCCGGGCCGGACGGATCGGTCTACATCGGTGGATTCCTGTCCCCGCCCGGGATGGCGCGCTTCGACCCGGCCGACGACTCCATGACCCTGCTGTCCGGCGCCGGGCAGGTGGAGGGTTTCGGAATCCGCGGCGACCACCTGCTCTACGGTCGCTACCCGGACGGCAACCTGCTCTCCTACGACACCACCAGGCCATGGGCGTACGGGTCCAACCCGGCTCCCAGGACAGTCCTCGGCGACGAGCAGCAGCGGGCGCAGGCCTTCGTCGACCTGGGTGAGACGGTCGCCGTCGGCAGCATCCCCCGCGCGGGTCGCCTCGGCGGCGCACTGAGCTTCTGGACGCCGTCGACCGGTGCCGTGCAGACCTACCGGGACGTCGTGCCGCAGCAGAGCGTGGTCAGCCTGGTCGAGCACGACGGACTGCTCTACGGCGGCACCTCCGTCAACGGCGGGTACGGCATCGAGCCGACCGCCACCGAGGCCGAACTGTTCGTGTTCGATCCGCAGACCCGGCAGGTGGTCGAGCGCGTGGTCCCCGCACCCGGCGGCTCGGCCGTGAACGCGCTGGTCGTCGACCCGGACGGCACCATCTGGGGCCTGTCCGACGGCACGTTGTTCACCTTCGATCCGACGACCCGCACGGTCACCAGGTCGGAACGGCTCTTCCCGAACGAGACGACGATGTACGGCCACGAGCGGGGTCTCGTCCTCGCCGGCGACGGCTTCTTCTACGCGTCGGTGTCCGACAGCCTCTGGCGGATCGACCCGGCGACGTGGAACGCCGTCGAGCTGGCCGCCGGCCGGGTGGCATTCCTCACCAAGGGCGGCGACGGCAACCTCTACTACGGCCGGGTGTCCCGCCTGTATCGGTGGAACTTCGCGCTCCCGGCGGTGTGCAGCCGCGTCGTCAGTGGCAGGTACGCGGGGCCGCTCGACGTCACGACGGGGACCACCTGCCTGCGGGATGCCACGGTGTCCGGGCAGGTTTCGGTGGGCAACGGGGCGACGCTGGTGGTCCGGGACAGCACCATCGAGGGACCGGTCGTGGCCCGACGGGCGGCCGGCGTGACCGTACGGGACAGCTCGGTGGTCGGGCCGCTCTCCGTTACCGGCACCACCGGTGACTTCAGGCTGGTCGACTCGTCGGTGGCGGGGCCGGTGACCGTGGTCGACGGACGGGGGCCGTCGGTTCTGGCGGGCAACGTCATCGAGGGCCCCCTGCGCTGCACCGGCAACGAGCCGGCGCCACAGGACGACGGTCAGCCGAACGAGGTGACCGGCCCCGTGCAGGGGCAGTGCGCCACGCTCTGACCTCACGTGGCCCGCGGCCGGCGCTCCGGATGCCATCCGGAGCGCCGGCCGCGGCGTGCCGGGCCAGGTGCGGAGGTCGGGGCTCGTCCCGCTCACCGCGGCGGAGCGCCGGGGGTGCGTCCGACGGATCGAACCCGATCAGAGTCCGCAAGGGTGCGGGCGGAGGGGAGCGACTCGCGCAGAAACCGGTTACAGTGCTCGGACCGGACCACACGACGACAGGAGGTGCCCCGGTGACGAGCATCAGCGACCACCAGCCGGCAGACGCCCGATCCGACTGGGAGTCACGGATCGCGTTGCGCAGCGACGAGGCGGGCACGACTGACGGCACGCCCGTCCTCGCCCCGCCGGAAGGTCTGGCGGCGGTCGCCGGAGTCCACCACGTCCGTCTCTCGTGGTCCCCGGTGCCCGGCGCGGTGGGTTACCTGGTGCACCGCGCGCCGGTGCGCGACGGCGCCGCCGACGGCGAGCTGACCCCGATCGACCACCTCGGCGGTGACGTCCTCGCCATCCCCGACACCTGGTACGTCGACACCACCGGCGAGCCCGGCCAGCCGTACGCCTACGCGGTCGCCGCCGTCCCCGAGGTCACCGTCACCGGCCCGCTCGGGGCGCGGGTGACCTGCGCGTCGCTGCCCGCCACCGGCGTCGCCCCGACCGTCGTCCTCCAGGTCGACGCTGCCGCGGACGGCGCCGCGCTGGCCCGGCCGTGGCAGCCGATGATCGGTAGCGAGCGGCTGTCCCAGCTACTCTGCACGGACACCTCCGGCGGCCGGCAGATCGGCGGCGAGCTGCTCGCCGCGCTGCGCCGCATCCGCGACGAGATCGGCGTCGAGACGGTTCGCGCGCACTCGATCCTCCACGACGACCTCGGCGTCTACCGGGAGGTCGACGGCGAGCCGGTGATCGACTTCTCCGGCGTCGACCGGGTCTACGACCTGCTCCTGTCCGTCGGGCTGCGACCGGTCGTCGAGATCGGCTTCATGCCCCGCGACCTGGCCAGCGACCCGGAGCGGACGGTCTTCGAGTACCGGGGGGTCATCTCCCCACCGAGGGACTGGGACCGCTGGGGCGAGTTGGTCCGCGCCCTCGTCGCGCACCTGCTCGACCGGTACGGCGAGGAGGTGCTGGGCTGGGACTTCGAGGTGTGGAACGAGGCCAACCTGGAGGTGTTCTGGTCGGGCACCCGTGAGGAGTGGATGCGGCTCTACGACGTGACCGCCAAGGCGGTCAAGGACGTCGACCCCCGGATCCCCGTCGGTGGGCCGTCGTCCGCCGCCGCCGGCTGGGTCGACGCGCTGCTGGAGCACGTACGGCGCTCCGGCGCTCCGGTCGACTTCGTCTCCACGCACACCTACGGCAGCCCGCCGCTGGACCTGCGCCCCACCCTGGAGCGGCTCGGCTTCGGGCACGCCCGCATCCTGTGGACCGAGTGGGGCGTGACGCCCACCCACTTCCACCCGGTCAACGACGGCACGTCCGCGGCGACGTTCCTGCTCACCGGCATGCGCTCGGCAGCGGGCCGGGTGGACGCCCTGTCCTACTGGGTGGCCAGCGACCACTTCGAGGAGCTGGGCCGACCGCCACGGCTGTTGCACGGCGGCTTCGGTCTGATCACCGTCGGCGGGATCGCCAAGCCCCGCTACCACGCGCTGCGGATGCTCAGCCGGCTCGGCGATACCGAACTGCCGGTGCGCGCCGGCGGGGACGGCGCCGGCGGCCTCGTCCAGACCTGGGCCAGCCGGCGCGCGGACGGCAGCCTGGCCGTCCTCGTGTGGTCGTCCACGCTGGACCAGTCCAAGCGCGACGGCGACCCCGCGCTCGCCCGCCGGATCCGCCTGGTCGTCGACGGCGCGGCCGGCCGGACCGTGACCGCCACCCGGCTCGACCGCGAGCACGGCGACATCACCACCCTGGCCGAGCAGCTCGGCATCACCGAGTGGCCGGTCGGAGAGCAGTGGGACGCGCTGCGCGCCGTCGACGCGCTACCGCTCGAGGAGGTCGCCACCGCCGTCGAGGGCACGGCGGCGGTGGTGGAGCTGCACCTGCCGCAGCCGGGCGCGGTGCTCGTCGAGGTGGCCGGAGGCTGACCGTGCGGCCGAACCCTCCGCCGCCCGACGCCACGACCTCCGGCGCGGCCACGCCCGCGGCCGGCGCCTCCACGTCCGCGGCCCTTCGGGCGGGCCGCGAGCCCCCGGGCCTGCCGGGGCGGGGACACGGCCACGGCATCCGGGTACGGGCAGGTCGCGGGCAGGTCGACGTCGACTGGGATCCGGTGCCCGGCACCGCCGGCTACCTGGTGCACCGGGCCGACGGCGACGGCCCGTACCGGGTGGTCGACCATCGCGGCGGTGACCTGCTCGCGGTGCCCGGCCCGCCGTACGCCGACACGACCGTCGAGCCCGGGCGGCGCGTGCGGTACGCGGTGCGCCCGGTGCTCGACCCGGACCGGCCCGGCGACGGTCCGCTGGGGCCGGGATCGGCGCCGGTCACGGCCCGCGACGGCGGTGACGCGGTGGTCGAGGTGACCGTCGACGCCGCCCACCCGGTCGGGCCGGTGCCCCGCCCGTGGCGGGACATGGTCGGCTCGGAGCACCTGAGCCTGCTGCTCTGCACCGACCGGGTGGGCGGCGAGGAGATGGGGGCCGGGCTGGCCGCCGCGCTCGGCCGGGTGCGCCGCGAGCTGGGCGTCGAACGGGTCCGCGCGCACGGCATCCTCGGCGACGACCTGGGCGTCTACCAGGAGGTCGACGGCCGCGCGGTGCACGACTTCACCGGCGTCGACGCCGTGCTCGACGCACTCGCCCCGACCGGCCTGCGGCCGGTGCTGGAGCTGTCGTTCGTGCCGCGGGCGCTGGCCCGCGACCCGTCCCGCGAGGTCACCGCGGCGGGCGTGTCCAGCCCGCCCCGCGACTGGGACCGGTGGGCGGCGTTGGTCGGCGGCCTCATCCGGCACCTGCGGGCCCGAGTCGGCGACGCAGAGCTGCGGCGGTGGGCGGTCGAGGTGTGGAACGAACCGGACCTGGACTGCTTCTGGACCGGCACCCGCGAGGACTACCTGCGGATGTACGACGTGACGGCCAGGGCGGTGCGCGAGGCCTGCCCCGGCCTGCCGGTCGGCGGGCCGGCGACCGCCGCGACGAGATGGATAGAGCCGTTCCTCGACCACGTCGACGCCTCGGGCGCGCCGCTGGATTTCCTCTCCACCCATGTCTACGGCAGCCCGCCGCTGGACCTGCGACCGGCCCTGGAGCGGCACGGTCGGGCCGGCACCCCACTGCTCTGGACGGAGTGGGGCCCCTCCCCCACCCACTTCGCGCCGGTCAACGACTCGGTGCTCTCGGCCGCCTTCGTGGCCACCGGGATGCAGGAGGCGGCCGGCCGGGTCGCGGCGCTGGCCTGCTGGGTGGCGAGCGACCACTTCGAGGAACTGGGCCGTCCGCCCGCGCTGCTGCACGGCGGGTTCGGGCTGCTGTCGGTAGGCAACCTGGCCAAGCCCCGGTTCTGGGCACTGTGGATGCTGGAACAGCTCGCGCCCGTGCAGCTCGCCGCCCGGCTCGACGGGGACGGCGCGGGAACGCTGGTGCGGACCTGGCCGTCCGTCGACCCGGACAGCGGGCGGATCGCCGTGGTGCTCTGGAACGGCACGCTGGACCAGGGTGTGCTGGGCCGGCCCGACCAGCGCCGCCGGCTGAGCCGTACGGTGCGGCTGCGCATCGACGGGCTGCCCGCAGCCGGGTACGAACTCCGGCACCGCCGGCTGGACGAGCGGACGTCGAACCTCGCCGCGACCGCGCGCCGGCTCGGCGTCGACGGCTGGCCCACCGAGGAGCAGTGGGCCGGGCTGCGGGCCGCCGACACCCTCGCCGGTGCGGGACCGCCGGTCACCGTCGCGCCGGACGGCGGCTGCCTGCGGCTGCCGCTGACCCTGCCCCTGCCGTCCCTCGCACTGGTGGAGCTGACCCCGCGATGACCCACACCGGACCATGGTGGCGGGAGGCCGTCACCTACGAGGTGTATCTGCGTTCCTTCGCCGACGCCGACGGCGACGGTCTCGGGGACCTGCCCGGTCTGCGTTCCCGGCTGCCCTACCTGGCCGCGCTCGGCGTGGACGCCGTCTGGGTCACCCCGTTCTATCCCAGCCCCGACCGCGACGCCGGGTACGACGTCACCGACCACCGCGATGTCGACCCCCGGCTCGGCACCCTCGAGGACGTGGACCGCCTCGTCGCCGACGCGCACCGGCTCGGCCTGCGGGTGCTGGTCGATTTGGTGCTCAACCACGTCTCCTCGGCCCATCCGTGGTTCGTCACCGCCCGCGCCGCCGGCCGCGGCTCGCCGGAGCGGGCCCGGTTCCACGTCCGGCCCGGCCGCGGCCCGGCCGGTGCGGAGCCGCCGAACAATTGGCGGTCCATCTTCGGCGGCTCGGCGTGGACGCCGTTCGGCGACGGCGAGTGGTACCTGCACCTGTTCGACACCGAGCAGCCCGATCTGCGCCACGAGCACCCGGAGGTGGCCGCCGACGCGCTGGCCACGTTGCGGTTCTGGCTGGACCGCGGGGTCGACGGCGTCCGCTTCGACGCGGCCGGCTCGCTGTGGAAGGACCCCGACTACCCGGAGCTGCCGCCCGGCTGGCAGCCCGGTGACCCGGCGCCGTACAGCGACCGGGACGAGGTGCACGAGATCTACCGCCGGTGGGCGCGGGAGCTGGCGTCGTACCCGGGTGACCGGCTCGGCGTGGCGGAGACCTGGGGCGGGCCGGAGGTGATCTCGCCCTACCTGCGCCCCGACGAGCTGGGGCAGGCGTTCGCGATGGACCCGCTCTACTGGCCGTTGCGCCCGCAGCCGTGGCGCGAGGGCGTCGAGGCGCTCCTGGCCGCCACCACCCGGCACGGGCGGCTGCCCACGTGGGTGCACGGCAGTCACGACGTACGGCGAGCGGCCGACCGGTGGGGACCGGACGGCGCGCGGGCGGTGCTGCTGATGATGCTGGCGCTGCCCGGCGCGGTCTACCTGTACGCCGGGGACGAACTCGGCCTGCCCGACGTCGCGCTGCCCGACGACGCGATCCGCGACCCGGTGTTCCGCCGCTCCGGCGGCGTGGACCGGGGGCGCGACGGCGCCCGGGTGCCGCTGCCGTGGACCGCAGGCCCGGCGCCGTACGGTTTCGGCCCGGCCGGGTCCACGCCGTGGCTGCCCCAGCCGTCGGGCTGGGGAGCGCTCTCGGTGGCCCGCCAACGCCACGACCGGACGTCGGCGCTGGCCCTGGCCCGGGCGGCGCTGCCGCTGCGCGGTACCTGCTGGCGGGGTCGACCGGCGCGGCTGTCCTGGCGCGAGGCGCCGGCCTGCTGTCTCGCCTTCCGGCGCGGCGCCGGCGGGCCGACCTGCCTGGTGAACCTCGGTGACGGGCCGGTCGACTGGCGGCCCTACGGGGACCGGGTCCTACTCGCCAGCGGCGCGGCGGGAGCCGGCAAGCTGCCAGCCCGCTCGACCGCCTGGCTGGCCTGACCGGCCGGCCTCCCCTCCCCCGTCACCGTGGGGAGGCCGGTCGGGGCCCGGGGGCCGCCGGGCAATGGCGGGCGCCCTGATGTCAGGCCGACGGCGTGCTCTCCCTGCCGGTGGCTCCCGCGAACGGGTTGGGGATCGAGTCGAGCAGCAACCTGGTGTAGTCGTCCCGGGGGGTGCCGATCACCTCGCGGGTCGGGCCGCGCTCCACCAGGATCCCCTGGTGGAGCACCAGCACCTCGTCGGCGAGCAGCCGGGCGCTGAGCAGGTCGTGGGTGATGTAGAGCATCGCCAGCCGCCGCTCTCGGACCAGCTCGCCGAGCAGCTCCAGGATCTCGGCGCGGATCGACACGTCCAGCATGGAGATCGGCTCGTCGGCGATCAGCACCTGCGGCTCGGGGGCGAGGGCCCGGGCGGTCACCACCCGCTGCCGCTGCCCGCCGGAGAGCTGGTGCGGCAGCTTGTCGAGGAACTGCCCGGCCGGGGCGAGCCCCACCCGCTCCAGCAGCTGGGCCGCGCGCTCCCGGACGGCGTCGCCGCGCAGCCCGGCGAAGTTGACCAGCGGCCGGGACAGGGCGTACGCCACCGTGCGGGTCGGGTTCAGCGCGCTGAACGGGTCCTGGAAGACCATCTGCACGTGCCGCCGGTAGTCGCGCAGGGCCTGGCCGCGCAGCCGGTCCACCCGGATCCCGGTTCCGGAGCCGCCGGTGAACCGCACCTCGCCGGCGCTGGGGCGTTCCACCCCGGTGATGATCCGGGCGATCGTCGACTTGCCGCTGCCGCTCTGCCCGACCAGGGCGGTCACCGCGCCGGGGCGCAGCGCGAAGGACACCTCGCGGACGGCCTCGACGGTGCTGGTGCGCAACCCGCGCCGGCTCGTGTAGCGCTTGCTCACGTTCTCCACGGACAGCACCGCGTCGCCCTCGCCCGCGGGAGTGTCGGCCTGCCGGGTCAGGGTGCCGGCGGCCGGGAAGTGGCTGTCGAGGGTGGCGGCGGCGCCGAGGGTGACGAACGGCAGCCGGTCCTCCTGGGCGACCAGGCAGCGGACCAGCCCGCCGTGGTCGGGGAGCAGCCGCGGGTGCGTCGTCCGGCAGGCGTCCTCGGCGTGCGGACAGCGTGGGGTGAAGAGGCAGCCGGTGTGCGGCCGGGACAGGTCCGGTGGCCGACCGGGAATGTAGGTGACCCGCACGTCCGGCAACCGGGGGTCGGCGTACGAGCCGAGCAGGCCGCGCGTGTAGGGGTGCCGTGGCTCGTGGAGCATGTCGGCGGCCCGCCGGTCCTCCACGATCTCGCCGCCGTACATCACCATCACCCGGTCGGCCATGTCGAGGACGGCGCCCAGGTCGTGGCTGATGAACAGCACCGCGAAGCCGAGCTCGCGGCGCAGCTCGGCCAGCCGGGTGAGGATCCCGCGCTGCACCACCACGTCCAGCCCGGTGGTGGGCTCGTCGAGCAGCACCAGCTTGGGACGCAACGCGAGCGCGAGGGCCAGCGCCACGCGCTGTTTCATGCCGCCGGAGAGCTCGTGCGGGTACGCCCGGAGCACCCGCCGGTCCAGGGACACCAGCTCGAGCAGCTCGATGGCCCGTTCGGTGACGTCGCCGGGCACCTTGTGCGCGGCGAAGGTGTCGGCGAACTGCGCCTGGACCCGGATCACCGGGTTGAGCGAGTTCATGCTGCTCTGGAAGACGGTGGACAGGTCCGCCCAGCGCAGCTCCCGCAACTGCTCCTCCCCGGCGGTGGTCAGGTCGACGCCGTCGAAGGTGACCTGGCCACCGGTGATGCGGGCCGGCGGGGAGAGCAGCCGCAGCACGGCGTTGCCGAGCGTCGACTTGCCGCAGCCGGACTCGCCGAGCAGGCCGACGAACTCGCCCTCGGCGATGGTGAACGAGACGTCGTGCACGGCCCGGTTCGCCGGCAGGTCGCGGGGGGTGTACGTGACGGTGAGGTGGTCCACCTCGAGCAGGGTCATGTCAGTCCTCCCGCAGGTGGGGGTTGCTCAGCGCGTCGATGCCGAAGTTGATCAGCGTGAAGGAGGTGATCAGCAGGGACAGGGCCAGGCCGGGGGCGACCAGCCAGGCCCACTGGCCGGTGAGCAGGGCGCCGCCGAGGCTCGCCTGGTTGAGCATGGTGCCCCAGCTGACCGTCTGCGGGTCGCCGAGCCCGAGGAAGGCCAGGCCCGCCTCGCCGCCGATCGCGCCGAGCGCCGCGCCCATGAAGCCGACCACGATCAGCGAGGTCATGTTCGGCACGATCTCCCGGGCGATGATGCGCGCGGTGCCGTCGCCGGCGAACCGGGCCGCGGTGATGTAGTCGCGGGTGCGCAGCGTGATGATCTGGGACCGCTTGATCCGGGCGCCGTACGCCCAGCCGGTCACGCTGATCACGAAGATGATCAGCCACAGCCCGCGGACCGGGGCGTACGCGGCGAGCGTCACCATCAGCGGCAGCGCGGGCACGACCAGCCCGAGGTTGATCAGGAAGGACAGCACCTCGTCGACCCAGCCCCGCAGGTAGCCGGCGGTCAACCCGATGACCAGCCCGATCAGGGTGGACAGGGCACCGGCCGCGAGGCCGACGACGAGCGAGGTGCGGGCGCCGACGACCAGTTGGGACAGGACGTCCTCGCCTTGGGCGGTGGTGCCGAGCCAGTGGCTGCCGGTCGGGCCGAGCGAGGTGGGGAAGGCGTCGTCGCGCGGGTCGTACGGCGCGACGAGCGGCGCGAAGACCGCGACCGCGATGAACGCGGTCAGCATCAGCAGCCCGATGCGGCACTTGCGGTTGCGCCAGAGGATGACGAACCAGCCGGGCAGCCGGCTGTGGCGGGCGAGTTCGGTGGCGGCGGCCTGGACGCCTTCGGTGTCCGTGCCCGGGGCGGGTACGGCGGGGGCCGGCGTGCTCACGCGACCTCACCCCGCTCGTCGCGGGCGATTCTCATGCTGACTCCACCTTTCGCACCCGTGGGTCGAGGAAGCCGTACAGCAGGTCGGCCAGGAAGTTCGCCACCAGCACACCGATCGTGGTGAACAGGAAGATCGCCTGCATCAGCGGGTAGTCCCGGCTGGACACCGACTCGAGGAGCAGCCGGCCCATGCCGGGATAGTTGAAGACCGTCTCGACCAGCACGGTGCCGCCGAGTACGCTGCCCAGCGCGATGGCGAAGCCGGTGACGTTGGGCAGGATCGCGATGCGCGCACCGTAGGTGATGGCGATGCGTCGCCGGGGCAGGCCACGGGCGACGGCGAGGCGGGTGTGGTCCTCGCCCAGGCTCTGCACCATGTTGTTGCGCATGCCGATGATCCAGCCGATCGGGCCGGTGATGAGCAGCGCCACGGCGGGCAGCACGCTGTGCTGGAAGGCGTCGGAGATGAAGATCCAGCTCCAACCGGGTGAGCTGCCGCCGCCGTACCCGCCGCGCTCGGGGAACCAGCGCAGGGTGATCGCGAACACGTAGATGAGCAGCAGGGCGAGCCAGAAGAACGGCAGCGTCCCGAGGAACGTCGAACCGAGGGTGATGACCGAGTCGACGCGGCTGTTGCGGCGGTACGCGGCCCAGGTGCCCAGCAGTGTGCCGACGACGAACGAGATGATCTGGGTGACCCCGACGAGGATCACGGTCCACGGCAGCGCCTGCCCGATCATGTGGGTCACGCTGTAGGGGAAGTAGGTGTACGACACCCCGAAGTCGCCCTGCACCACCGCGCCGAGGTACTGCAGGTACTGCTCGAAGAGATTGCCGTCGGGGGTGCCCAACATGATCCGGACGGCCTGCAGTTGGGCCGGGTCGACGCTCTCGCTCTGCCCGGCCAGCCGGGACACGATGGCCTCGGCCGGGTCTCCGGGCTGCAGCCGGGGGATCAGGAAGTTGAGGGTGACGGCGGCCCACAGGGTGCCGAGGAAGAATGCGAAGCGTCTGGCGAAGTAGGCCACGGGAGCCATCCCTTCTCCTCCGACGGGCCGGCCGACGCGCGGGGCGCCGGCCGGCCCGTCGGCTACTTGGCGTCGGTCGCGGCGGGCTGCAGGTTGGTGATGATCAGCAGGTTGTCGCTGGGCGCGGCGTAGGGGTTCTGTTCGTTGGGCCAGCCGGTCGCCTTCGCGGTGCGGTACTGGAACCACTTGGCGCCGTACCAGAGCGGGATCATCGGCACCTGCTCGGTCATCACCCTGGTCAGGTCGGCGACCGCGGCCTTCTGCGCCGCCTCGTCGGTGGCGGTGCGCAGCCTGTCGATGAGTTCGTCGGTGCGCGGGTCGTTCCAACGGACGAAGTTGCTGACCGCCTTCTTGCCCACCGGCGCGGACTGGTCGCTGGCCAGCGGCTCCTGGAAGTTGCGGAACATGTTGCAGCTGCCGCCGTGCACGCCGAGCAGCATGTCGTAGTTGCCGATCGCGCGGTCGTTCTCGTACGCCTCAGGGGTGGGGGTCTCGGCCCGGACGGCGAAGCCGAGCGCGGTCAGGTTCGCCACGATGATCCGCTGCGCCTGCACCCAGTCGGTCCAGGAGCCGGGCACCCGGAAGCTGAAGGAGATCGGCTTGCCGTCCTTGCCGACGCGCTTGCCGTCGCCGTCGCGGGGATAGCCGGCGGCGGTCAGGTCGGCGTCGGCCTTGGCCGCGTCGTAGCCGACCACGCCCTGGTTGGGGATGTCCCTGGGCAGCCAGTCGGCCTGGCCGGGCACCACGAGACCGGTCTGGCTCGCCGGCTTGACGTAGCCGAGCTGCGCCTTGTCGACGATCTCCTGCCGGTTGAACGCGGGCACCAGCGCCTTGCGGAAGGCGGTGTCGTTGAACGGCGCCCTGGTGAGGTTCATGTAGACGCTGATCGAGCCGCCGGAGGGGTACCAGTACTTGTTGTGCTCCGGGTCCCGGTCGACGTACGCCTTCTTGACGTCCGGCACGAACATGGCGTTGGTGTCGTACTCGCCTCGGCTGAGCTTGAGCTGGTCGATCTGCCCGCCACCGTCGGCCTTGTGGAACCGCAGCTCGTCGACCTTGACCTTGTCGGCCTGCCAGTAGTCGGCGTTGCGGCCGAGCGTCAGCTGCTGGGGGTTGAACGCCTTGACGGTGAACGGTCCGGTGCCGACCGGCCGGTCGGCGTTGGTGAAGGTCACCGGGTCGCCGACGGTGGACCAGACGTGCTTCGGTACGACCTTGATCTCGCTGAACAGCGTGAACGCCGCCGCGCCGGGCTGGGTGAACCGCATGGTGACGGCGTGCGGGTCGGTCGCCTCGACCGCGCTGAGGTACCGCCAGATGCCCTTGACGTCCAGCGCCTTGTGCGCCTTGAGCATGTCGTAGGTGAAGGTGACGTCGTCGGCGGAGAACGGTTTGCCGTCGTTCCACTTCACCCCGTCGCGCAGCTTCCAGACGAGCGTCTGCGGGTCGGTCCACCTCCATTCGGTGGCGAGCCAGGGCTTGGCCTGGCACCCGTAGTTGTCGTAGGTGATCAGCTGCTCGAAGACGTACTCGGTGGCGCCGAGCCGGCTGGCCTCCAGGTACGGGTTGTAGTTGGCCTGCGGGTTGCTGCCGCCGCCGAAGTCACCGTAGTCGAGGAACGCGACCCGCCCGTCGGTGCCGGGGCCGGACTCCTGTTCGGTGCCGGTGCAGCCGCTGGCCGCGAGGGCGACGGCGGCCGCGATCGCGGCGATCCGGGCGAGCTTCGATCTCTTCATTGACCGATACCTCCAAGGGGGGCGCCCGTCGGGCAGCCGCAGCTGCGGCGCACGACGAGCTCGGTGGGGAGGACGATGCTGTCGGGAGCCGCCGCGCCAGGGGCCTCGACGGCGTTCAGGATCAGCCGGGCGGCCTCCGCGGCCAGGTCCCGCACCGGCTGCCGGACGGTGGTGAGCGGGGGCGAGACGAGCGCGGCCATGGGTGCGTCGTCGAACCCGGTGATCACGAGGTCCTCGGGCACCCGCAGGCCCCGGCCGAGGGCGCCGACGAGGACGCCGAGAGCGATCTCGTCGTTGGCGCAGACGACCGCCTGCGGCGCGGCCCCGTCACGCAGCAGCTGCTCGGCGGCGAGGACGCCGTCGGGCTGCTGCATGGCGACCCGGACCGGCTCGGCGGGCGGGGTGAGCGCCAGCTCCCGGTGGGCGGCGAGGAAACCGGCCCACCGCTCGCTGATGTCGGGCGACCCGTCCGGGTTGCCGACGAAGGCCAGGTCGCGCAGGCCGTGGTCGACGAGCAGGTGCCGGGTCAGCCGGGTAATGGCGGGCGCGTTGTCGACGCTGACCGAGGGAACCGTCCCCGCCCCCCGGCCGGCCAGCACGACGACCTGGACCATCTCGGCGAGCCGGAGCAGGACCGGTTCGGAGATGGTGCCGCCGATGACCGCGATCCCGTCGACCCGGCGGGCCATCTCCAGCACCTGCGCGTCGGAGTCCTCACGCATGTGCGTGCAGAGGATGTGCACGCTGGCCCGGGCCGGCACCGCCTCCGACTCGAAGCCCTGGATCAGCTCGGTGAAGTAGGGGCCGGACAGACCGGGAAAGACCAGGCCGAGCGCGCCGTGCCGGCCGGCGGCCAACGCCCGCCCGAGGTGGTCCGGACGGTATCCGTGCTCCTCGATGGCTTCGAGGACGCGCCGGCGCATCTCCTCTGACACCTGGCCGGTGCCGTTCCAGACCCGGGACACCGTGGCGACGGAGACGCCGGCCAGCCGGGCGATCTCCCGAACCGTGACCCGACTGTTGCCCATGGCCCCCTCGATCCGTAACGTGCGGTTTACAGAAACCGGTTTCAGGCACCATAAGCAGGTGCGAGCCAGATCACAAGTGGACGCCTGGGAAGTCCGGCGAGAGGAAGAGGGAAACCGCATGTCGCGAGTTCTTCTCCACGACCGCAGGATCGTCGTCGACGGTCGACCCCGACTGCTGCTCGCCGGGGAGGTGCACTACTTCCGGCTACCCCGGGCCCAGTGGACAGACCGGCTCGACCGGCTCCGCGAGTGCGGCGGCGACACCGTGGCGACCTACGTGCCGTGGCTCTGGCACGAACTACCGGACGGCACAGTGGACCTCACCGGCCGTACCCACGAACAGCGCGACCTCGGCGGCTTCCTGGACCTGGCCAACGCGCGGGGTCTGCAGGCGATCGTCCGGCCCGGCCCGTTCGTCATGGCCGAGATCAAGAACGAGGGCATCCCCTACCGGCTGTACGACGAACACCCGCACCTGCTGCCGACCACCTGGGACGGCGCGCCGATCGACACCCGCACCATCGACTACCTGGCGCCGGAGTTCCTCGCCGCCGCCGACGGCTGGTACGCCGAGGTGATGCCGGTGATCGCCGAGCGGCTCGCCGACCGGGGCGGGCCGGTGGTCGCCGTCCAGTTGGACAACGAGATCGGGATGCTCTCCTGGGTGACGAACTCACCCGACCTGACCGACGGGGTCTGCGAGGACCTGCGCCGGTGGGCGGTCGACCGGTACGGCAAGGGCGGCGCCGCCGAGCGGACCGGCGTCGACCCGGGCGACCCAATTGCCTGGTCGGCGGCGTTGCGAACGCCGGCCGAGCCGCGGTCCCTGGCGGTGCACGACGCCCTGGGCCGCTACATGCGCGACCGCTACCGACGCTACGTCGCGGCGCTGCGCGCCTCCGCCGAGCGGCACGGAGTGACCGGGGTGCCCTTCCTGGTCAACGTCCACGGCACCGGAGGCGGGCGCGGGCGCACCTTCCCGATCGGAATCAGCCAGCTCTTCGAGGCCTACCGGGGCCAGCCGCAGCTCACCTCCGGCTCCGACTACTACCTGGGCGACCTGACCGTCACCAACGTCGCCGACCTGTACGTCGGCAACGCCTTCCTGGCCGCCGTGCACGACGCCGACCAGCCACTGACCTCGCTGGAGTTCGAGGCCGGCAACGGCGACTACGGGCAGGACCTGTCCACCCTCTACCCGCCCGAGGCGGTCGAGCTGAAGACCCGGCTCTGCGTGGCCCAGGGCAACCGGCTGCTCAACCTCTACCTCTTCGCCGGCGGCTACAACCCGCCCCTGGCCGAGCCGGTCGGCGACGGAAACGACCGGATCGCGTTCACCGGAGAGCGGCACGGATTCGCCGCGCCGGTCGACCCCGAGGGGCGACTCAACCCGACCTTCGACGCGGCCCGGCGCGCGCTGCACGCCATCGGCGGGATCGCCGACCTGCTGGCCGACTCCGACGAGGAGCACGACGGGCTGGCGCTCGGCTTCGTGCCCGACCACTACCTGACCGAGTACCACCACCCGGCCTCGGCGTCCCGCGCCGAGCAGGTCGCCGACCTGGAACGGTTCCGCGGCATGGGCCCGCGCGACGTGCTGGCCCGGGCGTTGCTGCTCGCCGGCTTCTCGTTCCCCGCCGTCGACCTCCAGTCGGCCGACCCGGCGACCACTCCACCGGTGATCGCCCTGGCCAGCGCCGCCACCCTCGGCCGAGACGTCCAGCAGCGGCTGGTCGCGCACCTGCGCCGCGGCGGCCGGCTGCTGCTGCACGGTGTGCTGCCGGAACGGGACCACGACGGCACCCCGTGCACCCTGCTGGCCGACGCGCTCGGGCTCACCGTCACCGGACGGTCCGACGGCGGACCGCACTACTTCCCCTCGGTCGTCGGGGTCGGCTGGACGGCCGAGGTCCGGGTCGGCTACGCCCAACGGC
This sequence comes from Micromonospora sp. NPDC047465, assembly GCF_040643125.1. Classification (NCBI taxonomy): domain Bacteria; kingdom Bacillati; phylum Actinomycetota; class Actinomycetes; order Micromonosporales; family Micromonosporaceae; genus Micromonospora; species Micromonospora sp. NPDC047465. Next base: position 69,895 of record NZ_JBEYTP010000017.1, read on the forward strand.
TCGCCGGCGCGACCGCCGAGCCGCTGCTGACCGAGGTGGGCTCCGGCGAGCCGTGCGCGGTGGAGGTCAGCGTCGGCGCCGGCCGGGCCCTGGTGGTCACCGCCGACGTCCCCTGCGACCTGGGCTTCTGGCGTACCGCCCTGGACCGGCTCGGGGTGCGTCCCCGACTCGCCCCCGACCCGGACGGCCCCGGGCTGGTGCTCACGTCGACCGTGGACCGCGCCGGGCAGCGGCTGTTGCACCTGGTCAACGTGGCCCCGTCGGCGGTGACCGTCGCGCTGGGCTGGCACGGCGAGCCGGTGCTGGCCGGCCGCCGGCTGCGGGTGCCCGCGCGGACCGGGCTGGTCCTGCCGTACGGAATCAGGGTCGGCGCCGCGACGCTGGTGGAAACGACCTGCGACCTGGTCGCCCAGCACGGCGACGAGGTGCTGCTGCGCCCGACACAGGGCGACGACGAGGTGGTGCTCGCCACCGACCGGCCGGTCCACGCGAGCCGGGGCATCGTGACGGCGGCGGACGGGCGGGTGGTCGTCCGGCTGCCCGGCGGACCCGACGACGAGCCGGTCCGCATCGGCGTGGGCTGACGGCGGCGGCGCTCGACGGCAGCCGCCACGACGTCACCGAACGGGCTGCCGGGAGGGGCCGGAGGCGCGGGAGGGTCGTCTCCTCCCCAGGGAGGAGACGCGCTCCGACCGTCGGCCGTAACCCGGGCTTGAGGTCGGGCGAACTCAGCCATGCCTCGCACCAGCATCTGCAGGTATGACAACCACACTTCGTCGGGCCGCACAGTGGAACCGCCCACTGATGACCTTCGTCTGGGCGATGGCCGTCCTCGCCGTCGTCTCCGCGGTCGGCATCGTCGCCGACTCGCGGGTCCTCACCGGCGTGCCGATCTGGCTCAAGCCGTTCAAGTTCTCGGTGTCCTTCGTGCTCTACGGCACCACCCTGGCCTGGATGCTCTCCCTGCTGCCGCGCCGCAGCCGGATCGCGGAGTGGGCGGCCACCACCGTCGTCGCCGTGGGCGTGGTGGAGATGGCGATCATCGTCGGGCAGGTGCTGCGCGGCACGACCAGCCACTTCAACGAGACCAGTCCGCTGAACGCCGCCCTGTGGCAGCTGATGGGTGCGACGATCATGGTGCTGTTCGCCGCCCACGTCGTCATCGGGATCGTGGTGCTCCGGCAGCCGATCGCGAACCGGGCCGGCAAGACCGCGATCGGGTGGGCACTCGGCCTTACGCTGCTCGGCATGCTGGTGGCGATTCCGATGGCGATGCCCGACCAGGCCCAGAGCATCGAGGGGGTCGCCGGGGCGCACAGCGTGGGCGTGCCGGACGGCGGGCCGGGGCTGCCGCTGGTCGGGTGGAGCACCACCGGTGGGGACCTGCGGATCGGGCACTTCGTGGGGCTGCACGCGTTGCAGGCGCTGCCGATCCTGGCCATCCTGCTGACCCGGTTCGCCGGCGGGCGACTCGACGAGCGCACCCGGGCGCGGCTGCTGGTCGTCGCCGGCGGCGCGTACGGCGCACTCACGCTCCTGCTCACCTGGCAGGCGCTGCGCGGGCAGCCGCTGCTGCGGCCGGACGCGCTCACCCTGACCGCCGCGGCGGCCCTGGTGGTGGCCACCGCCGCGGCCAGCGCCGGCGTGGTGGCGGCCCGTCGGCGCCGACCGGAGCTGGTGCTGGCCGCATGACCGGGACGCTGTTCACCCTGACGTTCGCGGTGGCCGCGCCGTTCTGGGCGCTGATGATCCTGCTGCCGCACTGGTCCGTGACCGGCCGGGTCATCAGGTCGCCGCTGATCGTGGCGCCGGTCCTGGCGATCTACGCGATCCTGGTGGTCCCGGCGCTCGCCGAGGTGCTGCCGGCCGTCGCGTCCCCGACCCTGACCGGCATACGCGACCTGCTGGGCACCGACGACGGCGCGGCGGCGGCCTGGGCGCACATGATCGCGTTCGACCTGTTCGTCGGCCGGTGGGCGTGGCTCGACAGCCGGGAACGCGGCGTCCCGTCGCTGGTCATGGCGCCGGTGCTGGTGCTGACGATCCTGCTCGGGCCGCTCGGCCTGGCCGCCTACCTGGGCGTCCGGGCCAGGTGGACGAGCAAGGTTCCCGCCCCGAGCCGCAGCGCCTAGGCTGACGCCGTGAGGTGGGTGGGGCGGCTGTTCGACGCGCGCGACACGCTCGTGCGGATGCTGCTACTCGACCTGAGCGGCGTCGGCTACCTGGTCCTCGGCAACCCGGCCAGCGGAAACACGCCGCCCGCCATGCAGTGGGTCCTGGCCGTGGCCGCGTTCGCCGTCGCGCCGGTGCTGCACCGCCGGCCCCTGGCGAACCTGGTGGTGCAGACCGCACTGCTGGCGGTGGCGATCGGCCTGATCGACGACATTGCGATCAACCAGGTGGGCGCCAGCTGGGCGTTGCTCGAGCTGACCATGCGGGCGCGCCGACCACGGACCATCTGGCTGGCCGCCGGGCTGCTGGCCGTAGTCGACCTGACCGACTCGATCGGCGACCCGTTCCTGCGGGTCCTCTCCGGCGTCTTCGGGCTGCTGGTGGAGGTCGGCGTTCCGCTGCTGCTCGGCCTGGTCATCCGGACCACCCGGGAACTCGCCCGGCAGGCGCAGGAGCGGGCGGCGGAGGAGCAGCGCCGGCGCGAGTCGGAGAGCCGCGCCGCGCGCGCCGACGAACGCAGCGCCATCGCCCGGGAACTGCACGACGTGGTCGCGCACCACGTGGCGTCGATGGTGCTGCGGGTCGGCGTCGCGCGGCACGTGCTGACCGACCTGGACCCACGGGTGCACGAGGTGTTCGACGACGTGCACGGCACGGGAAGCGCGGCCCTGGCCGACCTGCGCCGGCTGGTCGCGGTCCTGCGCGACCCCGAGGGCGTACGCGGCGACGCGGCCCTGACCGCGATCGAGCCGTCGGCGCTTCCGGCCGCCCTCGGCGCGACCGTCGACCGGGCCCGCCAGGCCGGCGTCACCGTGGAGGCCGACATCGACCCGGCGATCGGTTCGCTCGACGCGGTCCGGGGTCTGGCGGTGTTGCGCCTGACCCAGGAGGCGCTGACCAACGTGGCCAAGCACGCCGGCACGTCCGCGCTGGCCCGGCTGTCCGTCAGCGTGGTCGACGGGGCCGTCCACTGGGAGGTGTCGGACGACGGTGGCGGGTGGGTGCCGGCGTCGGTGCCGTCCATCGGAGGCCACGGCATCACCGGCATGCGCGAACGCGTCGAGGTCCTCGGCGGTCAGCTGGAGGCCGGGCCGACGGGCGCGGGTTGGCGGGTGCGTACCGTCCTCCCGGTCGCGGCCACCGCGCCGGCGCCCGCTTCCCGCTCCCCCGCCGCCACGCCGGCCTCGTCGGTGCCGCAGGAACGCGAGGCCCCGGTGGGGCCGCGCACGGCGGAGCCGGCATGATCCGCGTCCTGCTGGTCGACGACCAGCACCTCATCCGCGCGGGCCTGCGCATGCTCTGCGACGCCCAGACCGACATCGAGGTCGTCGGCGAGGCCGACAACGGCCGCGACGCGATCCTCCTCGCCGCGCGGCTCATTCCCGACGTCGTCGTCATGGACCTGCGCATGCCCGGCGTCGACGGGATCACCGCGACCGGCCGCATCCTCGCCGACCGCCCCGCCACCCGCGTCGTGGTACTGACCACGTTCGGCGACGACGACCACCTCTACCCGGCCCTGGCCGCCGGCGCCTGCGGATTCCTGCTCAAGGACGCACCCCCCGCCGACCTGCTGGACGGCGTCCGCCGGGCCGCCGCCGGGGACAGCCCGTTCAGCCAGGAGGTGCTGCGGCGCCTCGTGCACCGCGCGGTGCACGTCCGCGCCGAGACGCCTCGGCCGGTCGAAGGGCTGACCGCCCGGGAGCAGGACGTGCTGAACCTGGTCGCCGAAGGCTTTTCCAACACGGAGATCGCCGAACGGCTCCACATCGGCGTCACCACGGTCAAGACCCACATCACCAGCCTGATGACCAAGACCGGCAGCCCCAACCGGGTACGCCTGGCCCTGTTCGCCCGCGACGCCTGAGTCCGGGCCGGCACGCCTGGGCGACACGCGACGCCGTGCGGTCCGAGGGCCGACCACGGCGTGGACGACCTCATTTCCTGGTACGGGTCACGTCCTGAAGCGACCTCACCCCCGGCTGGTGAGTCAGATGGTGATGACCACTTTCGCCCGCGCGTGTTCACCTTCGAGGTACCGGATGGCCTGGGGCACCTCGTGGAGCGGATAGGTCCGGTCGATGACCGGGGTGAGGCGGCCGGTCTCGGCGTGGGCGCGGAGCGTGTCGAGGTGTTGCCGGCCGGGTGCCGTGGTGAGTGTGACGATGCGGTGTCGAACGAAGGGTGCCAGCAGCCGTCCGCGCGCGAGGAGCCAGATCGGTCCGATGAGGCTGCCGCCCCGGTACACGCCGCCGCCGGAGAGCACCAGCGTCCCGGTCGGGGTCAGCGCCCGCCGGAGCGCGGTGAGTGAGCGGTTGCCGACCAGGTCGAACACGACGTCGTGGCGGCGGGGATCGCGGGTGAAGTCGTCGCGCGTGTAGTCGACGACGTGTTCGGCACCGAGGGAGCGAACCAGGTCGATGTTGCGGGTGCTGCACACCGCGGTCACGGTCGCGCCGAGTGCCCTGGCCAGTTGGACGGCCAGGGTGCCGACACCGCCGGAGGCGCCGTTGACGAGGACGCGGTGGCCGGGCTCGACCTGCCCGACGTCACACAGTCCCATGAGCGCGGTGGTACCGGCCAGCGGCAGGGCGGCCGCCTGCTGCGGCGTCAGGTTCGCCGGCTTCGGCGCGACCAGGGTCTCGGGCACGCATACGTACTCGGCGAACGCGCCGTTGGCGTCGCCGAGGTCGCCGAAGACGGCGTCACCCGGGCGTACCTGCCGGACGTGGGTGCCAACGGCCTCGACCCGGCCGGCGAAGTCGCGGCCACGGATGCGCGCCCGGGGCCTCGACCGGCCCATGGCCAACCGCGCCATCCGTGGGTCGCCACGCATGGCGTGCCAGTCGTACGCGTTGAGCGCGGCGGCCTCGACGCGCACGAGCACCTCGTCGGCGGCGGGCACCGGCGCGTCGACGTCCGCGAGCGTGAGCGTCTCCGGCGGGCCGTATCGGTCCTGGACGATCGCCTTCATCTTCCCTCCCCTCAAGGTGTACGGCGTACACCGCATGGAAGCAGCGTAGGTGTACGCCGTACACCCGTCAAGGCGGTTATGGTTTCCACCGTCGCCGGAAAGACGAGGACCGAGATGGCTGAGCAGGCTGACACGCTGCGCCGGACGCCGCTGAGCAGGACCCGGGTCCTGCGCGCCGCCGTCGCGCTCGCCGACGAGGCCGGGATCGAGTCCCTCAGCATGCGCAACCTCGCCCAGGATCTGGGCGTCGTGCCGATGGCCCTCTACAAGCACGTGGCCAACAAGGACGAACTGCTCGACGGCATGATCGACATGGTCGTCGGCGAGATCGACCCGCCGGTGCCCGACGCCGGCTGGAAGCACGTGGTCCGCGGGCGCATCCTCTCGGCGCGGCAGGTGCTGCGGCGCCACCCCTGGGCGCCGCTCGCGATCGAGTCGCGGAACATGGCGACGCCGGCCATCCTCGCCTACCTCGACTCGGTGGTCGGGACGTTGCGGGCCGGCGGGTTCTCCGCCGACCTCGCCCACCACGTGATGCACGCGATGGGCAGCCGGATCCTGGGCTTCAGCCAGGAACTGTTCGACGCCTCCCGGCGCGCCGGCCGGTCCGGCATCACCGACCCCGACCCGCCGGCGGCCCTACCACCGGAGGTCGCGGCCCGATTCCCGCACCTGGCCGAAATCGCCGGGGCGGCATCCCACGACGACGAGTCGGTGGTGGGGCAGGGCTGCGACGACCAGTTCGAGTTCGAGTTCGCGCTGGACCTGCTGCTGGACGGCATCGAACGGCTGCACCGGCAAGGCTGGACGTCGTCGCGCCGACCCCGGTGAGACGGTGAGCGGTTCCGGCTCGGCTGGCAGGGCCAGCAGTTCACGCATGGTTCTCGACTTGTTGGGCCTGGGCGTGACCCGCCATCGATAGCGTGCTCGCGACTTGACGTGAGAGGGAGATGGCATCCATGACAGAGCACATCGATCCGGGCCTGGCCCGTCGCGGCCTTCTCAAGCGTAGCCTCGTGACGGCAGCCGCACTCGCCGCGCTCGGCCCCCTGGAAGCTCTCAGCGCGCGTACCGCCGGCGCGGCACCGATGAGCAAGCGCCCGTCCAGCCCCGACTACGGTCCGCTCTACCCGACCAGGGACCACACCACGGGGCTGGAGTTGCTGGCCCTGCCCAAGGGCTTCGAGTACATCAGCTACGGCTGGACCGGCGACCTCATGTCGGACGGCGTGGCAACCCCGGGTTCGCACGACGGGATGGCCGCGTTCCGCCGCCCGGACGGCAAGATCGCGCTGGTCCGCAACCACGAGCGTGGCAGCTACACCGGTGCGTTCACCACACCGGCGTACAACCCGGCGGCTGGTGGCGGCACCTCCAACCTGGTGTTCGACCCGGACCAGGGCAAGTTCCTCGAGTCCTGGGGCAGCCTGTCCGGCACGATCCGCAACTGCGCTGGCGGGCCGACACCCTGGGGCACCTGGCTGACCTGCGAGGAGACCACCGAGATCGCCCCGGACGGCACTCGCCACGGGTACGTCTTCGAGGTCCCCTACGACCGCAAGGGTGACCCCCGTCCCATCAAGGCGATGGGGCGGTTCAGCCACGAGGCGGTCGCGGTCGACCCGAGGACCGGGATCGTCTACCTGACCGAGGACGCCACCCCGTCCGGCTTCTACCGCTACCTGCCCAACAAGGCGGGCGAGTTGTCCGCCGGCGGCGAACTGCAGATGCTCGTCGTGCAGACCCCGGACGGATCGTCGTACTCGACCTACGCCGACGGCACCGGCGTGGAGTACCGGACCTCCTGGGTCACGGTGCCCAACCCCGACTACGCCCCGGGCGAGACCCGCCCCGCGGTGCAGGGCGCCGCACTCGGCGCCGCCGTGTTCAAGCGGCTCGAGGGCGCCTGGTACGGCAACGACCGGGTCTACATCGTGTCCACCAGCGGCGGGCCGAAGGGCCAAGGCCAGGTCTTCGAGTACGACCCGCAGGCCGAGACGATGCGAGTGCTCTTCGCGTCGCCGGATGCCAGCGTGCTGAACAACCCCGACAACATCTGCGTCAGCCCGCGCGGCGGCATCGTGCTCTGCGAGGACGGCAGCGAGGGCGAATACCTGCACGGCCTGACCACCGACGGCGAGATCTTCCCGTTCGCGCTGAACCAGGTCGTGATCCCGGCTGGCGGGGTCCCCGGCAAGTCGGTCGCCCCCGGCGACTACGCCGGTTCCGAGTGGGCCGGGTCGACCTTCGATCCGAAGAACGGCAACTGGATGTTCGTCAACGCGCAGAGCCCCGGTATCACGTTCGCCATCACGGGCCCCTGGCGCAACGGTTCGCTCTGATGCGCTGATCGCGCCGGAGAGGCGGGTAGCCGCACGGGGGTTGCCCGGGAATCCCGGACAACCCCCGCCCCTTCCCCGCTACCCGAGCGGCTGCGCACCACGGGCATCGCGCTCGTCCAGGCCGGCCGGGCCCTGGCAGTCACGGATCGCCCAAGCCCGGAACCGCGGCCACCACCTTCCGGTGATCGATGTTCGGCAGCGGGCGGCGTCACTTTTTGTGACCCTGAACGGCGTGGGCACAGCACCCGGACATGAGACCGTTGAGCTGCGCGTGCACGGGGTTTCCGGCGCGTCGGCGGAGAAGATTCTCGACCACCCGATCGTGGTGCGCGTCGCCGGGGATCGGCACGCGGGGTTCTATCGGCCCCGGCCGGGAACCGGCGCGGCCGGCGGCGCCACCGCCGGGGTTGCCGTCGAGGCGTACCGCTGGGGCACGCTGACGGCCGGCGCCGCGGTGCGCACGGCGTCCATGCTGCTGCTGTTGCCGTTCATGCTGGGCAACCTCGCGATCTGGCTGCGCCCGACGCCGACCGACCGGTTCGGCCTGCTCGGCGCGCTGTGCCGCCTGCTCGCCGGCACCCTCACCGCCGCCTTCACGCTCTCGATCATCGGCGTCACGCTGAACCTCGTCGGCTGGCAGTGCGTGCCACACGTCGAGTGCCGGACCGGCCGGCCCCACCTGTCCTGGCTCGCCACGCTGCCGATGGGCCCGCGCCTGGCCGTGCTGTCGCTCATCCCACTGCTCGCACTCCGCCTGGTCTGGGCGATCGGCGCGCGCTCCGCCCGGGCGTTCGAGGGCTTCGGCCCGACCTCGGCCGAGCCACAGGCCTCGGAGATGACCGAGAGACTCACCACCCGCGGGTTCTGGGACGACGAGCGCGTCACCGCCTGGCTTCGCCAGATCCACGTCGGGATCAGCGCCGGCACGCTCGACGCCAGCCTGCTCGCCGCCCTGTCGGACGGCGGGCGGAGTCGGCCGGGCATGCTGCTGTTCGCCGCCGCCGCAGCCCTGGTGGCATTCTGCGCGGTGCTGCTCTGCCTGCCCGTGCCGGCCGGCCCCGCGCAGGCCCGTCGCCTCCTGCGCCCGCTGTGGGCAGCCACCGCCGGGGTGACCGTCCTGAGCCTCGGCTACGCCGCCCTCACCCGCGCGGCCCAGCCCGTGATCGGGCAGTTGCCGGGCTACGAGGGCAGCACCGGCGGCCTGGTCGCGGCACAGGGCATCCTGCTCGTGGCGATCGCCGTCGTCACGTTCGCCCGCCAGTGGACGCAGCCGACCGGGACCCGCCCGTTCCTGCGCGGACTCGGCACGCCCGTCGTGGCGGCGTTGTCGGTCAGCGTCGCCGCAGCCTTCACCGCCACCCTGGTCTTCCGGGTCGCCGACTACCTCGACCGCGGCTACATCCCCAATCCGATCCGGCCGAACCCGCCCGTCCTCGGCCCCCTGGAGCCGCCCGTCTCGTACTGGTGGGCCGCCCTCGCCGGACTCACCGCGCTGCTGATCATCACCGGGGTCACCACAGCTACGCTCGTGCTCAGTCGCCGCCGGCGGCAGACCCTGGCCGAGCGCGTCGTCGAACAGGACTACCCGCAGGTGCCCCTCGACGCGGTGCCCCGGCTACGCCTCGTGCGGGAGACCGTCGCCAAGTCGCACGTGACCGAGGAGCTGGCCCCGATCCTGGTCACGTTCTTCGTGATCTCCTCGCTGGGCCTGGCCACCATCACGCTGGACCTGATCGGGATCGGTCCCACTCAGCTCGCGGCAAAACTCAGTGGCCAACGCGACGGAACCGGCCTGCTCGTCGCTCACGTCACCGACGTGGCGATCTGGGTCATCAGCCTGCTCGTGATCGGCCTCATGATCCTCGGCTTCCGCTCGTACCGGTCGGCCGAGACCCGACGCCTCGTGGCGGTCCTGTGGGATCTGGGCACTTTCTGGCCCCGCACCGTCCACCCCTTCGCGCCCCCCTGCTACGCCGCCCGGGCAGTACCCGAACTGACCAAGCGGGTCTCCGCGCTCGCCGCGCAGGGCCCCGTGGTCATCTCCGGACACAGCCACGGTTCGGTCCTGGCCGCAGCCACCGTCCTGCAACTGCCGCCGACCGCCCTGCCCAGGGTCTCCCTGCTGACCCACGGCTCCCCGCTGCGCCGCATCTACGCCCGCCTCTACCCGGCCTACCTCGGCCAGCAGGCGCTGTGCGACCTGGGCGGGCGACTCGACTGGCGGTGGCGCAACCTCTGGCGGGACACCGACCCGATCGGTGGACCCATCTTCGAGCGCCGGGGTACAGAGCCACCATGCGACACCCCGGCAGCCGAATCGGTGGACATGCGGCTCCGCGATCCCCACGCCGTGACCATCGACCCGGCTGACACCGTGCCACCGCCCGTCGAGCGCCACTGGCCGTACCACACGCAGCCGCAATACCAGGCGGCCGTACGCGACCTCGCCGATCGGTCGGCCAGCAGCAACCCCTCGCTACGGTCATCCCCCTGAACTGGCGCGGGTTCACTCCGGCGCGAGCGAACGCCATATCCGGTCGGGCAGTACGCGGGCAGCCTGCCCGAGATCGATGCCCGGCACGCCGGCGAGCCACCGGCGCGCGGTCTCCGCCACCGGGCCGATCAGCAGCATCTCGATCAGAGGCTCCGGCAGGGTGGCGATCTCACCGGCCGCCATGCGCGGCGCCTTGGCCGCCGCCACCTGCTCGGCGTGCGCGGCCAGGTAGCCGGCGTAGGCCGAGGCGTGGATGAAGCGCGCTGCGGCCGTGTTGTCCTCGGTGAAGCGCAGGTAGGCCACGACGATGGCGCGGACGCCGGTGCGGGGGGTCCGGGCCCGGCTCAGCGCCGTGATCAACTCGTCGAACAGCGCCGCCATGCACCGGCTGTACAGCGCCGCGGTACGCCGCCAGGCTGCGCGGTGACCGCCACCATGACACTCCCTGACGGCACGCCGTTCCCCACCGCTACGGCTGCCTGCACCACGATCGGGTGCGGTGCGTCGCGGCCCACCCCCAGCTTCCCTCCCAACCGGTCCCGCGATCGCCATCGGGGTACGGATCACGATTCGCCGGCCTATCGATGGTGTTGGTGGAACGATGGAAGGCGTGGGAACTGCGAAAACTGCCATGCCTGCTGTCTCGCCGCTCGCTGGTGAGCCGATCAAGCGTGCCGATGCCGAGCGGCTCGCGGGAGTGCTGAAAGCATTCGCCGACCCGGCCCGACTGCGACTGCTCAGCCTGATCCAGTCCGCTCCGGAGGGCGAGGCGTCCGTCAGTGACCTCACCGCGCCGCTCAATCTCTCCCAGCCGACCGTGAGTCATCACCTTCGGATCCTCACCGAGGCCGGCCTGCTCGAGCGCGAGAAGCGCGGCGTCTGGGCGTACTACCGCCTGGTGCCGTCCGCGATCGCGGCGATAGCCGACCTGTTGACGCCGCCCCGCAAGCGGGCGACGAAGAAGGCCCGCTGAGCGGCGAAGAAGGCCCGCTGAGCGGCACTGTCGAGGACCGCGCCGTCGTAGCGCGCTGACAGGACGATCCGGTGCGGATCATCCCTCGCCTCGTGGATCCTCGCCGACGCCCGGACGGATCAACATGCGCCTCGTGCTGATCACCAGCGTCATCACCCGCAGCACCGACACAAGGCACCGGACCACCCGCGGCGGGCGGGGCACCGACTTGAGGCCGTTTGCGCACGGCCCACCCGGGAAGACGACGAGCGGAGTGGCGCGCGGAGCCGCCCGCGCCACCGCACCACGGGGAGGCCGACATGGGTGACCGGGAACGGCTGCACGAACTCCGCCAGCAGGCGCACAACGCGGGCATCGAGGGTAACTCCAAGATGACAGAGGAGCAGCTGCGCGAGGCCCTGCGGAGAGTCGGCAAGGGCGAACAGCCGCAGATGGCCAAACACCAGGCCAAGCGGTGACAGACGCGAACGGTGCCGGCACCCGTTGAAAGGCGGGCCGGCACCGCTCGCGGTTCTGAACTGATCGTTTTCCGGGTTCCCTGCCGCCCACCCGAAGACTCCCGACACACACCTCACCGGCCGCCCTGCCGCCCCCACACGGTCAGTACGGGCGTTCGAACGCCTGGCAGGGCCATGGCCCGCACCAGCCCAGCCTCCAGCCGACGGCATCTCCGGACGACCTACGACGGGCTCAGACCCCCGATGAGCCAGCGCGGCCATCCCACTGACGTGCGGTTTTGAACGCGGCCAGGCCCCTTCCCGGTAGGCGGTCGGGAAAGCCCGGACGGGCACTGCGGAAGGCCCGAGGACGGCCGAAGGCCGCCCACGGCAGGCCGTAGGCGGCGAGAATTGGTTCACGGAGCCGGAGGGACCTCATGCCCGACGTCCGGTACGGTCCCGCCGTGGACCTTCGATGTCGGCGAGCTGCCACCACGCGAGTAGTAGGCACTACCGCACTGCTGTCGGGCCTGCTGATCTCCGTGCTCACGATCTCCAGCGACTCAGGGCTGACCGAGCCGCACTTCCTCGCCGGGCTCCTTGTCCTCACAGGCATCGGACTGCGCATAGAGGCCGCGATCATGGCCTCCCGCGCGTAGCGCGAGCCCGGTTGGCCGCGAGCGGCCGATGCCCGCCGGAGGCCGCCAGCGGGCCGAGTGCGCCCAGCATGCCCGCACCTGCGCGGCGCCTTGATCCCGAACGGCCGTTTCGGCGGGTAAGTGGGCCTCCTGCCGGCGCCCGGGACGCCGGGGAAGCTCCGTTGCATGAGCGACGCCGCGCTCCCGCGCGCGGCCCTGCGGCAGCTCCGGGGCACCCAGGTCATCACCACCCTGTTGAGCTGCAGCCACGACCTGATGGTCACGCCTGCGACCGACTTTCCCTCCCTCCATCCAAAAGTTCCGATGGATCGATGGAAAGTGATAACGTCACCCATCGATCTTTTGATTCGCGGGAGCGTATCGACCGGTCCAGGGGAGAAAGTTGCACGGCTCTTCCCGCATGGGAGCCGCACCCACCAGGAGGAACCATGACCGCACCGAAACAACGGCGGCGTCGAGCCGCGCTCGCGGCCGCAGCCGCCGCTGCGGCGACCCTGCTCGCCGCGGCCCCCGTCACTCCGGCCACAGCCGCACCCGCCACCGCCGAAGTTCCGCCGCAGGAACCGGGCGTCACCCTGCGCTCGTACGACATGGGTGTCCCGCTGTCGGCGCTGTGCACCCTGAAGCCCGCGCAGACGCCGAACGTCGACAAGCTCATGCCGCAGATCAACTGGACCGCTACGGACGAGTTCGGCCTGTCCGACCGGTTCATCAGCCACGTGACCGCCAACCTCGCGGTGCCCACCGACGGTGACTACACGTTCCGGCTCACCAGCGACGACGGGTCACGCCTGACGATCGGCGACCAGCTCGTCGTCGACCACGACGGCCTGCACGGCGAGACCTCCCGGGAGGGATCGGTCACCTTGAGCGGCGGCCTGCACCCGTTGTTCGTCGAGTTCTTCGACAACGGCGGCGGTCAGGTGTTGCGGCTCGAGTGGCGGCGCCCCGGCGCCGACGGCTTCGAACTCGTGCCGACCTCCGCGCTGAGCACCGACGCAGGCGTCGTGCGCGTCACCGCCCCTGGCTGGAAGTACTGCGAGGGGGCAACCGACTCGGCCGGCGACGGCCTGCCCCTCGACCGGGTGCACCCCGGGTACACCCTCACCGACCTGCGTCCCGAGGGCTTCCGGCCGCAGGTCACCGGCATGGACTTCATGCCCGACGGGGACCTGGTCATCTCCACCTGGGGCGGCACCGACAACATGACCGGCGAGGTCTACGTGGTCGAGGGCGTCACCGGGAAGAGCGGCCCCGCGCAGGTGACCTACCGCAGGTTCGCCGAGGGGCTGCGCGAACCCCAGGGGGTGGCGGTGGTCGACGGGACCGTCTACGTCAGCCAGAAGCACGAGCTGACGGCCCTGCGCGACACCGACGGCGACGGCGTCGCGGATGACCACCGGACGGTTACGACCTGGCCGTGGGGCCGCAACTTCCACGAGTTCGCGTTCGGCCTGCTCCACCGGGACGGGTACTTCTATCTCAACCTGTCGGTCGCCATCAACTACGGCGGTGCCACCACGGTGCCCCAGCCCGCGCCGGACCGCGGCACCTCGATCAGGGTGAACGCCGCGACGGGCGAGATCACGTATGTCGCCGGGGGGCTGCGCACTCCGAACGGGATCGGTTGGGGTCCACGCGGCGAGGTCTTCGTCACGGACAACCAGGGGGGCTGGCTGCCGGCGTCCAAGCTGGTCGAGATCCAGCAAGGAGCGTTCTACAACCACTACACGACGCCGGCGGGTCGGTTCGACGACAAGCCGGTGACTCGTCCCGTCGTCTGGCTTCCGCAGAACGAGATCGGAAACTCGCCGTCCACCCCCGTGCTGCTGAAGCAGGGTCCGTACGCGGGGCAGCTGGTCGTCGGCGATGTGACCTACGGCGGCCTGCAACGAGTGTTCCTCGAAAAGGTCGAGGGGCAGTACCAGGGTGCGGTGTTCCGGCACACGCAGGGACTGGAGTCCGGCATCAACGAGGTGACCCTCGGCCCCGACGGCGCGCTCTACGTGGGAGGCCTGGGCGCCGGCGGCAACTGGGGTCAGGAGGGCAAGCTGACGTACGGCCTGCAGAAGCTCACGCCCAACGGCACCTCGGTCTTCGAGGTCAAGCAGATGCGCGCGTCGCATGTCGGGTTCGAGCTGGAGTACACCGAGCCGCTGTCGGCCGAGACCGCGCAGAAGCTCGCCGACGCGTACCAGGTGACGCAGTGGCGCTACGGTGCGACGAGCCAGTACGGCGGGCCCAAGCTCGAGCTGGAGACGCTCAAGGTGACCAAGGCCGAACTGTCGGCGGACGGCCGCACCGTCAAGCTGCGGATCGCGGGCCTGAAGGAGAACCGCGTGGTGCACGTGCGCTCCCCGCGTCCGTTCTCCTCGGCTGACGGCGAGGAGCTGTGGAACACTGAGGCCTGGTACACGCTCAACGAGATCCCGGGTCGCGTGGTGCAGCCGCAGACGTTCTTCGAGGCCGAGGAGGGCCGCACCGTCGGCGTCGGCATGGCCACCGACCACGCCGCCTACTCCGGTGCCGGCTTCGCCGCCGGGTTCGCCCAGAACGGCTCGTCGACCAGTATCTCCGTCGAAGTGCGGGAGAGCGGGACGTACGACCTGGCGATGCGCTACAGCAACGGCCCGAACCCCTACTCGGGCGAGAAGCAGCTGAGCATGTACGTCAACGGTGCACGAGTGGGGCGGACGGTCTTTCCCTCCACGGTGACCTGGAAGGAGTGGGGCACCGTCACCACCACCGTGCGCCTGGAGAAGGGCCGCAACCTGGTCGAGTACCGCAAGGAGGCCGCGGACTCCGGGCACGTGAACCTCGACGTGCTCGCCGTCCGGCCGCACGGCGAGCGCATCACGCTGTTCGACGGTGGAGAGCTCACCGAGTGGCAGCACAGCGACGGGCGCGAACCCGGATGGGCGGTTGCCGACGGCGCCATGACGGTGCGCAACGGGGACCTGCGCACAGTGCAGGCCTTCGGCGACTTCCGCCTGCACGTCGAGTTCAACCTGCCGCTGTACCCGCCGGACGTGACCGGCCAGGCACGCGCCAACAGCGGCGTGTACCTACAGGAGCGCTACGAGATCCAGGTGCTGGACTCGTTCGGCATCGACCCTCCACAGATCAACGACGCCGCGGCCATCTACAACCAGAAGGCCCCCGACGTGAACGCGGCGCTGCCGCCCCAGACCTGGCAGACGTACGACATCGTCTACCGGCAGGCCCGCTACGACGCGGCCGGCAACAAGGTCCAGAACGCGCGCGTCACCGTCGTGTGGAACGGCGTCACGGTGCACGACGACGTCGAGATCCTCGGCCCGACAGGAGGCAACCGCCCGGAGGGCCCGGCGACGGGCGCCATCCGGTTGCAGGACCACGGCAACCCCGTCCAATACCGCAACATCTGGATCGAGCCGCTCGACCTGTAGTTCCAGCGGCCAGAATGCGGACGGCCGGACCGGTACGCCGGCCCGGCCGACCGCCTGGCGGCCGCAGCAGCCACCCCGACGGCTCGGGTCGCCGTTCGTGGTGATGCCTGGCGGCGGGCCGGTCCGACGACCCCGAGCCGTCGGCCCGGCCCGCCACGCTCGGATCACACCGTCACGCGGACACGTGCGCCACCCCGGGCCGCCCGCTCTGCACGTGGACGCTCGCCCGCGTCGACACCGGCGCGCCCGGCGCGTTGACGAACGGCACCACCCGGTAGTCGGTGCGCATCTCGTCGCGGCCCAGGTGGCACACCTGGTACCCGCGCTGGGAGTTGTGGAACTTCATGTGCGGGTTCTCGGCCAGCCAGGTCACGCCGAGGCTGTCGTGGTCGGTCCCGTTGCCGCCCGAGCTGATCGACGTGCCGAGGAACTCGGTGCCGATCGTCCGCGACCCCGGGTCGGAGAAGTCCAGCTTGAGATCGGCGGCCACGCTGCGGTGGGCGTCACCGGTGACGACGAGGAAGTTCTCGACGTTCCGCTCCGCCACGCCGTCGAAGAGCCGCTGGCGCGCGGCGGCGTACCCGTCCCAGGTGTCCATGCCGTACCGCTCGGCCGGGCCTGCGGTGTGGTCGGCCTCCATGGCGAAGATCTGGTTGCCGAGCACGTTCCACCGTGCGGTGGACGCGGCGAGCCCGGCCAGCAGCCATGCCTCCTGCTCGGCGCCGAGCATCTGCCGCCTCGGGTCCCAGCGCAGCGACGCGTCGGTGAGCTGCCGGTCACGGAACCGCCGGGTGTCGAGCACGTCGAGCTGCAGCAGGTCGCCGAACTGCAGGCGCCGGTAGACCTGCATCTCCGGGCCCTGCGGCATCGACGACGCCCGCAGGGGCAGGTTCTCGTAGTACGCCTGGTACGCGGCGGCCCGGCGGAGCCGGAACACGGCTGGGTCCTGGTCCGGCTCGGTGTCCGGCTGGGAGTGGTCACCGGCCCAGTTGTTCTCCACGTCGTGGTCGTCCGGCGCCACCACCCAGGGCCCGGCGGCGTGCGCGGCCTGCAACGACGGGTCGAGCTTGTACTGGGCGTACCGGATCCGGTAGTCGGTCAGGGAGAACGTCTCGACGGCCGGGCAGTGGGCGCGGCCGATCGAGCCGGCGCCGCCGCCCTCATAGATGTAGTCGCCGAGGTGGACGACGAGGTCCAGGTCCTCGCGGGCCATGTGCTCGAACGCGGTGAAGTGGCCATCCGTGTAGGCCTGGCAGCTCGCGAACGCGAAGCTCAGCGACTGGAGCGCGGTCCCGGGGCGCGGTGCCGTGCGGGTACGGCCCACCGGGCTGACCTGGTCGGCGATACGGAACCGGTACCAGTACACGCGGTCCGGCCGCAGGCCGTGCACCTCGACGTGCACCGAGTACCCCCAGTCGGCCGTGGCGCGTTCGACGCCGCGACGCACCACCCGGCGGAAGTTCTCGTCCTCCGCCATCTCCCACCGCACCAGGACCGGGCGATCGGGCATGCCGCCGAGCCCGTCGAGGGCGAGCGGGTCCGGTGCCAGGCGGGTCCAGAGCACAACACCGTCGGACGTCGGGTCACCGGACGCCACACCGAGTGTGAACACGTAGCCCGGCAGGGTGACCCGGCTGTCCGAGGCGGTGGACGTCGCCGAAGCGGGCTCGGCGGCGAGGACCGCCGCACCCGCGGCGATACCGCCGAGAGCGAGAAAGCGACGTCGGGGCAGCGGGAGTGGGGAGTGTGACATGAGGCGTTGCCTTCCGGACAGGTCGGGCATCTGTTCCTCGACATCCCAACGGCCCGGTCTGACGCTCCCGGGAACGGGTGGTGAACGGAACGCATTTTGATGTGGGGTTTTCTGGTCACGTCGATCCCCGGGCGGTGACAGCCGACAACGGTCGCGCAACGTTCTCGTGTCGGTGGCCGGTCGCCGCTGGCGGATCGAGGAATCGCTCCAAGCCGCGAAGACCTGCCCTCGGACGGGAATTCGGGTCCGCCGTTCGGCTCGCGGGGCGCGCCGATAGGGCCAGCGAACCTCGACCGATTTCTGTATGGTGCCCGCCATGATCCGCACGCCCACATTTACCGCCGCCGCTGCCATACTGCTCGCCCTGACCGGATGCGGCGAAGACGGAGACAGCAGCACCTCTCCTGCGTCGGCGCCGACCACGCCCGCCCTGCTCGCATGCGGCGACCTCTTCAAGCCAGGTCAGAAGATCGAGCAAGCGGAGGCCGAACGCGGATGTCTCGACCGTTCCGGCGGCGTCCAGGTCGTCGGGGGGTTCCGCTGCGACGACGGCCGCGACCTGTGGGTGATGGACTCCTCGACGGGCGCGCCGGCCGGGTGGGGGTTCGGTGACAGCGAGTTCGTCGCGGTGCAGGACGCGGCGAGCGAATCCGGCTTCCAGAAGGCATACCAGATCTGCAAGCCGTAGCGCCGCACGCAGCACCCCGCATCCGCTGACCGAGGGCGTCACCGTCATGGTGACGCCCTCGGCACCCTGGTGGCGGTACCTGCTTCTGCTCATCGACCAACAGCTGGGGCCCGGCCGGGCCGGGCGGACGGACCGCGCGGAGCTGACGCTCCGGTGCCTTCGCCGTTACCGTGAGGGCTGTCGCCAGGAGGAGGAGGTACGGACATGTCGGAGCGGCATCCCGCGCTCGCGCGACTCGCCCCCCTCGTCGGCCGGTGGACGGTGCAGCCGAAGGTCCAGGGCCTCGGTGCCGGGTGGACGAACTTCTCCTGGGTCGAGGGCGGCAGTTTCCTGCGGCAGTTCTCCGACGCCGAGCCGCCGCCGGCCAGCGCACCGCGAGCCTGGCGAGAGAACAACCCGTTGCCCACGACGTCGCTGATCGGGCTCGACGACGCCGGCGGGGAGTTCACCATGCTGTACGCCGACGCGCGCGGCGTGCACCGGGTCTACCGGATGACCTTCGGCGACGGCGTCTGGCGGCTGACGCGGGACGCCCCCGGCTTCAACCAACGCTTCACCGGCACGCTCAGCCCGGACGGCGACACCATCGACGGGCAATGGGAGACGTCCGAGAACGGTGTCGACTGGCGGCTCGACTTCGAGCTGACGTATCGCCGCTGACCAGCCGGCCGAGCCCGCTCGCGTGGCTGATCGGCTACGCGGTCGGCGCTTCGGACAGGTTGCGGTCGATGTGGTCGGCGTGGAACAGGGCTTGCCGGAGGAGCCGCCGAACGTGCTCGTCGGCGGCGGAGTAGTAGACGAACGTTCCCTCGCGACGTCCCTTGACCAGCCCGGCGAGGCGGAGCTTGGCCAAATGCTGACTGACTGCCGTGGGGGCCGCTCCGGCCAGTTCAGCAAGGCAGGCGACGGACGATTCGCCCTGCAGGAGCGCCCAGAGGACCTTGATCCGGGTGGGGTCGGCCAGGAGTCGGAACGTCTCGGCCGCCAGATGCACCTGCTCCTCGTTGGGCATGTCGAAGTCGGGCAGCGACGTGTGCATGGCCTGAGCATACCGACCATCCCGCTATTTGCGTATCTGCATGACTGCGCATATAAGATGCCTGAGTGACGACGAGCGTGGAGAACCCGTCCACCGCCCAGCCCGTGCATCCGGTCCCGACGCGTCGGGCTGGTCAGCGGCGGACAGCCCTGTGGTCGCTGCGGGAGGTCCGCTGGGCTGCCGCGGCGACCGGCCTGTTCGGGCTGGGTCTGCTGACCCAACTGTCCCCCGCTCCGAGTTGGGCGTGGTGGGCGTTGTATCTGGCCTGCTACGTCGCCGGCGGGTGGGAGCCGGGCTGGGCGGGCGTGCAGGCGCTGCGCGAGCGCAAGCTCGACGTCGACCTGCTGATGGTCCTGGCGGCGGTCGGCGCGGCGGCCATCGGGCAGGTTCTCGACGGGGCGTTGCTCATCGTCATCTTCGCCATCTCCGGCGCGCTGGAAGCCACCGCCACCAAACGCACAGAGGACTCCGTCAACGGCCTGCTCGACCTCGCGCCCGACACAGCCACCCGCCTCACCGCGACCGGTCAGGAGACCGTCGAAGCCGCCGACCTGCACGTGGGAGACGTCATCCTGGTTCGCCCCGGCGAGCGGATCGGTGCCGACGGCGAGGTCACCCACGGCGCGAGCGAGGTCGACCAGGCCACCATTACCGGCGAGCCGCTGCCCGTGGACAAGCACCCCGGCGACGAGGTGTTCGCCGGCACCCTCAACGGCACGGGTGCGCTCGGCGTCCGCGTGACCCGTCCGGCCGGCGACACGGTCATCGCCCGGATCGTCGCCATGGTCGCCGAGGCCAGCGGGACGAAAGCCCGCGTGCAGCTGTTCATCGAGAAGATCGAACAGCGCTACTCCGTGGGCATGGTCGCCGCCACGATCGCCCTCTTCGTGATCCCGTTGGCGCTGGGTGCCGAGCTACAACCGACGCTGCTGCGCGCGATGACCTTCATGATCGTCGCCTCCCCGTGCGCGGTGGTGCTGGCCACCATGCCGCCGCTGCTGTCCGCGATCGCCAACGCCGGCCGGCACGGTGTGCTGGTCAAGTCCGCCGTGGTGATGGAACAACTCGCCACCGCCACGCGGATCGCGTTCGACAAGACCGGCACCCTCACCGAAGGCACCCCGCACCTGACCGACATCCGGCTCCTGCCCCACGCCAGCCTCACCGAAGACCGACTGCTCGCCCTCGCCGCCGCTGCCGAGAGCTCGTCTGAGCATCCCCTCGCCCGCGCTGTCGTCGCAGCCGCCCGCGATGCACAGCTCCCGCTACCCCCGTCGGACGCCTTCACCTCGGCTCCCGGGCGCGGCGTCACCGCCCACGTCGACGGCTACCAGGTCGACGTCGGCAGCCCCGTCGGACTCCTCAAGAGCCACGACGACTCACTACGTGCCATCGTCGACGAGCTGGAGCAGGCGGGCCGAACAGCGGTCGTGGTCCGGGTCGATGGCGAACCCGTCGGCGTGTTGGGCCTCGCCGACAAGCTCCGCGCGGACGCCGCCGCAACGGTCGCGCAACTCACCGCGGTGACCGGAGCGCGCCCGCTGCTCCTGACCGGCGACAACGAACGCGCCGCCCGACGGCTCGCCGCCGAAATCGGCATCACCGACGTCCGCGCCGGCCTGCTCCCCCAGGACAAGGTCACCGCGGTGCGCGAACTGGAAAACCACGGGGACCGCGTGGTCCTGGTGGGCGACGGCGTCAACGACGCCCCCGCCCTGGCCGCCGCCCACGTCGGCGTCGCAATGGGACGCGCCGGCGCCGACCTCGCGCTCGACACCGCCGACACCGTCATCACCCGCGACGAACTCGCCACCCTGCCCGCCGTCATCCAGCTGGCCCGCCGCGCCCGCCGGCTCGTCATCGCGAACCTCGCCATCGCCGGAACCTTCATCGCCGTCCTGGTCGCCTGGGACCTCATCGGCACGCTGCCCCTGCCGCTCGGCGTGGCCGGCCATGAAGGCTCCACCATCATCGTCGGCCTCAACGGCCTCCGCCTGCTCCGCCGCGCCGCCTGGAATCGGGCAGCTCGCACCGTCAGCGGTTCTGTGCCGGTGCGGCGATACCCTCCTCGATGGCCAGCCGGGTCAGCTCCGGCCGACGACGACGCCCCGTCTTCTCCCGGATCCGGTCGAGGTGGGATCGGACGGTACGGACGCTGATCGCCAACGCCTCCGCGATGTCCTGGTCCCGTTCGCCGGCTGCCAGCAGCGACAGCACCTGACGTTCCCGGTCGGACAACGGCACCCGGTACAGCGGCTGCCGTCCCCGGGACGAGTCCAGCAGGATCGAGGCCAGGGTCGGCGACACGTAGGTGTTGCCGGCGGCGATCTCCCGTACCGCCCGGAGGATCTCGTCGGCGTCGGCGTCCTTGGTCAGGTAGCCACGGGCCCCGGCGGCGATCGCCCCGAGCACGTCGGACTGGTCACCGTGCGCGGACACCACCAGCACCCGGTGGCCCATCCCGGTGACCGCGACCACCGCCGCCGCGTCGCGTACCCCCGGCAGCCGCAGATCGAGGATCGCCACTCCCCCGCCGGGCTGCCGGTACGCCGCGAACTCCTCCACCGACTTGGCGGTCACCCTGACCTGGACATCCGGTGCGTCCCCGAGCGCCCGGACCAGCGCGGCCCGGTAGAGGGGGTGGTCCTCCACCACCGACACCTCGATCGTCGGCACGCCGGTCACCGGGGCTCCCCCGCGCCGGTGGCCGGGGTGGTGACGCCCGGCGTGGCTGGCCGTCGGGCGGCGGCCGGGTCCAGCACGGGGCCGACGGGGAACAGCGCCAGCACGGTCGGTGGCACCGGTGTGGGCCGAACCGTCCCGTACCCGAGCGCCTTGAGCGCGTCGCCGTCCGGTACCGGATACCGCACGCCCTGGTCGGTGAGAAGGAAGACGGTGCCGAGGGCGGCCTGCGGCGTCGGTCGCTCGCGCACCACCGCGGCCCGACCGGCCGGTACGAACACTCTGTCGGCTCGCGTACCACCGCCGGCTGCCAGCGGCTCCGCCCCGGCCGGCACGCCGGTGGCGGCGCCCAGCCTGACCACCGCCCGATCGCCGTCCACCGTCGCACACACCGCGGCCCCTTCCTGCGGCGCCTCGGCCGGCGGGGCGAGTCGGGCCGGATAGTCGGCGGCCTTACCGGCCACCGGCCGCGACTGCGCCACGTCGGCCGGCGTCACCGGAATCTCGCGCGCCGCGCCACCCGGGTACGCCGCCCGGTTGGCCGGATTGCCGAGCACCAGCGCCGCCTCGGTCTGCCCGATCGGCAGCAGCCCGTCGGCGCGGACCAGGTAGTAGCGGGGTTCGGTGCCGACGGTCGTGGCGGCGAGCACCTGGCCGACCCGGGTGCTCCGGTCACCGATCCGCGGCCCGGCGGCGCCTACCCCCGCCACCGTGATCAGTCGCAGGTCCGGGCCAGCGATCACCGCGCTCAGCCAGGCCGCGCTGACCGGCAGCGGGCGTACCGCGTCGTAGCCGAGGGCCACCGCCGTGGCCGAGTCGGTGATCCGGTGCCGGCGACCGGCCACCAACGCGTGCTCGGTACCGTCCGGGCCGGCGACCAGCAACGCGGTCGCCGCGTCCACCTCGACGCCCACCGGCGGAACCCCGGCCAGCGCCGTGGTGACCGGCGCGGTGCCCGCCGGCCGACCGTCGGCGGTCTGCGCACAGACGGTGAACGGCCCGGTCGTCAGCCGATCCCGGCCCGGCAACGACGCCGGCGCGCCCGGTATCCCGAGCGGGACGCCGCGCGGCGCACGTGCCAGCGACTTGCTCGACACCCGGCTGGTGGCGGTGCCGTCACCGCCCGCGAGCAGGCGCGCGGAGGCGTAGTTGAGCATCGGGTGCAGCAGCCCGTCGGTGCCCATCACGTACGCCGCTCCGGTGTCCTTGTCGATCACCACCTGGCCGGGCTTGCGCCAGTCGGTGTTCGCCCCGGGCCGCAGAAAGCCGTACACACCGAAGCCGGCGGTCACCAGCAGGGCCACCGCCGCGCCGAGCGCACACCCGATGACCAGACGGCGACTCGGCGACACCGGGTGGTTGGCGTCACCGACCTGCAGCGCCGAGACGAGCCGGCGGCGAAGGAACTGGTACGCCTGTAGTTGGTCCCGCTGTGTCCACATCAGTTGGTCCCCGCCATGGTGCGATGCACGCCCGGTGCACTAGAACTACGGATATAAGGTACGGATCGCCGACGAGATCGAGCCCAAGGAGCCGAGCCATGCCGCCAGCCGCACCGGCCACCGCACCGCCCCTCGATTCCACCCGGCAGCGGAGTGCGCCGCCGATGCCCGTACCACCGGTGGGGCCGCGCACCCTGCGCGGGCTCGGCGTCGGCCGGCTGATGCTCTGGCAGACCGCGGTGCTGGGTGCGGTCGCGGCCGGCGGACCGTCCGGTGCGGCCGGCGGCACCCTCACCGGGGTGGCGGCGGGCGTGGTGCTCGCTACCGGGGTGCGCTGGCGCGGCCGGTGGCTGTCCGACTGGGTGGTGGTCCGGCACCGCTTCCGGCGCCGCGCCGGAAATGCCCTGCCGGCCCTGCCCGGCCTGCGGACCCGGACCGACGCGGACCGGGCGGGTAACCGGATCGGGCTGGCCGGTGACGGCACGTCGTGGAGCGCGCTGCTGCGCGTCGAACCCGACGGTGACCTCGACGACCTGCTGCGCCGGCTGCTGTCCCACTACGACGACCCCGATCTGCCGCTGGCCGGCGCGCAACTGGTCGACTGGACCTCGCCGGGCACCGGCAACGCGGCGCGCTGGATCGCCATCCGGCTCGACCCCGAGACGGCCACCCGGGCGGTACGGGCCCGCGGCGGCGGCCGGATCGGTGCGGTACGTGCCGCGGGCACCGCCGCGCTGCGGCTCGCCGCCGACCTGCGCGCCGGCGGGCACCAGGTCACCGCGCTCGACGGCGGTCAACTGCGCGACGCGTGGGCCGCCGTGCTCGGTGTCGATCCGCGGCGCGCGGACGACCCGGGCACGGAGACCTGGCACTACTGGTCGCTGGGCATGCTGCACCAGGTCTGCTTCCGGCCACGCCGAGCCGCCCGGAGCCTGAGCGAGGTGGCCACGCTGCTTCGCCGGCACGCCGTCACACCGGCGCTGGTCAGTGCCGTGTCGGTACGGTGGGACCGGCAACGCGGCGGCGGCACCCGCAGCACGGCGCTGATCCGGCTCGGGGTGCCCGCCGGACCAGCCCGGGAGGCGGTCGCCGAGGCGGTCGGGAAGGCCACCGCCGGCTTCGACCGGGACCTGGTCCCACTGGACGGGGCACATGCCGAGGCGGCCTGGGCCACGCTGCCGCTGGCTGGCCTGCCAGTGGGTTAGCCGCCCCATGCGCGTGCCGCGCCGTAGATGTCGAGCACCGCGCCCGCCACCGGCACCAGACTGAGCAGCGCCAGGAACTCGACCACGTCGAGCAGCCGGCCCCAGTACGGCGACGGTGTCCTGGCGGCGGCCCGGACCGCGTACGTCCCGCAGACCACTCCGGTCACCAGGAGCAGCCCGGCGAGGAGCAACCGCGTTCCGGGCCCGCCGGCCAGGCTCGCCCGAGCCGTCAGGCCGAGCACCGACGCGGCACCCGCCAGCAACAGGGCGGCCCGCTGGCCGACGCCGACGTAGGCCCGGGCGCGGAGCAACAGCGCTACGCCGGCCAGACCGGCCAGCGCCCACGCCCAGCGACCGCCGCTCCACAGCAGTATCCCGGCGCAACCGGCCACGATGACCGCCAGGCCGCAGAGCAGACCGGTCAGGATCCGTTCGGCGGCCTCGGTGTCCGCGACCACCTCGGGTCCGAGCGTGGGCCGCTCGTCCCCCCGGAACGCCTCCATGTCGGTCGGTACCCCGGGCAGCGGCAGCCGGCCGAGCCGAAGCGCGAGCATCGGCAGCGCCGGACTGGCCACCACGGCCACGCAACAGGTGACCGCCGCGACCGAAGCGGGCGAGGAGGCGGTGAGCAGGTCGGCGAGCGCGCCGAGACTACCCACCGCGGCAGCCACCGCGGCGGCGGCGAACCGCTGCTCCGCCACCACCACGGCGGCCACCGCCGTGTAAAAAGTGGCCGCCGCGCCGGCCAGCGCCAGTCGACCCGCGGTCAGCTCCATCGCCGCGCCCAGGCCACCGATCGCCGACAGCCCGCCGATCATCGCCGCCGGTACGCCACCGGCGGCCACCGCCGCGCCTAGACCTCGCTCGCCGAACGCCCGCGACAACGCTCCGCTGGCAAGCAGCAGTATCAGGGCCAGGATGCCGGACAGCAGCGCGACGGTCGACGCGGCGAGCCCGCTGTAGCCGACCGCGACCGCGACCGCGGTGAAGGCCAGCGCGGCGACCGCACCGCCGACCTTTCGGGACGCCGATGCCCGCCACACCCCGGGCCGGTCCGCGGCGGCGCTCGCGATGGCGTCCACCACGTCGTCGAAGAGCATCGGGGTGGCCCGTCGGTCGACCGTGTCCAGGTAGAGCACCTCGCCGTCGCGCACCCCGGCGCCGCTGACGGTGACCGCACCGTCCAACGGCGGCCCACCGAAGCGACGCAGTTCCCAGCCGACCCCGCCGGCCCGATCGGCCCGGTCGGCGTTGGTCGCCAGCAGCCGGACCAGTTGCGGAAGCAGCTCCGCCACCGTGCTCTGTATCGGCAACGACACGTCGAGACGGGCGTGGGGAGCTACCACGGTGACCCGCCGAGGGGCAACCGCAGTGGTCACTGCTGCGCCTCGCCGAGCAGCGGGGCGTACTTCGCCTCGTTGGCCGCCGCCAGCTTGGCCAGGCCGTCGTTCACCGCCTCCAACACGAGTTGACCGAGGGTGTGCGCGTCGTAGCGACGCATCACCTGCGGGTCGATGGTCACCTCGGTGAACCGGCCGTCACCCTTGAGCTTCACGGTGACGTCGCCGTTGCCGGCGTACGCGGTCAGCTCCATCGTCGCCACCGAGCGCTGGATCTCCTCGATCCGCTGTTGCTGCTCACGCACCTGGGCGAGCAGATCCT
Organism: Micromonospora sp. NPDC047465; assembly: GCF_040643125.1. Taxonomy (NCBI): domain Bacteria; kingdom Bacillati; phylum Actinomycetota; class Actinomycetes; order Micromonosporales; family Micromonosporaceae; genus Micromonospora; species Micromonospora sp. NPDC047465. The sequence continues at coordinate 95,845 of NZ_JBEYTP010000017.1, forward strand.
CGATCGCCGGTTCCATCTGTCGTCTTCCCTCCGGTGTCACCGCTACCCGCCCGTGCCGTGGCCCGCCAGTGGGCTACGGCCGCCGCCCCTGCACGTCGTATTGGATCGACTCACGGGTATGAGTCGCAAGGTTTGCGAGATACACGTACTGCGCGGCGGTGGTGTAGGCATCCATGTAGTCGGCCCGGCCCGGGTCGGCCCGGGCCCACCGTACGGCCTCCTCCGCGGCCGTGCCATGCAGCGCGCCAACCGGTACGGTCGGGGCCGATCCGCCGTTGCGTAGCTCGAAACTGGCGAGGTCGCCGGCCGCCGTGTAGACGGTCCCGTTGCCGGTGAACTGCGGGTGGTGGAACACATCGGTGGGCACGCTCTGCGGATGCACCGGAGCGGGTGCCTGCAGCGCGCCGGTGACGACGTCGGCCGCCTGCCCGAAGGCGAAGCCGGCGAACCCGCCGACCTCCGGCAACTTGCCGACACCGAACCCGACCACGTCCTTGACCGCGTTGGCGATCGCCACCTGCCGGGCGTACGCCTCCTGCGCCGTACGGGTGGCCTGCTCGGCGTCCTGCACGTTGGCGTACCAGATCGCGTTGGCGGCCGCGGCGTTGGTCAGGCCGTCGACGTTGCCGGCGTACCGGCCCGCCTGTTCCATCGGGATCGTGCCGGCGTCGGCCTGGCGCAGCAGGTACTCCTGGTACAGGTCCGCCGCCGCGCTGATCTCGTCACGACCGTCCTGGGTGACCTGACCGAGCATCAGCATGTGCCGGGCGTCGGTGCTGCCCAGGCGCTGCGCCGCCGGATCGGTGTCCAACCCGTCGAGCGGCTGGGCGTACAGGTCCAGGTTCGGCACGGTGGCCCGGGCGACCGCCTCGGCGAAGTGCGGGTTCTCCCGCGTCGCGGCCAGGGTCTGCGGGTACGACGCCGGGTCGGTCATCGTCTGCGTGAGGTTGACGTAGGCACCGCGGGCCAGGTCATGCTCGGCGGGATCGGCGGTTCCGGCGCCGATCCAGTCGACGACCCGGCCCGCGGTGCTGCCGTCGTCCGCCCACCCGAAGCCGGCCAGTCGGCGCAGTGTCTCGCCGTCGCTGGCCAGCGCCGCGTCGGCGACGTGGTTCCGGGTGGACACGTCGAGCAGCGTGGTCATCGTCGCATCCACCCGGGGCTTGTCCCAGAGCACCGCGTCGTCGGTCGACACGTAGTACCCGGGCTGGTCGGGGCTGTGCCGGGAGGGGTCGTCCAGCCGCTGGGTGACGTCGGCCATCTCGCCGACCCGACGGGTCACCGCGGCGGAGTAGTCGGCTCCGGCGACGAGATCCCGGTCGGCCGCGCCGGTCAGCTGCGACAGCGCCTCCCACTGGGCGTACCGGGGCACGTCGAGCCGGTTGGTGTAGACCGTCTCGCCGAGCACCCCGGTCAACGGTGCGCGGCCCGGCGTCGCCGGCACCTCGTGCGTGAATCCGAACGAGTTGGTGCCGATGTTGGTCTCGGTGGCCGCCGGTGTGTGCACGAGGTCGCGGACCGCGGCAGGCAGGTCGGCCGGGTCCTGCGACAGGGTGAGGATGCCGTTGCCGACGGTCCGCAGCATCTCCTGCCGGTCGGCGGGGGCGAAGCCCGGGGCGGTCTCGCCGAAAATGCCGAACAGACTGGTCTGGTAGCGGTGCTCGGTGGCGTTGACGTAGCCCGGCAGGTCGAACACCCGGTCGCCGAGCGCGCCGTAGAACGAGGTCAGGAAGGCCTTGTCCGCGGCGGACGGTGGTTGGTTGGTGCGTACCCGGTCGGTGATCACGGCGAGCTGCGCCATGCTCTGGCGGAACTGCGTTGGCGAGGCGTCTCCGGCGAGCGCGGCCCGCACCGCCTCTCCCGCCAGACGTCCGTCGGCGCCGGCCGCGGCGGCCGGACCGGCGGCGCCCACCGGGTGCGGCCCGCCGAGCTCGGTGGCGACCTGCGCCAGCACCACGCCAAGCCGGTCCCACACCCCGCGCATCGCACCCAACGCCTGCTCACCGATGTTCCGGGCGTGCCCGAGCAGAACGGAGACCTGGCTGCTCGGCACCGCCCCGGCGGCGGCCACCAGGAGCTGGGCGTTGGCCCGGAACCGGGCGATGACCGTGTCGGCGGTGCTCGCGGCGGCCTCCAGGCCGCCGGCTGCGCGTTCCAGCGCGGCGGCGTGCCGGCGCAGTCGCGCCTCGGTGCCGTCCAGCCCGGTGGTGACCCGGCCGGCGGCGGCGCCGAACGCGTCGTACGCCGAGCCGTGCCACTGCGCCGAGAGCCCGGTCCGGCGTCGGACCAGCTCACCGCAGACGCCCGCCGCCTGGTCGGCGATCGCCAGATAGGAGTGGGCCACGGTCCGCAGCCCGGCCGGGTCGCCGGTCATCTGCCGGCGGTATTCGGCGAGCACCGTGGCGTACCGGGAGAGCAGCCAGGACAGCGCGCCCGACAGGTTCACGGTGTGGCCGACCAGGGCGGGAGAGACGCCGGTCACCGGTCAGTCCACCTTGATCGAGCCGTCGGCGCCGACGCTGATGTCGGCGTTGACGCTCTGCCCACCGGAGCTGGCGGTGACCTCGATGTCGAACGCGCGTCCGGTGTCCACCGGCACCTCGACGGTCAACGTCATGTCGCCCTTGCTGGCCGTGATCGTCACCTCGTCGTCGCCGTCGTCGCCGGGCCCGGACGGGGCGGACGAAGCCGGCCCGTCAACCGGCGCGGCCGGTGGGATCGGCAGCGTCTGCACCGGGCCGTGTGGCGTCATCGTCACCGGCGCCCCACCGGGGAGCGAGGACTGACCGGGGTGGACCGCGACCCACTGGTCGGTGCCGAGCGCCGGCGGCAGATAGCTGCTCATCGAACCGCTGGCCGGGTAGCCCACGCCGGTGAACGTCGGCATGCCGTAGCCGCTGGTGCCGAAGCTGCCGCCCAGGGCCACCTGTCCCGCGCCGGTGGCGACGCTGGCCATCGGTGGTGGCGCGAGCACGGGGTTGCCCGCGCTCCCGGGCGGCAGCGCCGGAGCGGGTGCCGAGCCGCCGTCGTTGTTCTTCGAGAACAGCTGCTCGACCTGGCCGACGATGGTGGCCAGACCGGTCAGGATCTGGCCGAGGTTGGTCACCCCGATGGCGGTGAGGATGCCACCGATACCGGTGAGGAACGCCTTGAGGATCCCGGTGGTGCTGACCGCCAGGGCCCGGCCGGCCGCCCGGGTGTACGGATTGGACATCAGGGCGGCCACTGTCGGGTTGACCGCGCTGACCACTGCCCGGTAGGCCGCCTGCGCGGTGGTCAACTGCGCGGCGGCGCCCTCGAGTTCCCGAACGCCGGCGTACACGGTCTCGATGATCTGCTGGAAGCTGGCGAAGGACTTGTTCAGCTTCTGCACCACGGAGTCGCTCGCCGACCCGGCGGACCACACCTCACGCAGTTGCTCGCGGGCCCGCTCCAGGTCGGCCAACAGGGTGACCAGTCGGGCCACCCGCGCGGTCAACGCCGCTGAGTGGGCAAGGATGGCTTGCGGGTTACCGCCCACGATCGTGGGCAGTGCGACGGTGCCGGGCCCGCGTCCGCCGGCGGCGGCGTCCATCGCGCCCGAGTTGGGGATGTCAAACACGACGCACCTCTCTCGGCTTCAGGCCGTCGGGGTTCACCACAGCGAGGTCGCATCCGTCATCGGGCGGTAGACCCGGACGCGTCCGAACTCCGCCGCCGAGCCGACTGCTCCGTGGTTGTAGAGCTGGCCGCCCGCGCCGGCGACGCCGATGACCGGGCCACCGTCACCGACGACGGGCTGTACGACCACCACGTCGCCGGGGTGCACCAGGCCGGAGACGTCCCGCCCGCTGCCCGAGTAGACCGCCAACAGGCCGACCCGTTCCTGGTTGGCCGGGCTGCGGTCGAGCCAGTCGGCGAAGTCCCGCGCGTCGCGGAAGGTCACTTCGGTCAGGGGCCGGGCCGAAAGCTCACCGAGCCCCGCCCGGCCCAGGTAGTCCAGGATGTTGCCGACCGACCCGGGCTCCCCCGCCGCGCCCGCGCTGTCGTTGATCGCGTAGCCGGCGAGGGCGGCGCTGGGCGCCGCACCGGTGCCGGTGGGCGCCCCGCCCAGCGCGGCGGCGACCGCCCGGTCCGCGTCGTCGTAGTCGTTGGCGCTGCGGTGCACCAGGTCGTTGATCTCCTGCAGCAGTTGCAGCAGCGTCCGCATGGTGCCGACGACCTGCCCCTGCATCGCGATGTTCGCCGACGCGACCGGCGAGCCCAGCTTCGCGAACGACGTCGGCGCGAGGGTGAGCCGCTCCAACTCCATCACCGTGCTGTACGCCTGGAGCAGAATGCCGACGACGTTGCCGACCACTCCCCGTACGGCATCCGGCCGCACGTTGTACGACGAGCCTGTCGTCATCGTTCGCACCTTCCCGCCAGATCGCCCACGCCGGGCCGGGCAACTCGGCCGCGCTGAGGCGGTTCCCGGTTCGTTGCGGGTCATCGTAGGTTGGTGCGCGCGAGCCCTTAAACGGCAAAACTACCCACTACCTGCTCTGTCAAAGTGACCACGGGTTCCGATTCTTCGGGCCGAGGAGGCACCGCCGGATGTCCGCCGACACCTTCCGCCGCCGGGCTGTACTGCCCGAACCACCACGCGGCGAGATCATGCTGCAGTCCCCGCCCGCCCTGCCCCGCGGGTCCGGCCAGGCCGGCATGCAACTGATGTTCATGCTGCCGATGATGCTCGGCATGGGCGCCATGTCATTCGTCTACATCGGACGGTCCGGTGGGGCGATGACCTGGATCTTCGGCGCCCTGTACATCAGCGCCATGGCCGGCATGCTCATCATGAGCCTGTCCCGTGGCGGCGCCTCGAAGAAGGCGCAGATCAACGACGAACGACGAGACTACCTGCGCTACCTCGGCGGCCTGCGCGGCCAGGTCCGTGAGGTGGCGGTCCGGCAACGGGAGACGGCCCTGGCGGCGCTGCCCGACCCGGCCGACCTGTGGTCGTTCGCCGGCACCGAGCGGCTCTGGGAACGGGCCCGCACCGATCCCGACTTCGGCCGCGTCCGGGTCGGCACCGGGCCGCAGCGGCTGGCCACCGCGCTGCGGGCGCCGCAGACGGCCCCACTGGAGGACCTCGATCCGGTGGCGTCCACCTCGCTGCGGCACTTCATCCGCACCTACGCGACCGTCGGCGGGCTGCCGGTGGCGGTGTCCCTACGTTCCTTCCCGCGGGTCACCCTGGCCGGCGACCGCCCCGAGATCCTGGCCCTCGCCCGGGCCCTGCTGGCCCACCTGGTCACCTTCCACTCCCCGGACAATCTGCGCGTCGCCGCCTGCGTCGGGCCAGACCGGCAGGGCGCCTGGGACTGGCTGAAGTGGCTGCCCCACGCGGTGCATCCGGGCCGGGCCGACGCGAGTGGACCGACCCGGCTGGTCGCGCCCACCCTCACCGAGTTGGCCGCGCTACTGGCCGACGACCCGGCCGACCCGGCGGCCCGCGGCCCGTTCAGACCCGGTGCCCGGCCCGAGGCACCGCACCTGCTGATCGTGCTCGACGGGGCCGGCACGCTGCCCGATGCCGGGCTGGCCCCACCCGACGGCCTGGCCGGCACCACCATGCTGGAACTCGGCGGCGGGTCCGGCGGTGGCGCTGACGCGCTCGACCTGGTGATCTCCGAAGGTCGGCTCGGCATGCGCACCCCGGACGGCGTCTCGCTGGTCGGCGTGCCCGACCGGCTCAGCGTCGCCGGCGCCGAGGTGGTCGCCCGGCAGCTCACCGCGCTGCACACCGGCACGGCGACGGCCAGCGAGCAACCGCTGTCCACCACCTTCGGCCTGGCCGACCTGCTCGGCATCGGCGACCCGCGCCGGCTCGACCCGGCGGTCACCTGGCGCCCCCGGTCGGCCCGGGACCGGCTGCGCATCCCGATCGGAGTGGATCCCGACGGGCGCCCGGTCGACCTGGACCTCAAGGAGTCGGCCGAAGGGGGCATGGGCCCGCACGGCCTGGTCATCGGGGCCACCGGGTCCGGCAAGAGCGAGCTGCTGCGCACCCTGGTCACCGGGCTCGCCGCCACCCACTCCTCGGAGACGCTCAACCTCGCGTTGATCGACTTCAAGGGTGGCGCCACCTTCGCCGGCATGACCGGCCTGCCGCACACCTGCGCGGTGATCACCAACCTCGCGGCCGACCTGACCCTGGTCGACCGGATGGCCGACGCGCTCCGCGGCGAGCTGGTCCGCCGCCAGGAACTACTGCGGGCCGCCGGGAACTACGCCTCGGTACGCGACTACGAGCGGGCCCGGACCGAGGGCACGCCCCTGCAACCGCTGCCCTCGCTGCTGGTGATCATCGACGAGTTCAGCGAACTGCTGTCCAGCCGGCCCGAGTTCATCGACCTGTTCGTGATGATTGGTCGGCTCGGCCGCAGCCTCGGCGTACACCTGATGCTCGCCTCGCAACGGCTCGAGGAGGGGCGGCTACGCGGCCTGGACAGCCACCTGAGCTACCGGATCGGGCTGCGCACCTTCTCCGCTGCGGAGAGCCGGGCGGTACTCGGGGTGTCCGACGCGTACGAACTGCCGCCGGTACCCGGCTCGGCGTACCTGAAGTGGGACACCACCACGCTGCAACGGTTCAAGGCCGCGTACGTCTCCGGCGAACTGCCGCCCGAGCAGGCCGCCGCCGTGGCCGAGGAGATCCCGTACGAGCGGCGGGTGCTGCCGTTCGGGCTCGCCCCGCTGGCGCCGGCCGAGCCGGTACGCGCACCGGCCCCGACGAACGCCCCCGACACCGCGGCGACCAAGGGCGAGACCGTGCTGAGCGCCATGATCGGCCGGCTGCTCGGCAACGGGCCCGCCGCGCACCAGATCTGGCTGCCGCCGCTGGCCGAACCACCCGCCCTGGACCAGCTGCTGCCGCCGCTGGGCGTCGATCCGCGGCGCGGTCTGACCCCGGTGGGCTGGGCCGGCAACGGGCAGCTCACCGTGCCACTGGCCATCGTGGACAAGCCGTTCGAGCAACGCCGGGACCTGCTGTGGGCGGAGCTGTCCGGGGCAGCCGGGCACGCGCTCGTGCTCGGCGCACCGCAGAGCGGCAAGAGCACCCTGCTGCGCACCCTGGTGTCCGCGCTGGCGCTCACCCACACCCCGACCGAGGCGCAGTTCTTCCTGCTCGACTTCGGTGGCGGCGGCCTGGCCACCCTCGCCGGCCTGCCGCATGTCAGCGGCTACGCCAACCGGATGGACACCGAACGGGTCCGCCGGATCGTCGCCGAGCTGACCGGCCTGCTGGCCGAGCGGGAGCAGTCGTTCGCCGCGCACGGCATCGACTCGATCTCCGACTTCCGGCGCCGCCCACCGCCCAGCCCGGACGGGCGGACGTTCGGCGACGTGTTCCTCGTCGTCGACGGCTGGATGACCCTGCGCCAGGAGTTCGAGCCGCTGGACGAGTCGGTCACCACGCTCGCCGCCCGCGGCCTCGGGTTCGGCCTGCACGTCGTACTGTCGGCCAACCGGGCGATGGAGATCCGACCGGCCCTGCGCGACCTGATCGGCACCCACGTCGAGCTGCGCCTCGGCGACCCGGCCGACTCGGCGTACGACCGGCGGGCCGCGGCCGACGTGCCGAAGGGGGCTCCGGGACGCGGGCTCACCGCCGACAAGCTGCACTTCCTCGGCGGGCTGCCGCGCATCGACGGCCGTACCACGGTCAGCGACCTGCCCGACGGCGCGAGCGACCTGGTCAAGCAGGTGGACGCGAGCTGGCACGGCCCGCGCGCTCCGCAGGTGCGGTTGCTGCCCAGGCTGGTGCCGGCCGCCGACCTGCCCGGTCCGGTTCCCGGTGACCGACGGATCCCGATCGGGCTCGCCGAGGCGGACCTGGGACCGGCCTACCTGGACTTCGACGCCGATCCGCACTTCATCGCCTTCGGCGACGTGGAGTCCGGCAAGACCGGGCTGCTGCGGGTGCTCGCCCAGCAGATCGAGGCCCGTTATCCGGTGGCCGAGGCCGCGGTCATCGTCGCCGACTACCGGCGCGGGCTGGTGGACGCCCTCACCGGCCCGCACCTGCTCGGCTACGCCGGCAGTGAGCCGGTGCTCGAGCAGCTCGTCGCCGAGGCCGCGGAGGGACTGCGGCGACGCCTGCCCGGTCCGGAGGTGACCGCCACCGAGTTGCGCGAGCGCAGCTGGTGGAGCGGCCCCGAGCTGTTCGTCCTCGTCGACGACTACGACCTGGTGGTGTCACCGAGCCGCAACCCACTCGCGCCCCTGCTGGACTTCCTGCCGCAGGCCAAGGACGTCGGCCTGCATCTGGTGCTCACCCGCCGCTCCGGCGGCGCCAGCCGAAGCCTGTTCGAGCCGGTCGTGCAGCGGCTGCGCGACCTGGGTACACCGGGCCTGCTGCTCTCCGGTTCCCGTGACGAGGGCGCGCTGCTGGGCGACGTCAAGCCCAGCAAACAGCCACCCGGACGTGGGCAGTTGGTGGACCGACGGACCGGGGTGTCGCTGGTGCAGCTCGCCTGGGCACAGACCGACCCGGCCTGATCCGAACCGGTCGACGCAGGGACCCGGCGGCCCCGGCCGCCGGGTCCCTGTGGGTAATAGTGCCGTGTCGGCGACGGGTACTTGTGCCGTACTACCAAGGGTGACGGATGCATAGCATCCCCAGCGTGTACGGCGCCGCGAGTCGGCGCGCGACCCTGCCAAGAGGAGGTGACCCGACGTGGCCAGTCCCGGATACCAGAGTGATGCCGCCGCGATGACGCGAGCGGTCAGCGGGTTCGACGAAGCCGCCACCAACACGGCTCGGAGCATGGCACAACTCGAGAGCGAACTCGTGTCGGTCCTGAGCCGGTACGCCGGTAACCAGGCCACCGCTTTCTGGCAGCTGCAGGGCCGGCTGCAGGAGAGCATGCGGGTTGCGTCACGGGAACTGCAGACCATGTCCGGTCTGGTCAACGAGAGTTTCCGCAACTACAACACCGGTGATATGGCGGCCGCCGACTCCCTGCGGGGCCTCACCGGCGCCGTGGGCGAGGGAAGCCCCGTACTCAGCCGGCTGGCCGGCGCCTAACCTGCCCGGAAAGGGGTGATGTGAAATGACCGCCGATGTGATCAATGTGGAATTCGGCGCGCTGCGGGCCGCCGCCGACTCGCTGCAGGTCAAGGCCCAGGCCTTGAACGGCCACGTGGAACAGCTGCAGAGCAGCCTGGCCCCGATCAAGCAGACCTGGTACGCCTCCGGCAGCGCCGCCGGTCAGGCCGCGGAGCAGTCCGAGACGCGGCTGCGCGCGGCACTGGCCGACATCATCGCGGTGATCGGTCAGTTCTCCGGCAAGGTGAACGAGGCGCACGACACCCAGTTGGCGCTGGAGAACAGGAACACCAGCTTCTTCGCCTGAGCCGGGGCGATCCGCGGCGGCGTGGGGTGGGGCGGGATCCGCCTCCACCCGACGCCGCCGCCCCGCTGGCCGGCGTTGTTCCCAGCCGAGCTCCGAGACAGGAGAGCGCGACGATGTCCCACGAGGAGTCGTTCCGGGTCCACCTCGAATCGCTGCTGGCGTTCGCCCGCGAGTTGGAGGACCAACTGGAGGCGATGCGCAAACCGACGGACGGCCTCGGCCAGTTGCGCATCCGGCCGGTCCGGCTCGGCGAGTTCGGCGAGGCGGCGTCGCTGGCCGAGCGGCACCGGGCCGCCGCCGAACAGATGCACGAACTACTGCACACCGTGCGGGAGGCGATCGCCTTCGCCAACGACGTGACCCGCATGATCGCGGACGGGTACGCCGACTACGACATCGGCGTCGCCACGTCCTTCCGGGCGCACGGAAGGGACTGACACGATGCCGCGTGGACACGGTCGGGCGCGTAGCGACTTCAGCCAGTACAGCCACCCCGAACTCATGCGAATGCTGCACGCCGGCGATCCGAAGTCGGTGACCGAGGCGGCGGAGGGCTGGGGAGCCGCCGGCACCGCGCTGCACGAGCGCGCCGGCGACATCGAGCGCCAGCTCCGCGAGTTCGAGCAGTGGTGGGACGGCGGCGCCGCCCGACAGTACAAGTTGATGATCAACGATCTGACCTCGGGTATCCGGCAGGTGGCCAGCACCGCGTTCACGGTGCGCGACCTGGCCTACTCCTCCGCCGAGGCGCTCACGACGGCCCAGAAGTCGATGCCCGCCCCGGTCGCCGTACCCGATCTCGCCCCCTCCGTCGTCGCCGCCGCGACCACGCCCCTGGTCGTACCCGCGGACACTCCGGCCAGCACGGTCGACACGCTCCGCCAGCACCAGGCCGAGGCGGTCGCCGAGGTCCACGCCCAGCAGCGGGCACAGGCCGCCTCGAACGCGGCCCACCAGCAGGCGGTGCAGGTGATGTCCACCCTCGCCACCGAGTACGTCACCGCCGAGGACGCGATGCCGGTCACCCCCAGCGCCGCGTCCCGACCGGCCACCGGCACACCGATCGAGGAGCCACCGCCGGTCACGCCAGCCCCACCGCTGGCTCCGCAGCCCGGTGGCGACCCGCCGTCCGTACCGGCCGGGACACCGGTCGACCCGGACAAGGCGCCCGTCGACCCGGACGCGGTACCGCCGGCGACCCAGCCCCGGCCGCTGTTCGGCACGATGTTCACCGCCGGGTTGGCCGCGGCCGCCGCCGCGCTCGGCGGGCGGTTCGCCACCGTGCCGCCTGGGCTGGGGGCCAGGCCGAAGGACGAGAAGAACGGCGAGAAGAAGGAAACCGCCCCGGTCGCCACGGCCAACGACAAGGCCACCGCCGGCGGTGCCCGGATCTCCGCCGGCGGCGCGGGTGGCGGTGTGGGTGGCGGCGGAGGCGGCGTCGACATGTCGCCGGTGGCGAGCCAGTCCTTGGCTGGTCAGGCCGGCGGCCCGACGGCGAGCGGGCTCGCCGGAGCCGTGGGGACCGCCGCCGGGGTAGCCGCGGCGAAGGGCATGGCCGGCGGCTTCATGCCGGCGATGCCCTTCGCCCCGATGGGCGCGGGCGACGCCGCCGGCGGCCGGCGCATCCCGCCCTGGCTGGTCGAGACCGAAGACGTGTGGGGCGAGCAGTCGGTGGTGACGCCCGCGGTGATCGGCGAGGAGCCTGAGTCGGACCAGCCCGGGACCCGGTCATGGAGGTGACCAGCGCCGGATTCCGAGCCGTCCCGACCGCACTGGACGCCGCGGCGACCGAGCTCACCGGAAGCGCCGACCGGTTGAACACCATCCGCGGGCAGCTCACCACGCATGCCATCGACGGCCAGGCGTTCGGGTTGGTGCCGCAGTCCCAACGAGCCATGCAGGCACACGGCAACAGCCTGCAGCTCAGCAGCACCGAGCTGGAGTCGGCGGCGACGCAGACCCGGCGGTTGGCCACCGGGGTGACCGCCGCGGTGACCAACTACCGGCAGGGCGACACCCAGGTCAGCCAGGCATTCCGACAGTTGCTGGGTGGTCTGGCCGGTGGCACCACCCTGGCCGCCGCCGGGGCCACCGCGCCCGCCGGCACTACCCCCTTCGGCACCCGGATCGCGGCCAACCGGTCGGCGATCACCGCCGAGTTGGCCGCCGAACGGCAACGCCTCGCCGGCTATCAGGCCCAGCTCACCGGGGACCCGGTCGCCGACCACCGTCTGCAGGAGACCATCACCCGGTCGCAGGCGCGCATCGAACTGTACGAGAACGTCATCGCCGAAAACCGCAAGATCCTCTCGTTCGACCCGTCCGGTGACGGATCGATGGTCGAGCTGGTCGGCGACATCGACGCCGGCACCCGGAACGTCGCCGTGTTCGTCCCGGGCACCTTCTCCGAGCTGGCCAACTTCGAGCGGTACCGCGACGCGGCGGCCGGTTTCGTCGACGCCGCCCCCCGGCGGGACCTGGCCATGGTCACCTGGATGGACGGCGACCTGCCCTCCAACCTGTTCCCGCAGGCCCCGTCGGCCAGCTACGCCGACGAACTCGGGCCCCGGCTCGCCGACTTCTCCCGTGAGCTGCGTGCCGAGATCGCCGGCTCCGCTGCGGCCGGCAACGACGTGCAGGTCACCTTCGCCGGCCACTCGTACGGCGGCGCCGTGGTCGGCACCGCCGAGCAGCACGGGTTGGACGCCGACCGGGTCCTGCACATCGAGTCGGCGGGCATGGGTCACCGCGTGGACGGCCCGGAGGACCTGCGCCCGGCCCAGCCCGATGTGCAGCGCTACTCGATGACCGCCCCGGGCGACCCGATCGCCTGGGTCCGGGACATCAACATCTTCAACTGGGGGCACGGGGCCGACCCCGACGAGTTCCCCGGTGTGGTCCGGCTGGAGACCGGCAACTACCCCGACGGCCGACCGCTGGAGGGCACCTCCGCGCACTCCGACGTGCTGACCTACCACAGTGACGCGTGGTGGAACATGTACCAGGTGTTCACCGGCGGCCCGGTGGTGACGGTACCGTCGACGCCATGACCAGCCCGATCGACTACGAGCCGCTGGCCGCCGTGGCGGGGCCGCTGCGGGCCGTGCTGCACGCGGTCGCCGCGCGGTTCGGCGCCGACGCCCGCATCAGCCGCGACGAGCAGCTCGACTGCGACCCGTTCCGGCCGGCCGGCGTACCGAGCGAGTCGGTGCGCTGGGAGTACAACCTCCGGGTTCCCGTCCCGCCCGGCGCCGTCGAGATCCTGTTGACCGAGGTGGTGCCGGAGCTGAGCGCGGACGGTTGGCGAGCCACCGACCGCAGCGGCGAGTCCGAGGTGGCCTACCAGTTCCAGCGGGACGGGGCGAACCTCGGCGTACACATCTCCCGGGACGGCACCGGCGAGGTGGTGGTCGGCGGCTCCAGCCGCTGCGTACCGACCGAGATGCCGTAGCACCAGCCGCACCACGGGTGGGGCCGGTCAGCCGCCGGGACGCCAACCGCGGGCCCGGCCTCGACGCGCCACGGCCGTACCGATCCCGAGCAGCAGCGCCGCCCCGAGTCCCGCCGACGCCAGCGGCAGCACCAACGGATCCACACGGGTGCCAGGGGCCGCACGGGCCGCGGCGACCGGCTGCGCGCTCGCGCCCACGGGTCCCGGCGGATCCTCGACGCCCTCTGCGGCCACCGCCCGGTACGGATCCACCATTCCCCAGCCGAGCTGCGGGTGGTGCCCGTCAACCGCGGTTCGCTGCGCGGTCGACTCGATCCGCCGCACCACCTCGGCGGCGCTGAGTTCCGGTCGGTAGGACCGCAGCAGCGCCGCCGTGCCCGCCACGTACGCCGCCGCGTAGGCCGGATCGTCGACCGTGGGTGAGTGTCCCAGCCGACCGGCCGCTCCGGCGGAGAGGCTCACCAGTTGTCGTCCCGGGGCGGCCACCCCGATGTGGTCACCGGATTCGGTCGAGGCCACCGCGCCGTCCGGCCCGAAGGCACCGACCGCCAGCACCCCGGGCAGGGCGGTCGGGTAGCTGGTCGCACCCTGGTTCCGCGCGCCGGAAGCGGCCGGCGACACCACCACGATGTCGGCCGCGATCGCCCGTGCGGTGGCGTCCCGCAACTGGGCGCTGTTCCTGGTCGCCGGCAGTACCACGTAGATCACTCGGGCGCGGGCGGTGACCGCGAAGTCGATGGCGGCGGCGAGCCGGCCGGGGTCGACGTTCCCGTCTCCCTGCCTGGTGGTCTGGGTGTAGCGAACCGGGAGCACGGACACGCCGGGAGCCAGACCGGCGAAGGTGGTCTTGTCGTGCGGCCGGGCGGCGATCAGGCCGGCGGCGAAGGTACCTCGGCCATCACAGTCGTCGGTGGCCCCGGAGCGGTTGGCCAGGACGTCCCGACCTTCCTCGACCTGGCCTGGGCGAAACTGTGCGTTACGGGCGTCGACGCCGGTGCCGAGCACCGCGGTCCGCACCCCGGACCCCGTGCTCAGTGGCCACACCCGGCGCGGCCCGAGCAGTTCCAGCGCCCACGGGGTGCCGGCGGTGTGCACTCCCACCGGGCTGGCGCAGCCGGCCGGTGCCGCGTGGCTGGCCGGCGGGGCTACCGGCAGCGCCCCGACCAGCGCGCCGACGACGCCCGCCAGCGCGCCGAGAGCGGGTCGCGGGCCAGCCGGCCGGGCCGCCGTGCCGGCGCCGCGCCTGGGACGGCCCAGCCGGATCATGCCGGCACCCGCAGGGTTACCCGGGTGCCGCGGCCGGGCCAGGACTCCACGGTCGCTTTGCCGCCGACCTCGCGCATCCGGGCCACGATCGACTCCCGGATGCCGAACCCGAGCCGGCCGGCGACATCGAAGCCACAGCCGTGGTCACGGACCACCACGACCAGGCCGCTGCTCTCCTCGTCGGCGCGGACCACCGCGTCACCGGTCCCGGCGTGCTTGGCCACGTTGCCCAGCGCCTCCCGCACCCCACCGAGGACCGCGTCCCGGTACGGGCCGGACATCCGGCTGCCGGCGCCGGCGGCCACCGCCAACTCCACCCGCAGCCCGCGTCCCGCGAGTTCCTCCACCAGTTCGGCCAACCCGTCGGCGAGCGGGTTGTCTCTGCCGCCACCGGGATCGTCGAGCGTCCTCCGCAGCCGAGCGGCCTGGACCCGGGCGGTGGCCCGCACCTGGGCGAGCTGCACCGCTGACGCCGTCTCATCCGCCGCGCTGTGCAGGGCGATCGCCTCCAGGGTCTGCAACACCGTGTCGTGCAGCGACCGCAGCCACCGGGCCTGCTCGGCCTCCCGACCGGCTTGGATCCCGTACGACATGGTCAGGTGCAGACTCAGCCCACAGATCACGAGCGCCGCCAACGCGACCACCACCGCCAGTCCGAGCCACCCGGCCCGGCCGGCGACCGTTCCGCTGTCCACGGCGGCGCCGAACGCGACCGTCGCCAACTGGATTGGCATCGACAGCAGCACCGCGAGCACGCCACCGACCAGCCCGTACGCGCCGGTCACCAGGACCACGGCACCGGCCAGGTACGACCAGAACACCTCGGTGTGGGGCACCACCGCGCTTCCCACCACGTTCACCCCGTACGCCACGGCGAGGTCGACCAGCACGGCCCCGCGTACCCGTTCGAGGTCCACCGTCGACCGCCGGTGGACCGTGACGATCGCCGCGACGTTGGCGGCCAGCAGCAGGGCCGCAATCGGCAGCAGAGCAACCAGTGCCACCGGCTCCCCGCGCACCACGAGCAGGCCCATGGCGACGGGCAGGACGCACACCCGGTATGCCAGAGCACCGAGCAGCAGGCAACGCGAGGTCTGGCGATGCAGCACGGCAGCGGCGGTGCCGTCGACCGGGCCGGAACCCTTCGCGACGGCCGCCGGCGTCCACATCGGAGGCCGGCGCGGGAATGCGACCCCGGCCACGGCGGCGCGGGTCAGCAGTGTGAACACCATGGCCGGCATGGCGACACTGTCGACTGTCACGGACCCTCCCGCGCTGCGCCGACCAATGCCCACGTGTCAGCTCCTTGTCCACATCACGGACCGCGCGTCGCGGCTGGCCCACGAGGATCATGGCCAGTTTTCCCGACATTTGACCTTCGAAGCAAGAGCCGGCCGCGCATTGATCCGGGCCGACGCCGAATGGCGCCCGGCCCTGCGAAGGTCATCCCGCTGTGGCCCGCCCCACCCCCGGTGGGAGTCGCTCGCCTCTACAGCGATGATCCGTAACAATCCGCCGAAAACCGGTGAACGTTGGTGGACACCGCACCAGGGCTGCACAGCGGAGGGCTGCCCACAGCACGAGAGGTGTCTTCTCGCTGGAGAGCGTGCAGCTGATCGCCCACGAGGTGCGTCACCATCCGCCGTCGAAGAAGGCCAGGAGTGCCGGCGCCGGGTCCGCTGCGGTGGTCGTGTTCGCCACAACGACAACGATCACGACCAGCGACAACAACGCCGAGAGAACACCGAAGGACCCCAACACGCGCCTCGTTCGCCTGTCGGACGGCGCTGTTCTCGCAACCCTCTTCCACAACCCCACGCTCGTGCCGACGAGGACGACCGCCACGATCGCAGCAACCACGGCCATCGCCACGTGATATCGGGAGAAGTCGCTGATCATCACCTCGAGGGCCGGCGGGGTCTGGTCACCCGCGCTCAGGGAATCCGCCAGTCGCTGCCTGACCTGATCGAGCGTGTCGGCGAGCTCTCCGTCGGTTTCGCCGGCCGTCAACATCGGCAACAGCGAGGCGTAGGGCGCTACCGCACCCTGCACGTTGGCCATCACCATCGCCAACGAGAACAGCGCGAGCATCGTGACAAGAACGCCGCCCGACGTGAGGGCGGCCCTCCTTCCCGCCCCGATACCGCCGGCCCTCAGGAATGCCTTCCAGAGAAGAAGGCCGAGTGCGACGAGCACGATCAGCAAGATCGCAGCGATCACGGCCTTGGCCAGGTGGTAACGGAACCAGTAATCGACAACCCTCTGCATTCCCGGGGAAAAATCCCGGTCGCCGGAACGCCAATACTTGACGAATTCTTCGCCCAGGGCCTCGACGAGGTCGCGCCTCTCGACGAAGCCGCCGCCCGACCCGCTCGCCGCCAGCGTGCGCGGGGCGACGACGAAGGCGGCGGCGAGGGCCACAGCGAGGGCGACGAGCATGACGAGGATGCGACCGGAGACACCTGCGGATCGCGACGGGGCTGCGGGACTGCGCAAGGAGATTCCTTCGGCTCGGTCGAGTGTGTGTAGACGGCCCGGCCGCAGCCAGGAGGGCCGCCGCCACCATGAGGCGGTTACCACGTCGGCGGTGAGCAGATCGTGTTCGGGATCGTTCGTGCGCGCCGGTGGGTTGTGATGCTGTCGGTCATTCCGATCACCATCCCGCACCGGCGGTCGCCCGGTCACGGGGGTGCGCCGGACACTTGGAGGTGGGGCCTGCCCCACCTCTCGGGCAGGGCGGGCGCAGAGAGGCGGCCGCGGCAGGCGTCGGCCCCGCAGGCCACGCTCGGTCAGCCTGGCGTACGGCGCGCGGTGTGATGGCCGGCGCATCCCCCGCTGATCGCGCTCATCGGCCTGGGCATCGGCGCGACCATCCGGCACGCCGCGGGCGCCATCCGCGCCATGGTCGGCGTGCTGTTCGTGCTGCCGCTGCTCTCCGTTCCGGCACGCCCTCGATCCTGCTGCGCACGTATACGATGGACGCGCTAGCGGCCGGGGTTCGGCTCTCACCCGCCGTGATGCCTGAACCGCCACGGCAGCACCACGATGTCAGAACCGCTGCGCCAGAACAGGGAACAATGGGGCATGAACACGGTCCAGCGGGCCGGGCGACGAGTTACCGCCAGCGCACGTCCACATCGGCGCTGTGCATCCTGGTCTTCGAGGACCACAGCCGGACCGGCACCGGGTCACCTCCACCGGGCAGATGGTCGACCTGAAGGCGGATCGGCGTGCGCTCGACGGTGGGGAATCCGCCGTCGTGGTCGATCCAGGCCGAGCGGTGGCGAGCCGCGGGCGTCGGTGGCGGTCGGGCGTCAGGTTCGTCTTCCGTACGGGGCGTCGCACGGTCGTGGAGTCGCTGTACCTGCTCACCGCGCCGGTGACCGCCGCGGCCGGCCTGTTGCTGGTGCTCACTGGTCTGTGTGTCGGAGCGGTCGGTCTGCTGCTGCCGGGCCGGTCGCCGGTCGTGGCCGGCGGTTTGGCGCTGGTGCGGTGGTTCGCCGACGTGGAACGGTGGCGGATCGCCAAGGTGCGTCCCCCGGCCGTCGGCGTGGAGGGTGTGGGCCAGCGGCGGAGACCGAAGGAGACAGCCGCCGCGTCCGGCCCGGGGCTGTGGCTCGGCGTGGCGCACGCGGTGGCGGTGCTCCCTGTCGCCCTGGTCACCTCAGTGGTGACGGTGCTGTGGTGGTTCGTCGGACTCGGCGCCGGCACGTCCGCCCTGCGCAGCCCCTACTCCGCCGCGGGACCGATGCGGCCCACGACCCTGACCGTGGGCAGCCCCCGGTCCCACATCGCCTTGACCCTTGGCCTGACGTCGCCGACCGAGCGGCTCGCCTTCGGGACAGCAGTCGGCCTGCTGTTGCTGTTCACCCTGCCGCTGGTGACCCGGGCGTGCGTCGCCGCCCAGGCCGGGCTGGGGCAGACGATGCTGTCTGACGCGTCCGCGTTGCACCGCAGGATCAGCGGACTGGAGCGGGAGCGGGACACCGCACGCGCGCGGCCCGTCGCCGCGGTGACCGCCGAGGCGACCGCGCTGCGCCGGCTCGAACGCGACATCCACGACGGGCCCCAGCAGCGGCTGGTCCGCCTGGCGATGGAACTGGGCCGCGCCCAGCACCACCTCGACAGCAGGCCGGAGGCCGTCCGCGCGGCGCTCGCCGACGCGATCGTCCAGACCGAGGAGGCGCTGGACGAGCTACGGGCCCTGTCGCGTGGCATCGCCCCGCCGATCCTCGTCGACCGCGGTCTGCGCGCGGCGCTCACCGCCCTGGCCGCGCGCTCGACCGTACCGGTCGAACTCGATGCCGACCCCCTGAACGACCGGCTGGACGCTGCGGTCGAGACGGCCGCGTATTTCGTGATCGCCGAGGCCCTGACCAACGTCGCCAAGCACAGCCGCGCCGACCGGTGTGCGATCGGGCTGCGCCACCGTGAGGGAACCTTGCGGGTCTGGGTGACGGACGACGGGGTGGGCGGCGCCGCGCTGGACAAGGGACACGGGCTGCGCGGGTTGGAAGACCGGCTGCACGCGGTCGGCGGCCGGCTGTGGGTCACCAGTCCCTACGGCGGCCCGACGGCGATCACCGCGGAACTGCCGTGCTGCTGAACCCGCACGAACCACCACCGGACCGCGCGGCCCGCGGTCCGCTGCGGATCGTCCTGGCCGACGACGCGGTACTGCTGCGCGAGGGCCTGGTCCGCCTGCTCGCCGAGGACGGTCACCAGGTGGTGGCCGCGATCGGTGACGGCCCGGCCCTGGTCGAGGCGGTGCTCAGACACCGCCCGGACGTGTCGATCGTCGATGTGCGGATGCCGCCGACCTACACGGACGAGGGCTTGCGCGCGGCGATCACCGCCCGCTCACAGTTGCCCGGCGCCCCCATGCTGGTGCTCAGCCAGTACGTGGAGGCGTCCTACGCCGGCGATCTGCTCGCGGACGGCTCCGGCGCGGTCGGGTACCTGCTGAAGAACCGGGTCGCCAGGGTCGAGGAGTTTCTGGATGCCCTGCATCGCGTCGCCCGCGGCGCGACGGTGCTCGACCCGCAGGTCGTCGCGCAGTTGCTGGCCGGGCAGCGCCGGGACGACGCCCTGGGGGCGCTGACCACGCGTGAACGGCAACTCCTGGCGCTGATGGCCGAAGGTCATTCCAACACGGCCATCGCCGAGCGGCTGGTGGTCACCGCCAGCACGGTGGAAAAGCACATCGGCAACGTCTTCGCCAAGCTCGGCCTGCCGCCTGACGACGCCCGGCACCGTCGGGTGCTCGCTGTCCTTGCCTACCTCAGGGCCTGACGGCGGCCCGTCCGCGCCCACCCTCGGTGGGGCACGCTGCCCCACCCCGTACGCCGGCCGGGCCCGCGAGCGTCTCGGCGCCCTCAGAGAGTGCTGCGGTACGGCGGCATGAACCGCAGTCGGGGCATCTGGTCAGCGAGCACTCCCCCGTCGACGACCAGGTGGGTGCCGTTGATGTAACGGCCGGCCTCGGAGGCGAGCAACAGGAGCGCGCCGACGCAGTCGGCCGGCGTGCCGTAGCCGCCGCGCAGGGGGATCCGCTCCTCCCAGGCGGCCTCGAACGCCTGCCGGTCCAGCGGGAACTCACCGTCGATAGGGGTGGCGATCATCCCGGGAGCGATCGTGTTGGCGGTGATGCCGTGCGGTCCCAGCTCGGCGGCGAGCGACCGGGTGAGGAGCTCGACGGCGCCCTTGGATGCGTTGTAGTGGGCCAGTCCGGCCTCGGCCATCAGCCCGTTCTTCGAGGAGACGTTGACGATGCGGCCAGCCACCCCGTCGGCGATCATGTGCTCGGCGACGCGTTGCGCGAGGAAGAAGACGGCGTCCACGTTCACCCGCATCACCTCCCGCCAGTTGGCGACGGTGATCTCGTTGAAGTGCTCCAGCCGGGCCACCCCGGCGTTGTTGACCAGGACGTGCACCGGCCCGTGGGCGCGCCGCAGGTCGTCCACCCAGGGTGCGATCGCCTCGGTGTCGGCCAGGTCGAAGGCGTACGGGTGGCAGGCGCGGCCGCGGTCGGTGATCGCGGCGACGACCGCGCCGAGGTCGACGCCGGGCCGGTCGACGACCACGACGTCGGCGCCGGCGGCGGCGAGCCCGGTGGCGAAGGCCGCCCCGAGCCCGCGCGCCGCACCGGTCACCACGGCCAGCCGGCCGGATAGGTCGAAGGAGGGCGGGACGATGGTCATGCCAACCCCAGCAGGTCGAGCGACGGGCGGTGGATGAGCTGCTCGATCTGCTCGGTGTCGAGCGGGTCGAGGCCGGGGATGCCGGGCACCCGACCCACCGCCCGCAGCCCCTCGATCGAGGCGTCGACGGTGGTGAAGGGATAGTCGCTGCCGAAGAGCAACTTGTGCCACACCCCGTAGTCCTGGACGAGCCGGAGGCTGTGCCAGAGCTGGAAGGGTCGGTAGTGCAGCGCGGAGACGTCGGCGTAGACGTGCCGGTGCTTGCGGATGACCGCGATGCACTCCCCCTCGTACGGGTGGCCGAGGTGGGCCAGCACCATCCGCAGCTCCGGGTGGCGGATCGCCACCTCGTCGAGGTGCACCGGCAGGGCGAAGCGCAGCGGTGCGGTGGAGACGAAGGTGGTCCCGGTGTGCACGAGCAGTGGCAGTCCGTGCCGGACGGCGTACGTGTACAGGTCGTCGTAGGCCGGGTCGGCGGGGTCGAACCCGGCGTACATCGGCATCAGCTTGATGCCGCGCAGGCCGAGGTCGCGGTGCCCGTGCTCCAGTTCGTCGCGCCAGCCGGGCTGGGTGGGGTCCAGGGCGAGGTAGCCGACGAGCCGGTCGGGCTGGGCGGCGACGTACGCGGCCACGGCGGCGTCGTCGACCCACAGCCCGGAGCGGCGGGCCTTGCCGCCGACCACGATCGTCTTCGTGTCCTCCGGTGCGGTGGCCGCGTACTCCGACCACCGCACCGTCAGGTCGACCTCGCCGCCGTGCGCCCGGGCCGCCTCGGCGGCGAACGGGTCGCCGACGTGGTCCGGGCAGTCGAACAGGTGCGAGTGCACGTCGACGATCATCGGCGGTCCCGTTTCTCCCAACCCTCGGCGAACATGTTCCAGAAGCCGTGGCTCGGCGGGTGCTCGACGAACACCTCGTCGACCAGCTCGACGCCGAGGCCGGGCGCGGTGGGCAGGTCGATGTGCCCGTCGACCACGGGCAGGGCACCGCGCACGGCGTCGAAGACGTACTCCTCCAACAGGCCGTCGAACGTCTCGAGGATCTTGAAGTTCGGCATCCCGAGGACGGCGTGCACCGAGGCGGTGGTGCACAGCGGCGAGTTGGAGTTGTGCGGGGCGACCACCATGGCGTGCTGGTCGGCGATGGCGGCGAGCTTGCGCACCTCGGTGAACCCGCCGGCCATGGACAGGTCGGGTTGGATGATGTCGACCGCGTTGGTGGCGAACAGCCGGGCGTACTCGTAACGGTTGTGGAAGTGCTCGCCGCCGGAGATCGGCATGGTGGCGCGGGCGCGCAGCTCGGCGTACCGCTCGACGTGGGTCCACGGCAGCGGTTCCTCAAACCAGCCGAGGTCGAACGGCTCCAGCTCCCGGACGAGCCGGGCGGCGGTGTGCATGGCGAAACGGGCGTGGCCCTCGACGAACAGCTCGGTCTCGGGCCCGACGGCCTCGCGGACGGCGGCGACGATGTCGACCGAGCGGCGCAGCTCGGCGCGGGACAGCTCGCCGAGACCGGCGCCGAACGGGTCGAACTTCAGCGCGGTGTACCCCTTGGCGACGGTGGCGACGGCCCGTTCGGCGAAGGCGGCGGGCTCCCGGTCGCCGGTGTACCAGCCGTTGGCGTAGACCCGGACGCGGTCGCGACAGGCTCCGCCGGTCAGCCGGTACGCGGGCACGCCGAGGGCCTTGCCCATGATGTCGTAGAGGGCCTGGTCGACGCCGGAGACGACGATCCCGCCGACGTCGCCGCCGCGCAGGAAGTCGCCCTGGTACATGCGCAGCCAGATCTCCTCGACGTCGAACGGGTCGGCGCCGATCAGGTGCCGCCCGGCCATCGCCTCGGCGAGCTGGCAGGTCTCCCGGGCCCGGTACGGGTGGGTGATCTCGCCGACGCCGGAGAGCCCGGCGTCGGTGTGCACCCGTACGTAGGAGAAGTCGCGCCAGGCGGTGCCGAGGGTGAGCGTCTCCACCCGGCTGATCCGCCCGGCCGGGCCGACCGGGCGTGTCTTGTCGACGGTCAGCATCACCGCCGCCCTCCCCCGGTGGGGGTCGCGCCGCCCATGGTGGCGGTGCCGGCCAGCTCGGTCACCCCGCCGGCGGCGAGGGTGTCGCGGACGGCCGCCCGGGTGGCGTCGACGAGGTGGTCGATGTCGGCGTCGGTGTGGGCGTACGAGATGTGGTTGCGCTTGAGGTTCAGCGGCAGCTCGAAGATGCCGTGCTCGGGCATCCGCCGACGGTAGCCGATGAACATGCCGGCATCGTTGCGCAGCAGGTCGTCGTAGCTGCGCGGTGCCGGGCCGGCCATGAAGTACGTCACGAAGACGGAGCCGTGGCCGGTGACCACGGCGGGGACGCCGAGGTCGGCGAGGACCTCGGTGATGCCGGCGCGGGCCCGCTCGCCGAGCCGGTAGACGTGCTCGTGCACGGGCTCGGCGCGCAGCTTGTCGAGGGTGGCGATGGCGGCGGCGACCACGGCCGGGTGGCCGTTGTAGGTGCCGGCGAAGAACGCGGGCGCGCCGGGGTGGGTGCTGAACATGTCCATCAGGTCGGCCCGGCCGCCCAGGGCGCCGATCGGGTAGCCGTTGGCGATGGCCTTGCCGAGAGTGGTCAGGTCCGGGGTGACGCCGCTGATCTTCTGCCAGCCGCCGAGGTCGTGCCGGAAGCCGGTGATCACCTCGTCGAAGACGAGCACGCTGCCGGCCCGGGTGCACTCCTCGCGCAGGGTGCGCAGGAACTCCTGGTCGGGCAGGAGGCAGCCGACGTTGTGCGGCACCGGCTCGACGATGACGGCGGCGATGTCGTCGCCGTGCGCGGCGAAGGCGGCCCGGACGGCGGCCACGTCGTTGAAGCGCAACACGAGGGTGGCGTCGAGGACCTCGGGCAGGATGCCGGTGGAGATCGGGTCGGCCACGCCCACCTTGTCCGGGGCGGAGATGACGTTGAGGCTGACCGAGTCGTGCCAGCCGTGGTAGCAGCCCTGGAACTTGACCACCAGGCGCCGGCCGGTGGCGGCGCGGGCGACCCGCAGGGCGTGGAAGGTGGCCTCGCTGCCGGTGCTGGTCAGCAGCACCTTCTCGATGCTGGGCACCAGCTCGGCGAGGGTCTCGGCGAGCTGGACCTCCCCGTCGGTGACGGCCACGCCGCACAGGTCCAGCCGCCTGCCGGCCTCGGTGACGGCGGCGTTGACGTCGGGGTCGTTGTGACCGAGCAGGGGTGGCCCGAAGGCCGCGTGGTAGTCGGTGTACTGGCGTCCGTCGGCGTCCCAGAAGTGCGCTCCGGAGGCCCGGGCGATCACCAGCTCGGTGAGGCCGGGGATGCTGCGCTGTCCACTGTTGACGCCGCCGGGGATGACCCGGCGCGCCCGCTCGGCGAGCGTGGCGCCGGTCGGGGCCGATCGTGAATTCACACCTTCTCCTCATCGGTGCGGCGCGGCGACCCAGCCCGGTCGCGGCGCCGCGGGGTGTCCGCCGCAGGAGGAACATTTCGAAGTTTCGGAACACTGTTCGGCATTGCCAAACGATGTTCGGCATACTAAGCACGCTTGTTCGCCACGGTCAACACGCCGGGATGCCAAATCTCGAACAGCTTTGTTACGCTGTTCGGCCTTGGCGAACAGCTCGGCTTCCCCCTGCCCGAAAGAAGGACCATGACCACCACCGAAGACGGGGACAGCTCCCGCTACCTGGTGCGCAGCGTCAGTCGCGCGGCCGAGGTGCTGGAGGCGTTGTCCGCCGCCACCCCCGGCGAGGGGCTCAGCGTCACCGACGTCGCCCGCGTCTGCGGCCTGTCCAAGAGCGCCGCGTTCGCCACCCTGCACACCCTGTGCCACCACGGCCTGGCCGCCGACGACGGCGAGGGGATGAACCGGCGCTACCGGCTCGGGATGTCCCTGGCGCGCCTCGGCGTCCGCGCCCAGGAGCAGCTCTCCCTGCGCGACATCGCCCGCCCGGTGCTGGCCCGGCTGACCCGCGACACCGGGCTCAGCTCCCGGCTGGCCGTCCCCGAGGGGGCGCACGCGGTCGTCGTCGACCAGGTCAGCAACGGCGAACGGATCCAGATCGAGCTGCGGATGGGCACGCGCGAGCTGCCGCACTGCACCGGGCTGGGCAAGGCCCTGCTGGCCGAGATGACCCCGCCGCAGGTCGCCGAGTTGATCGGCCGCGTCGGGCTGCCCCGACGCACCGACCACACCATCTGCGACCTGGACTCCCTGCTGGCCCACCTGGCCGACGTCCGCCGCGCCGGGTACGCCCTCGACGACGAGGAGGACGCCGAGGGGGTGTTCTGCATCGGCAGCGCCCTGCGCGACCACACCGGCGCGTGCTGCGGAGCCATCAGCGTGACCGGGCTGAAGCTCGGCCTACCCAGCTGGCGATACCAGGAGCTGGGACGACAGGTGCGCCAGGCCGCCGACGCCATCTCCGTCCGGCTCGGCCACGTCCCGGCGGAACAGACCCCTTGACAGCGGGTTCACCTGCTGTTTAACGTTCCGCCAGCGTCGCGGCCCGGCCGCGACCGTCTCGGGCGAACCAGCTGACTCCCGTCGTGCCGCAGCCCCGGCACCGGGCGTTCCGGTCAGCAGCTCCGCCGCCTGCGCGCCTCGCGCGTTTGCCCGACCTTCCCCCCGTCCTGTGGCGCCCCGCGGCGCCCACAGACCCCCAGCACCGCCGTCCGGCGCACCCGCCGGCCGGCGGGACCGCGAAGGTTGAGGCTCTCCATGGGTCTACTCGGCACGTCCGTTCCCACCCCCCACGACCAGGTCCTGCGCGTCGACACTGTCGCCGACCTGGCCGACCTCACCCCCGCCGCGCTGACGGCCCGCACGCTCGTACGGGTCGCCGGCTACCACACCCCCGGCGACGGCGGCGGCATGCTGCTGCGCTGGGACCCCACCAGCACCGCCGCCGGCAACGGCGGCACCGTGCGCGACCCGTACCCGGGCGGGCGCGGCGACCGGCGCGGCCGATGGTCGGCCGTGCACGACGGGGTCGGCGACTTCCGGATGTTCGGGATCTTCGGCCGGGACACCCCCGCCGACGCCGCGCTGGACGCGATGGTCGCCGACCCGGCGATCCATCGGATCGAGGCCCACACCGACCTGCGCTTCGTCAAGCGACACACCTTCGGCCGAAGCGACGTCGAGCTGGACTTCGGCGGTCACACGGTGCACACCGACGGCATCGAGCGCAATACCCACGACAACCCGTTCGGCGCGGTGCTCTACTTCCGGGGCGCGGTGACCGACACGAGGATCACCCACACCCTCACCGAGACCGTCCCCGAGCTGACCGACGTGTTCCCGGTGCCCGACTCGGGGCGCTTCACCGTCGGCCAGTGGTGGACCGCCACCAGCAATGCCCTCACCGGCGCCGACGAGCGCGAACTGCAGAAGATGGTCCAGGTCACCCAGATCGTCGACGGCACCCACATCCGGGTGGGCTACCTCAACGGCTGGGCGCTGGAGCCCGGACGCACGATCACCTGGCGGCGGGTCGAGCCGGTCCAGCGCGCCCACGTACGCAACATGGTCTTCCTCGGCCACGTCGCCTTCACCGGCGAGTACCCCGGGTCCGGGCCGGACGACCGCGAGTACAGCGGCTCCCACCCGGTCGCCTACGAGTACGCGGTGCGCTGCGACGTCTCCGGCATCGACGCCACCGGCACCTGGTGGCCGGTGATCATGCGCCGCTGGTGCACCCATTTCACCACCGCCGACTGCACCCTGAAGAACCCGCCGACCGTGATGTACGGCGGCGCCGGCTACCTCACCCAGCAGATCTACTGCCTGTACGGGCACGTCGTGGACTGCCGCAGCTCCAACGCCCGGCACCTCAACGACCTCACCGCCTCGGCGTACTGCACCGTGGAGAACTGCCACGGCGACGGCGACGACGCCGGGGGCAACCCGTTCACCACCCACGGCCAGTACGAGCACGACCTCGTCTTCACCGGCAACTCCGGCCTGATGGACATCGCCAACAGCGGTGGCCAGTGGGGCATCAGCGCCAAGCGGATCACCGTCCGCCGACACGTCTGCTCCTGGTTCGTCGCCGGCACCAAGATCACCGACCTGACCCTGGAGGACGTGCGGGTCGTCGCCCGCTCCACCTTCGACCCGGCCGGCACGCTCCAGGTCAACGCCGACGGCGCGCAGCTGCGCGGCTGCTCGGCGCGGACGCTGAGCATCGCCCAGCGCTCGACCCGTTCCCGCCGGCCCACGGTCATCGCCGACTGCGACTTCGACCAGCCCGCCGGCACGGTGATCGTGCAGACCCCGGTGAGCAACCCGGTGCACTTCGTCCGAACCACCTTCCGCGGCCTGGACGGCGCGATCATGCGCGGCGCCGGCCCCGTCCACTTCACCGACTGCACCCTGACCGGGGCGCCGGGCGCGGCACCGCTGCTGATCGGCGCGGCCGAGGTGGTGGTACGCGGCGGCACCCTGACCGACACCGGCATCGAGCTGTCGGCCGTCCGCGACCAGCGCCTCGTCGTCGACGGCGGTGCGGTGGTCACCGGCAGCAACGCCCGCCGGGCGCTGCTGGCCCGGGCCGCCGGCACCGGCACGGTCCGGATCGAGCTGGGCGACTACCGCAGCGCGGCGGCCGACGCGGAGACCGCGCACGTGCGCATCGACACGGGCGTCAACCGGTACCGGGCCGTCGGCGCCCGCTTCTCCGGCGGACGGCTGGCGCTCGCCGACGCGGCCTTCGGCGCCGCCTCCACCCTGCTGCACACCGGGTGCGTCGAGGAGGGGGTCGCCCGCGAACTGCCCGCCGACTCCGCCCGCGTCGCCACCGGCGACAACCTCACCCTCTGATCGCCTCGCCCCCCTGGAAGAGGAGACACCCCCATGGACCGTTCCGAACCGACCTCCCGCCGCACCCTGCTGCGCGCCACCGGGGTCGGCGGGCTCGCCCTCGCCGGCGCCGCCCTCACCCTCGCCCCCGCCACCGCCGCGTCCGCCGCCCCCGAGCCCGACAGCACGGCGAACCCCCTGGCCCCCGGCCTCGACGCGGTCCTGCACGTCGGCACCGTCGCCGCCCTGCTCAGCCTGAATCCCGGCACCCTGCACGACGGGCGGGTCGTGCACGTCGACGGGCACTACGCCGCCGGCGACGGCGGCGCCCGTTTCGTCCGGTGGAACGCGGCCAGCACCGCCGCGGGCAACGGCGGCACCGTGCTCGACCCGCACGGCGACCGGCCCGGCCCCGGCCGCTGGCTCCAGCTGCACGACGGCGTTGTCGAGTTCCGGCACTTCGGCATCTTCGACGCGAAGACCCCCGCCGACGCCGCGCTGGACGCCATGGTGAACGACCCGTCGGTGCACCGCATCGAGGCCCACTCCGACCTGCACTTCGTCAAGCGGCACCGGTTCACCCGCAGCGACCTCGTGCTCGACTTCGGCGGGC
The DNA here is from genome assembly GCF_040643125.1 of Micromonospora sp. NPDC047465. Classification (NCBI taxonomy): domain Bacteria; kingdom Bacillati; phylum Actinomycetota; class Actinomycetes; order Micromonosporales; family Micromonosporaceae; genus Micromonospora; species Micromonospora sp. NPDC047465. Next base: position 123,556 of record NZ_JBEYTP010000017.1, read on the forward strand.
ACACCATGTCCACCGACGGAATCGAGGACGCCGGCCGCGACGACCCGTTCGCCGCCGTGCTGTTCTTCCGCGGCACGGTCACCGACGAGGTGCGCACCCACACCCTGACCGAGCCGGTCCGGGAGGGCTGGGACTCCTTCCAGGTCGCCGACTCCGGCGCGTTCGCCGTCGGCCAGTGGTACGCCGTCGAGGTCAACCAGCTCGCCGGCCGCTGGGAGAAGGAGCTGCAGAAGCTCGTCCAGGTCACCCAGATCGTCGACGGCACCCACATCCGGGTCAACTACAAGAACGGCTGGGAGCTGGCCCCCGGACGCACCCTCACCTGGACCCGGGTCGAGCCGGTCAGCCGGGTGCACGTACGCGACCTGGTGTTCACCGGCAACGGCGGCGACCAGTACACCGGCTCCCACCCGATCGCCTACGAGTACGCCGTGCACTGCGACGTCGCCGACGTCGACGCCACCGGCTCGTTCTGGCCGGTGATCATGCGCCGCTGGTGCACGTACTTCCACACCACCCGGTGCACCCTGAAGAACCCCACCTCGGTCACCTGGGGCGGCGCGGGCTACCTGACCCAGCAGATCTACTGCCTGTACGGGCACGTCGAGGACTGCCGCACCTCCAACGCCCGGCACCTCAACGACTGGACCGCCTCGGCGTACTGCTACGTCACCAACTGTCACGGCGACGGCGACGACCAGGGTCCCTTCGTCACCCACGGCCAGTACGAGCACGACCTCGTCTACACCGGCAACTCCGGGCTGATGACCTTCGCCAACTCGGGAGCGGCCTGGGGCTCGGCGGCCAAGCGGATCACCGTGCGCAAGCACGTCTGCTCCTGGTTCGTGGCCCGGGTGAAGGTCACCGACCTGACCCTGGAGGACGTGCAGGTCATCCGCAAGGCCGGGCTGGCCGGCTCCGGGATGATGTGGGTCAACGCCGACGGCGTGCACCTGCGCGGCTGCTCCGCCGACGACACGCTGATCATCTCCCAGCAGTCCACCCGGTCGCAGCGGCCGAACGTCATCGAGGGCTGCTCCTTCACCCTCGCCACCGCCGGCACGGACGTGGTGCAGGCCAGCGTCACCACCCCGGTGCACCTGGTCCGCACCACTCTCCGGGGGGTCAACGGCCACACCTTCAGCGGCACCGGGCGGCTGCACCTGACCGACGTGACGTTCGTCGGCACCCCCGACGCCGCGCCGGTCACCGTGAAGTCCGCCGACCTGCGCGTCTCCGGCGGCACGTTCACCGACACCGGCATCCGCCTCGCCGGCGCGGCCGACCAGCGGATCAGCGTCGGATCCGGGGCGCTGTTCAGCGGGACGAACGCGGCGAAGGCGCTGCTGTCCCGCGCCGCGGCCACCGGCGTCGTGCGGTGGGAACTGGGCGGCTACCGCAGTAGCACCGTCGACGCCGGCACCGCCCACGTCAGCGTCGACGCCGGCACCAACCGGTACTCCGCCGTCGGGGCGCAGTTCACCGGCGGGAAGCTGCGGCTGGCCGACGCCGGCTTCGGCGAGGGGTCGTACCTGCACCACACCGGGTGCGTCGAGGAGGGCGTGGCCCGGGAGCTGCCCGCCGCCTCGCCCCGGGTGCGCGACGCCGGAAACCTGACGGTCTGAGCGCGGCGACGGCGAGCGAGAGAGAAAGCGAGGAACAGGTGGAACAGCAGGACCGGCCGGTGCGGGTGGCGCTGGTGGGCGCCGGGAACCGGGGACAGACGTACGCCCGGTGGGTGGCCGCCAACCCCGCACGCGCGCGGCTCGTCGCGGTCGCCGACCCGCGCCCCCACCAGCGGGGGCTGATCACCGCCGCCCACCCCGGCGCGGCGGCGTACGCCGACTGGCGGGACCTGCTGGCGGCGGACGCGCCGGCCGACGCGGTCGTCGTGGCCACCCAGGACCGGATGCACGTGGAGCCGGCCGTCGCGTTCGCCAAGGCGGGCCGGCACCTGCTGGTGGAGAAACCGCTCGCGCCGACGGCGGACCAGTGCCGGGAGATCGTCGACGCGGTCCGCGCCACCGGGGTGCTGTTCGCCGTCTGCCACGTGCTGCGCTACACCCCCTACACCGACATGGTGAAGCGGGTGGTCGACAGCGGGGTGCTGGGCGAGATCGTCAGCGTCCAGCACCTCGAACCGGTCGGCTGGTGGCACTACGCCCACTCCTACGTACGCGGCCCGTGGCGGCGGGAGGACCTGGCCACCCCGATGCTGCTGGCCAAGTCCAGCCACGACCTGGACTGGCTCGGCTACGTCACCGGCCGGCGCATCGAACGCGTCGCCAGCTTCGGCGGGCTGCGCCACTTCCGGCCCGACCAGGCCCCGGCCGGCGCCGCGCAGCGGTGCCTGGACTGCCCGGTCGAGCCGGACTGCCCGTACTCGGCGCCGAAGCTGTACCTGCCGGTGCTGCGCGAGCACGGGCCGATCTGGCCGGTCAGCGTGGTCACCGACGGCACCGACGAGGCCGCGCTGGTCGAGGCGCTGCGCACCGGCCCGTACGGGCGCTGCGTCTACGCCGGCGACAACGACGTCGTCGACCACCAGGTCGTGGCGATGGAGCTGACCGGCGGGGTCACCGCCACCTTCACCATGGCCGCCTTCACCGAACAGACCCACCGCCAGACCCAGCTGTTCGGCACCCACGGCTCGCTCTCCGGCGACGGCGAGCGGGTCCGGGTGCACGACTTCCGCACCGACCGGATCGAGGTCCTCGACGCCGGCACGGTCGGCGGGTCCACCGCCGCCGACGACCACGGCGGCGGCGACACCGGGCTGATGGACGCCTTCGTCCGCGCCGTCGCCACCGGCGACGGCCGGCACATCCGGTCCGGACTGGACGAGACCCTCGCCAGCCACCTCGCGGTCTTCGCCGCCGAGGCGGCCCGGCACACCGGCACGGTCGTCACCGTGCCCGCGCAGTGAACCCTTCAGAGAGGAACGGACAGATGCGAGTTCGCAGGTTCGCGCCGGTCGCGGTCGCCGCGCTGGCGGCCGGGCTGCTCACCGCGTGCGGCGGCGGGTCCGACGCCGGCGGCGACAAGCAGAACGTCACCATGTGGATCTACCCGGTGATCCCCGACGAGGCCACCCACCGGGGCTTCTGGGACAAGCAGGTCGCCGCGTTCGAGGCCGACCACCCGAACGTCGACGTGAAGGTCGAGATCTTCCCGTGGGCCAAGCGGGAGGAGTCGCTGACCACCGCGATCGCCGGCGGCAAGGGCCCCGACGTGGTCTACCTGATCCCCGACCAGCTCGGGAAGTTCGGCAGGATGATCGAACCGGTCGACGAGTACCTGCCGGCCGACGCGAAGGCCGACTACCTGGACAACCTCCGCGAGGCGGTCACCCAGGACGGCAAGATGCTCGGCGCGCCCATCCTGACCAGCGCCAACCCGCTGATGTGCAACGCGAAGGTGTTCGCCGCCGCCGGCGTCACCGAGTACCCGAAGACCTGGGCGGACCTGCTCGCCATCGCGCCGACGTTCAAGGCCAAGGGCTTCGACGTGACCAACTACTACGCCGACCCGAACGCCACCCTGAACCAGTCCTTCTACCCCCTGCTGTGGCAGGCCGGTGGGGACGTGTTCGGCGCCGACGGCAAGTCGGTGGCGTTCGACGGCCCCGAGGGCGTCAAGGCGCTGACCTTCCTCAAGCAGCTCGTCGACGGCGGCTACGTGGAGAAGGACCTGCTCACCAACATCCCCGCCTTCGAGCAGACCAACGTCGCCAAGAACAAGGTGGCCTGCACCTGGCAGCACGTCCCGGCCGACGTCGAGACGTTCTGGGGCAAGGAGAACATCAAGATCTTCCCGCCGCTGACCGACGTCAAGAGCGTCGGCTACGGCGCGGTGGGCAGCCTGTCGATGCTCAAGGGCAGCAAGGCCAAGAAGGCCGCCGGCGAGTGGATCACCTTCGCCACCCAGCCGTCCGTGGCCACCGCGTACGACACGGCGGGCGGCTACTTCTCCACGAAGAAGTCCGCCGGCTCGCTCTACGCCCAGGACCCGGTCAACGGCGAGTTGGAGAAGACCCTGCCGAGCATGACCGTCGGCTCGCTGAACGAGAAGAGCCGCGAGGTGATGGGCGTGCTCGGCCCCGAGATCCAGGCCGCGCTGATCGGCAAGAAGACCCCCGAGCAGGCCCTCGCCGACGCGGCCAAGGCCGCCGACGCACTGCTCTGACCCACGCCGGCCCGCCGTCGCCGCGTCGCGGCGGCGGGCCGGGCACCACCCGACCGGCCACGTCGGCCGGTCCGTACCCGCGAAGAGGATGGCGAGATGGCCGTACCTGCTCAGCTGCCGGCCCGCAGGGCCCGGCGGGTGATCGCCCGGCGCGAGGCACGATGGGGTCTGCTCTTCGTCCTCCCCGCGTTCCTGCTGTTCCTGGCGTTCCGCTTCGGCCCGGCCATCGCCGGGCTGGTGCTCGGCTTCATGGAGTACACGATCGGCGGCGACGCCGAGTGGACCGGGCTGGACAACGCCCGCCACCTGGTCGACGACCCGGTGTTCTGGCAGTCGCTGCGGGTCACCGTCGCCTACACCCTGCTGTACGTGCCGCTGACCGTGGCCGTGTCGGTCGGGCTGGCGCTGCTGGTCCGGCGCGGCTTCCGCGGCGTCGGCTTCTTCCGGTCGGTGTTCTTCCTGCCGGTGGTCACCAGCCTGGTCCTCGTCGCCACCATCTTCTCCTGGGTGTTCTCCTCCGACGGCCCTTGGTCGCGGATCATGGGCTGGCTCGGCCTGCCCGACGACTCGTGGCTGGCCTCCAGCGCGCTGGTGGTGCCGGCGCTGGCGCTGGTCGGCGTGTGGTCACACTTCGGGTACGGCATGCTGATCGTGCTGGCCCGGCTCCAGGACCTGCCCCGCGAGCAGGAGGAGGCGGCGCTCACCGACGGCGCCGGCCCGTGGCAGCGGTTCCGCTGGATCGTGCTGCCGCAGCTCAAGCCGGTCCTGTTCTTCCTGCTGGTGATCGAGACCACCGCCTCCTTCCAGGTCTTCGACCTCGTGTACGCGATGACCGGCGGCGGCCCGGCCCGCGCCAGCTACACCCTCGTCATGGCCCTGTACGACCAGGGCTTCAAGTACTTCGACCTCGGCTACGCCAGCGCGATCGGGGTGGCCCTGTTCGTGATGACCCTGGTCGTCGCCCTGGTCCAGCGGCTGGCCCTCGGGAGGAACAAGTGACCGCCACGAGCACCGCCCCCACGCCCGCGCCCACCACGTCACCCCCGCCGGCGAGGCGGCGGCGCCGGTCGTACCGGGCGTTGCAGCCGGGTCCGGCCGGCACCGCGCTGCGGTACGTGCTGCTCGCCGTCGCCAGCGTGGTCACCCTGTTCCCGTTCTACGCGATGGTCGTGTTGAGCCTGAAGCCGACCGCCGCCGTCGAGTTCCCCGGCAGCCTGCTGCCCTGGCCGATCGACCTCGACGCGTACGCCACCGTGCTCGACTCGCGGGACATCCTGCGGTGGCTGCTGAACACCACGATCTACTCGGTGGTCAGCGTCGTCGCGGTGCTCCTGCTCGCCGCGATGGCCGGGTACGCGTTCGCGAAGAAGCGCTTCCCCGGCCGGGAGACGATGTTCTGGTCGTTCCTGGCGATGGTGATGGTGCCCTACCACGTCACCCTCATCCCGACCTTCATCCTGATCGCGAAGGTCGGCGGGGTGGACACCTACTGGGGGCTGATCCTGCCGACGCTCGCGAACGCGCAGGCGGTCTTCCTCATGCGGCAGTTCATCCAGGGCCTGCCGGACGAACTGTTCGAGGCGGCGCGCATCGACGGCGCGTCGGAGTGGCGGATGTTCGTGCAGATCGTGCTGCCGCTGTGCAAGCCGATCCTGGCCACCCTCGGCGTGTTCGTCTTCCTGTGGCACTGGAACGACCTGCTCTGGCCGCTGATCATCGGGCAGAGCGGGGACATGCGCACGCTCACCGTCGGCATCGCCTCCCTCCAGCAGGAGAACGTGCCGCTCAACGTCATGCTCGCCGGCTCGGTCGTCGCGTTCGTGCCGATCTTCGCCGCCTACCTCGTCGGCCAGCGGTACTTCACCGAGGGCGTCACGATGTCCGGAATCAAGGGATGAGAAGACCAGTGTTCAACAGTGAGTCCGAGTTGGAGGACCGGCTGGCCCGGCCGTCGGCGGCGCTCGTCGCCGACCTGGCCGGCGACTCCGGCGACCTGGTGGTGCTCGGCGCCGGGGGCAAGATGGGCCCGTCGCTGTGCCGGCGGGCCCGCCGGGGGCTCGACGCCGCCGGCCGCACCGGCGACCGGGTGTACGCGGTGTCGCGCTGGTCGGACCGGGCGGCGGCCGACGCGCTGGCCGCCGACGGGGTGGAGCCGGTGGCGTTCGACCTGCTGGGCGACGGCGACCTGGGCGGCCTGCCCGACGCCCGCGACGTGATCTTCATGGTGGGCGCGAAGTTCGGCACCGCCACCGCCCCCTACCTGGCCTGGATGGTCAACGCGGTGCTGCCCGCCGCGGTGGCCCGCCGCTACCCGGCCGCCCGGATCGCCGCATTCTCCACCGGCAACGTCTACCCGATGGTGCCGGTGGCCTCCGGCGGCTGTGTGGAGACCGACCCGACCGGCCCGGTCGGCGACTACGCGATGAGCTGCCTCGGCCGCGAGCAGGTCTTCGCGCACGCCGCCGCGACCCGGGGCACCCCGGTCGCGGTGCTCCGGCTCAACTACGCCGTCGACCTGCGCTACGGGGTACTCGCCGACATCGGACAGGCGGTGCTGGCCGGCGACCCGGTCGACGTCACCACCGGCCACGTCAACGTGGTCTGGCAGGGTTACGCCAACGAGGTCGCCCTGCGGGCGCTGCGGCACGCCAGCGCCGACGTGTGCACCCTGAACCTGACCGGCCCGGAGACCGCGCCGGTGCGCCGGATCGCCGCCCGGTTCGGCGCGCGCCTGGGCAGGCCGGTGACGTACGCCGGCACCGAGGCGCCCACGGCGCTGCTCAACGACGCCACCCGCTGCCACGCGCTGTTCGGCTATCCGGACGTCCCGCTGGGCACCCTGATCGACTGGCAGGCCGACTGGCTGGCGGCCGGGCTGCCGACCTCCGGCAAGCCCACCAAGTTCGCCGTCCGCGACGGGAGGTTCTGACCGTGTCCCTGGAACTGCTGCGCGAAGGCACCGTCATCCCGGCGCACCCGCTGGCGCTGACCGCCGACCGTTGCCTCGACGAGCGGCGGCAGCGAGCGCTGACCCGCTACTACCTGGCCGCCGGGGCGGGCGGACTCGCCGTCGGCGTGCATACCACCCAGTTCGCCGTCCGGGAGGCCGGACTGCTGCGGCCGGTGCTCGCCCTGGCCGCCGAGACCGTCGACGCCGAGGCCGGCCGGCCGGTGGTGAAGGTCGCCGGGGCGTGCGGCCCCACCGTCCAGGCCGTCGCCGAGGCCGAACTGGCGGCCGGGCTGGGCTACCACGCCGTGCTGCTGTCCCCCGTCGTGCCGGGCGCCGACGAGGCGTACCTGCTCCAGCGGGCGCGCGCGGTCGGCGACGTACTGCCGGTGATCGGCTTCTACCTCCAGCCGGCCATCGGCGGCCCGCGCCTGTCCCCGGCGTTCTGGCGGGCGTTCGCCGACCTGCCGTCGGTGGTCGCGGTGAAGCTGGCCCCGTTCGACAGGTACCGCACCCTGGAGGCGGTGCGCGGGATCGCCGCCGCCGACCGGGGCGCGGAGGTGGCTCTGTACACCGGCAACGACGACCACATCCTCGGCGACCTGCTCGGCGAGTTCGCCGGCCGCCGGTTCGTCGGCGGGTTGCTCGGCCAGTGGGCGGTGTGGACCCGCGCGGCGGTGGCGATGTTCGACCGGGTGCGGGCGGCCCGCTCGGGCGACGCGGCGGCGCTGGCGGAGCTGACCGCCCGCGCGGCGGCGCTCACGGACGCGAACGCGGCGGTGTTCGACGCGGCGAACGACTTCGACGGCTGCATCGCCGGGGTCCACGAGGTGCTGCGCCGGCAGGGGCTGCTCGACGGGGTGTGGTGCCTCGACCCGGCCGAGGGGCTGTCGCCCGGCCAGGCCGAGGAGCTGACCCGGGTGACCACCGCCTACCCGTGGCTGACGGACGACGACTTCGTCGCGGAGCGTCGCGATGACTGGCTCCGGTGAGCCCCCCGGGGCCCGCGCGGCCGGCAGGCCCGAGCCGCCGGACGACCGGCCCGTGACCACGCTCCCCGGCGGGCACCGTCCGGTCACCGTGGTGTCCGTACCGGCCACACTGCGCGCCCAGTTCTTCCCCGACCGGGTCGGCGACCGGCTGACCACGCTCACCGACGCCACGCTGGTCGACGAACACGCAGCACTCACCCGCACCGACCTGGCGCCGCTGCTGGCCCGGGCCGAGGTGCTGGTGACCTCCTGGAGCGTTCCTCGGCTCGACGCGGCCCTGCTGGACCGCGCCCCCGCGCTCCGGCTGGTCGCGCACACCGGCGCGTCGGTCAAGCCGTTCGTGACCCCCGAGGTGTTCGCCCGCGGCATCACGGTCACCCAGGCGGGGCAGGGCATGGCCCGGTCGGTGGCCGAGGTCGCGCTCGCGTTCACCCTGGCCCTGCTGCACCAGACGCCCCGCTTCGACCACGCGCTGCGCGGCGGCACGAGCTGGAGCCGGGCGGAACAGGCGCCACCCCGGCACGAGATCCTCGGCTGCCCGGTCGGCGTCGTCGGCGCGTCCCGCACCGGGCGGGCGTACCTGGAGCTGGTCCGGGCCCTGGGGGCGGAGGTCAGCGTGTACGACCCGACCCTGACCACGGCGGACGCCGCCGCGCTCGGCGTCCGGCTGGTCGGCCTGGACGAACTGCTCGCCGGTAGCCGGATCGTCGCGCTGCACGCACCGACCCTGCCGGAGACCCGGCACCTGCTCGGTGCCCGCGAGCTGGCGCTGCTGCCCGACGGCGCCGGGCTGGTCAACACCGCCCGGTCCTGGCTGGTCGACGAGGCGGCGCTCGTCGCGGAGCTGTCCCGTGGCCGGATCGACGCCGCGCTGGACGTCTTCGACGAGGAGCCGCTGCCCACCGGCCACCCGCTGCGGGCGCTGCCCAACGTGCTGCTCACCCCGCACCAGGCCGCCGGGACCGTGCAGGGTCGCCGGCGGCAGGGCGAGATCGTCGTCGACGAGATCATCCGGCACGTGACCGGTCGACCCCTCGCCCACGCGGTGACACCCGAGATGCTGGCCCGCACGGGCTGACCCGACGCCCCCCACCCCGACCCGTACACGCTGGACCCGGGCCCGCCCGCGGCCCGCTGTCGGCAGAGAGGAAACCATGAAGTTCATGCGAATCGGCCCGGTCGGCGCCGAGCGGCCGGTGCTGTTCGACGGCACCAACCACTTCGACCTGAGCGGGATCACCGCCGACATCGACGCGGCGTTCCTCGCCGCGGACCCCGTGGGGCGCGTGCGAGCGGCTGGGCCGCTGCCGCCGCTCGACGTGACCGGGGAGCGGATCGGCGCCCCGATCGCCCGGCCCGGGGCGGTGCTCTGCATCGGGCAGAACTACAGCGCGCACGCCGCCGAGTCCGGAGTCGCCCCGCCCGGCGAGCCGATCCTGTTCCACAAGTCGCCGAACACCGTGGTGGGCCCGTACGACCAGGTGCTGGTGCCGCGTGGCTCGACGAGGACCGACTGGGAGGTGGAACTGGCCGTGGTGATCGGGAGACGCGCCCGCTACCTGGACTCCCCGGCTGAGTCGCTGGCCCACGTGGCAGGGTACGCGGTCACCAACGACGTGTCCGAACGGGACTACCAGTTCGCGGACCCCGGCGGCCAGTGGTCCAAGGGCAAGTCGTGCGAGACCTTCAACCCGCTCGGCCCGTGGCTGGTCACGCCGGACGAGGTGGGCGACCCGCAGGCGCTGCGGCTACGTTCGTGGGTCAACGGCGAGCCCCGGCAGGACTCCCGCACGGCCGACATGATCTTCGACGTGGCGTACCTGATCTGGCACCTGTCCCAGTTCACCGTGCTGGAACCGGGCGACGTCCTCAACACCGGCACCCCGCAGGGGGTGGCGCTGTCCGGCCGGTTCCCCTACCTGGCGGCCGGCGACGTGATGGAGACGGCGATCGACGGGCTCGGCCGGCAGCGCAACGCGCTCGCGCCCGCGTGACCGCCCTCGTCGAGTACCGTCCGGCCACGCCGGCGGACGTACCGTCGCTCTACGCCACGTGGGCCGAGGCGTTCACGGACGCGCACGTGACCCGGCTCTACGCCCACGACCGTGACCGCTTCCGGCGCACGTTCGTCGCGGTGGAGGCCGGAGCGGTCGTCGCCGCCGTCTACTACCTGCCCCGCCGGGTACGCAACGCCGCCGGCGGCGTCGACCTGGTCGGCGGCGTCGCCAACGTCGCCACCCGGGTCCAGGCCCGCGGCCGGGGTCACATCCGCCGCCTGCTCGACCTGGCCGTCGCCGCGATGGCGGCGGACGGCTGCGCCTGGTCGTTGCTGTTCACCGGCACACCGGGCGTCTACCTGAGCAGCGGCTACGGCACGTTCACCCTGCGCCACCCGAGCGGCCGACCGGCGGCGGGCACTCCCCTGCCGCCGGACTGGACCGTGCGGGAGCAATCCCTGGTGGACTGGGCGGAGCTCGCCCCCGTGCACGAGTCGTTCAACGCCCACCGGCCGCTGAGCACCGTGCGGGACGCCGACGACTGGCGGCTCCGGGTACCGGTCTGGTACGCCCCACCCACCCAGATGCTGGTGGCCCGGCACCACGGCCGCACGGCGGGCTACCTGGCCGCGCAGTGGTCTCCCTGGCTCGTCCGAGTGGTCGAGGCCGCCGCCCGGCCCGACCGGCCGGACGCCCTGCGTGCCCTGTTCGGCGCCGTCGCCCGCACCGCCGCCGAACGCGGCGTACGGCACTGTACGGCCCGGCTGCCGGCCGACCCGGCGATCGAGGCGGCGCTACCGTGTCTCCTGGCCGACCCGGTGACCGAGGCCGACGCCACCGGCATGGTCCGGCCGATCCACGCGGCACCCGACCACCTGGCCGCGATCACCGGCGCGCCCGGGGCCTTCCACTGGCCGGCCGACTACCTGTGAACACCGGACGAGCCGCACCCCGCCTGCGGTACCGAGGATGGTGACGTGGTGGGCGGGGCGAACCACGCCACGTACGGCACGTCAGGGAGGTCCGATGGTCGTCGCGGAACAGGTCACGCCAGCGGTCGCGGGACACGGCGAAGGGCCGGTGTGGTGCCCCGCCGACCAGCGGCTGCGCTGGGTCGACATGCTGGTCGGGGACGTCCTGGCGCTGGACCCGGCCACCGGGGCGGTCAGCCGCCGGCACGTCGCCCCGGTGGTCGCGGCCCTGCGCCCGCGATCCGGCGGTGGCCTCGTCGCCGCCGTCGAGCGGGGCTTCGCGCTGCTCGGGGACGACTCGGTGGAGTTGCTGCCCGAGCTCTGGTCGGACCCGTCGGTCCGGATGAACGACGGCGGATGCGACCCGCTCGGGCGCTTCTACTGCGGCTCGATGGCGTACGACGCCGCGCCGGGTCGGGCCGCGCTGCACCGGCTCAGCCCGAGCGGCGCCGTCGAGACGGTGCTCACCGGGCTCACCGTCTCCAACGGCCTGGCCTGGACCCGGGACGGCAGGACCGCCTGGTATGTCGACTCGGCCACCCACCGGATGGACGCCTTCGCCTTCGACCTGGCCACGGGCGAACTGCACGACCGACGGCCGATGGTCGCGGTGCCGCCCGACGCGGGCACGCCGGACGGGCTCTGCCTCGACGTCGAGGGCGGTGTCTGGGTCGCCCTGTGGGACGGGGGCGTCGTCCACCGGTACGCCCCGGACGGCGGCCTCACCGCCGTCGTGGAGCTGCCGGTTCGGCGCCCCACCGCATGCGCGTTCGGCGGCCCCGACCACGCTGACCTCTACGTCACCACCTCCCGCCAGGGCCTGCCGACCGACGACCGTTCCCCGGCGGGGGCACTGTTCCGGATCCGACCCGAGGTGCCGGGGTTCCCCGAGTACACCTTCGCGGGCTGACAGCGGCGCCAGGCCCGATCGGCCGCCACGTCTCGCCACCCGCCGCTGATCGCCGTCGCCGGGGGCGCTCGTCGGCGACCAGCGCGTCGCGGTCGCCGGCAAGGGTGTTTGTTCAGCGTCGGCCCGTCTCGGCTCCGATCGCCGACAGCATGACGTCACGAGCCGGCACGGGTGAGTCCTCCGTGATGCGGGTGAGCCCGGCGAGCCCGACTCCGAGCATGAGGATCCGCCAGGCGGCCATTCGCGCCTGCGCGGCCTCGGAGTCCCCGGCCAGGACCGCGGCGAGGACGTCGGTCAGCCGTGAGAGCGTCTCGACGTAGCTCCTCGCGACGAGGGGGCGCTGCTGCGCGTGTGCGCCCGCCTCGGCCCACCGCGCAAGCGCGTGCCCGTCCCCGTCGGTGCTCACGAGGTCGGCGAAGAAGAGCACGAGCGCGTCGTACGCATCGAGGCCGTCGACGTTGCGCTCGTACTCATCGATCTGCTGCGCGGCGTAGTGCCGCCAGGCCTCGGCGGCGAGTTCGTCGGTTGACGCGAAGTGGTGGTGGATCTGGCCCTGCGACCCGCCAAGTTCGTCCGCCACGATTCTGGCCGTCACCGCACTCAAGCCGTCGCGCTCGACCACGGCGGCCCCCGCCTCGACGATCGAACGGCGCCGTTCCGCACGCGCCAGGTACGCCATCATCCCCTCCCTCGTACGGTTCTCGGAGTGGTCGACACCGAGCGTAGGAACGCGACGGTACGCATCCGCAGCCCCTCCCTACGCTCCCGGATGATCTCGTCGACCGGTGGGTCGAGCGGCCCGAGGATGGGTGCGCTGTGCACCTTCGTGGCGCAGTCGAGGTCGGTGCACACGAGGATGCCGAGCGTGCTCAGCCGCTGGCGCTTGTCCGCGGAGGGGCGCGGCGCGGAGAAGAGGGCGACCTCGTTGAAGCGCCGCATGAAGTGGCACAGCGAGCACATGACCGCTCGCCCGCCGAGCTCAGCCCGGCTCGGACTCTGGCGGAGCAAGGCGCCCGACGCCGTGCCGTCGATGTCGGTGACCAGGTAGGCCCGCAATGGCGCTCGGGGATCTCGCCACCCGAGGTAGTCGAGCTTGCCCCACGCGACCTCGTCGAACCAGGCCGGCAGACGGACCTTGCTCTCGACCGCGTCCAGGTTCGCGATCGCACCGCGCACCTCGTCCCGGCTCATTGCCCGCACGACGTCACCTCCTGGCCAATCCTGTACATGTGTACAATTTGTAACTCGATACAAGTTCCCTGTCCACTCGATTTCCGGTGCGACCCACCGTGCGAACTTCCATCGCCAACCAGCAGGAGCGCCCACCTCGTCGACCCTGCGTCGAGTCCCCGTCCACCTGCCGCGTCGCCGATCACCACAGAAGTGCGCAGGGCGTCGCGAGCCCAGTCGCCAGACGCCGGCGAAGCCTGGCCTGCGGAAGGGTCAGCGCCGCCGCAACGCGTAGAGCGCCGCGCTGCCGGCGAAGAGAACCCCGCTGATCGCCAGCCAGCGGGCCAGCAGCGGTCGCGGGGCCAGGCCGGTCGCCGCCGTGTACGTCTCGTCGCCGAGACCGAGGATGCCGGGAAGGTAGACGAGTAGCAGCAGCCCGGCAGCAAGCGCGGGCACCCGCACGTGGTTCAGTGCCGACGGTGCGCCTCGGTGCCCCGGGCCGGCGCGCAGCCCCCGGTCGATCAACGCGTAGACCGGGAACAGGAGCAGGTCGTGGGCGATGACCGCGCCGAGGAACCAGAGCAGCATCCCGCCTGCGGCCGGTTCCCCGGACAGCCGCAACGCGATCCAGCCCGTCACTGCGAAACAGCCGAGCAGGAGCAGCAGGTGCCAGGGCGCGGCGCCGTAGCCGCGCCGGAACTCAACCATCGGCACGTTCCTCGAAGGTGATCTCCCGGACCCACTTGGTGCAGTGCACGCCGGGCAGTGCCGGCACGATGATCCGCGCGGGGTAGCCGTGGTCGAGGGACAGGTCGACGCCGTTGACCCGCAGGGCGAGCAACGATTCCGGGTCGCGGACCTGGTTGGGCTGCAACCGGGCCTGACGGAACAGGCCGCTCCGTTCCATCGATCGGACCCGTGCCGGGGCGGACTCGGGCACGCCGACCAGGGCGGCGAGGTCGCGCAGCCGCACCCCGGTCCAGGTCTGCGCCGTCGACCAACCCTCGACGCAGGCGATCGGCAGGTCCGCGGTGTGCTGCGCCATCGCGAGCAGGCCGTCACGGTCCAACTCCACGCTGCGGCCGCCGCCCCGCACGCTGAGCCGCCAGTTCGCCCCGGTGTCGGCGGACCGGATGCCGGCTGCGGCAGCGCTGCGGTTCACCGGGAAGCCGTTCGGCCCGTCGCCGTGCCGCCGGCCCCGGGGCAGCAGCAGCGCGGTGCGGCGCAGCACGCCGTCCATGCTCTGCCCGACGGTCAGCGCCGCGAGCAGCAGCGCGCCGCCCCCGGTCAGGGCCAGGACACCGCGTCGGCTCATCGTCGCCGGACCCGGGCGCCGGGCAACCAGACCGTCCGGGTCCGCCGGCTCCGGTCGGGTCCCGGCCAGCCGGGTACGCGCGAAGCCCGGACCGCGCAACGCGGAGACCATCCGGGGCAACTTGATCGCCACGTGGGTGACCAGGGCGGCGGTGAAGACCCAGGCGCCGTACCAGTGCGCGGTGTAGAAGTCGAACCCGAACAGGTAGGCGTACTGGATGTCGAGCAGGCCGGTGGCCATCTCGAAGAGGATCCCGCCGACCAGCAGCAACAGCGACAGTCGCTCCAAAGCCTGAGCCGTCGATCGAGCCGGCGGCCAGTCGAACAGCTTCGGCACCACCGACCAGAGTTTGGCCAGCACCACCGGCACCAGCACGATGCCGAGTGTCACGTGCAGGCCCTGGGTGACCCGGAACAGCCAGGCCGGGCGGGTCGGCCAGTCGAAGACGGGCGGGTGCAGCCAGCCCACGCCGCGGGGAAGGGCCTGGCCGAGGCGGGGACCGTAGGCGATCCAGTCCAACAGTCCGGTGATGATCACCAGCGGTAGAGCGGCAAGCAGGACAGCACCGAACACCGAGGTCAGCCACGGGCCGCGTACCGGGCTGCGCCAGGCGCCGGCGGCAGCCTCGGCACCCGGTGGGCGGTGCCGGTCCAGCGCCCGCCACAGCCGCGCCGGGTAGGCGTACCCCTGGCTGTCGGTCGTCCCGGCGGCGGGCGGCCGGGGTGGCACGGCGGCAGGCTCGGGCCGGCCGGACGCCCGCGTCGGCTCTCCGGGGTCGGGCCCCGGAGGCGGGTCTGG
Organism: Micromonospora sp. NPDC047465; assembly: GCF_040643125.1. Classification (NCBI taxonomy): domain Bacteria; kingdom Bacillati; phylum Actinomycetota; class Actinomycetes; order Micromonosporales; family Micromonosporaceae; genus Micromonospora; species Micromonospora sp. NPDC047465. The sequence continues at coordinate 138,841 of NZ_JBEYTP010000017.1, forward strand.
CGGCGGATCGGCGGGCACGTTTCTCCTGGCGGCGAGTCGTCGAGCCCGGCACGGCGGGCCCTCGTGCAGCACGCTAACCGGCAGCACCGCCCGCCGGCTGGCTTTGCCGCATTACCGAAGGCTCACCACCGGTCCGCATTACCGAGCGGGCTCACCGCCGGGCCTTTCGGAATGCTGACGCCCGACCCGAATCGGCCCGCGGGGCCACCGGTCTGACCTATTGCTGTGTCCACTAACGTTCACCGGGTTTCCGGTGGGGCTGTGGATCCTCGCCGAATTGGCGAGCGACTCCCCACCAATGGCTGGTGGGGCGGGCCACAGCGGGCCGTCTTGACCTTCGCGCCGCCCTGTGGTGGGCGGCGGGGGTCACGTCGGGACCGGCCGGTGCCGGGGAGGTGCCGGCCGGCTCGACGGTGCGTGACCACCCCAGGCAGCACAGGCAGGGC
>NZ_JBEYTP010000018.1:0-11991 GCF_040643125.1 Micromonospora sp. NPDC047465
CACCCGGACAGCCTGGCGACACCGCGCCGTCCGGACCAGCATCCGGACGGCGCGTCACGTCACGACAGGGCAAACGTTGCCTGATGCGGCACTAGAGCGCGTCGCGGGTCGCCGTCACCTCGGCGGCGGCCCGCGCCAGCGCCTCGGGCGGCGGGGCCGCGGCCACCAGGTCGGCGGCCACCACCCGGAGCTGGTCGGGCAGCGCGAGGTCGTTGTCGAGCCGGGGCACCACCCGCCGGAGCTCGCCCTCGGCGTCGGCGGCCAGGTTGGCGACCTCCTGCACCAGCCGGTGCACCAGGTCGGCACGCGACACGTTGCCGCCGGCGGCCGTGGCCGACCAGCGCGGCTGCTGCCAGTGCCCGACCTGACGGACCAGCAGCTCCACCGCCCGGCTCAGCTCCCCTGCGCTCACCGCCCGAGTCTACGAACCCACCCCGCCGGCGCGGGGCGGGCGGGGTGGCGGCCGGGTCAGCGGCGCAGGTAGCCGAGCAGGCGCAGGAGCTGCCAGTAGAGGAAGACCAGGCCGGTCAGCAGGCCGAACGCGCAGAGCCAGGCGTAGCGGCGGGGCAGGCCGTCACGTACCGAGCGCTCGACCAGGTCGAAGTCGAGGACAAAGCTGAACGCGCCGGCGACGATCGCCACCACCGAGAAGGCGTACGGCAGCCAGCCGACCTCGTCGGTCAGTCCGTAGACCTCCAGGCCCTGCCGGCCGGAGACCAGGTACGCCAGCAGGTTCACCACGCTGAGCACGACGATCCCGAACAGCGTACCGGCGACCAGCCGGGCCAGCCGCGGCGTGGCCCGGACGAGGCGGGCCCGGTAGAGCAGCGCCATGCCGAGGAAGACCCCGAAGGTGCCCGTGACCGCCTGGACGACGATGCCCGGGTGGACCAGCTCGAAGGTCCGGCTGGCCACCCCGAGCAGCAGCCCCTGGAGCAGCGCGTAGCCGACCATCGGCACCGGGTTGGTGATGCCGCGCCAGGAGATGACGACGACCAGCGCGATCCCGGCCAGCGCGGTGCCGGCCAGCGCGGCGGGGAGCCATGCCGCCGGCGGCACGAGCACCCAGGCCGCGGCGCCGGTGGCCCCGGTGAGCAGCAGCAGCCCGACCGTACGGGCCACCACGTCGTCGACGGTCATCGCCTCCGGGTCGCCGACGCCCAGCACCCGGCTCTGCACCCGGGCGGTCTCGTCGAACCGGGTGAGCACCGGGTTGCTGCTGCGCACGTCGCCTCCCTGCTCGGCGTACCCCCACGCAGTCACTCTGCCCCGGGCGGCCGGGCGGCGGCGCGAAACGCCGGGACCGGCGCGGGCGCGGAAACGACGGCGCCCGCCCCCGCGGCAGCGGGGACGGGCGCCGGTCGGTCGCAGGCGACGGTCAGTCGTCGCCCTGGAAGTAGCTCAGCAGGCGCAGGATCTCGATGTAGAGCCAGACCAGGCTCACCAGGATGCCGAAGGCGGCGACCCAGGAGTAGCGCTGCGGCAGGCCCATCCGGACGCCGTCCTCGATCTCCTTGAAGCTGAGCACGAAGCTCAGCGAGGCGACCACGATGCAGACCAGGCTGAAGCCGATCGCCAGCGGGCTGCCGTCGCGCAGGCCGGTGTTGATGTCGAAGAGCGCCAGCACGAGGTTGATCAGCATGACGGCGAAGAGGCCCGCCATCACGGCGATCATGCCCTTGACGAACTTCGGGGTCGCCCGGATGACCTTCGCCTTGTAGAGCATCGCCATCACGAAGAAGACGCCGAAGGTGGCGGTCACCGCCTGGAGCACGATGCCGTCGTAGAGCGAGTCGAAGAACTTGCTCACCATGCCGACGAAGACGCCCTCGACGACGGCGTACGCGACCACCAGCGCCGGGTTCGCCATCCGGGAGAACGAGATGATCAGGCCGAGCACCAGGCCGACCACCGCCGCGCCGATCCAGGCGGCACCGAGCAGGGCGTCCGGCACCAGCACCCAGGCGGCCGCGGCGGAGACGCCGAGGATGCCGAGGAGGGTGACGGTCTTGACCACCACGTCGTCGACCGACATGGTGTTGACGGCCGGCGGAGCCGCCGGGTAGCCGGCCTCCGTCGGGTACTGCTGGGGGTAGCCGGGCTGTCCATAGGGCCCGGTCGGGGCGTACCCGGCGGAACGCTCCCGCTCGGCCGCCTGGCCGAGCCGGGCGAGCACCGGGTTCGAAGTCTTCACTGTCAGGCCTCCCTCAGGGGGTCGTTGCACGTGAACGTGCCCCTCAAGAGTAAACGCCCAGGGCAGCCGCGTGGTGATCGCCAAGCTGAGCGGATGCTGAGAGTGGTGGGGGTGCCCGGGGCGGGGGTCGAACCCGCACGCCTTGCGGCAGCCGCTTTTAAGGCGGCCGTGTCTGCCGTTCCACCACCCGGGCGGGTGGCACCGGGCGCGTCGACACGCCTGGTGCAGTGTCACGGTAGCCGGTCGGCGGCGACCCGGCGTACCCCGACGCCCGGGTCACACTAGGGTCGAAGCCGTGAGCAGCGCAGCCCCCACGGCCCCCGACGCCGCCCCTGACCAGGCCGTCCTCGCCGCCGGCCGGCTGCCGCGCCGGCTCTCGCCGGCCCGCCTGCTGACCACGGTTTCCCGGCACCGGACGGGCGTCACGGTCGGGCTCCTCTTCGTCGCGCTGGCCGGCTGGCTCACCCACGGGCTCTGGCCCGACCCGGCGGCCCGGGTCCTCGCGCTGAACCCGGCGGACCAGGCCCTCTACGAGTGGTTCCTCGCCGTCGACGCGCGGGCGCTGCTCGGCGACTTCGACCTGCTCACCGACCGGCTCAACGCGCCGGACGGGGTGAACCTGATGACCAACACCACGGTCATCGCGCTGGGGATCCTCCTCGCCCCGGTCACCCTGCTGCTCGGGGCGCCGGTCACCTTCGCGCTGCTGGCGCTGGCGAACCTGGCCGGCACCGCCGTCGCCTGGTATCTGCTCTTCACCCGGACGCTGGGCGCCCACCGGGTCGCCGCCGCGCTGGGCGCCGCCCTTTGCGGCTTCAGCCCGGGCATGGTCTCGCAGACCAACAGCCACCTGCACATGACCGCCCAGTGGCTGGTACCGGTGATCGTCTGGCTGGTGGTCCGGCTGCTGCGCGCCGCCGACCCCGCCGGCCGGGCCACCACCGGCCCTGACCCCGCGGCCCGCGCCGCCGCCGGGGACGCCGTCGACCGGCGGCAGGCCCTCGCCGGCCGGCCGGACCACCGGCGGATCGTCAGCTCCGCCGTCGGGCTGGCGGCGGCGGTCACGGCGCAGGTCTTCATCGGCGAGGAGGTGCTCTTCCTCTGCGCGCTGACGCTGCTGGTGATGGCGGTCACGTACGCCGTGACGGACCCTGGCCTGGCCCGCCGCGCCCTGCCCGGCTTCGCCGCCGGGATGGTGCTCGCCGCCGGGCTGGCCCTGCTCGTGCTGGCCTGGCCGCTGTGGTTCCAGTTCGCCGGGCCGCAGGGCGTCGCGGACGGCATGTTCAGCCCGCACTACTTCTCGGCAGACCTGCGCAGTTGGTGGACGGTGTCGCCGCTGTCGGTGGTCGGCAGCGACGAGGCCGCCCGGCTGACCACCGGCCCGGCCGAGTACAACACCTTCCTCGGGTGGCCCCTGCTGCTGGTCACCACCGGCTGCGCGGTCTGGCTGGGTCGCCGCCCGCTGGCCGTCGCGTGCGTGGTCGGGGCGCTGGCGATGGGGGCCCTGTCGCTCGGCCCCCGGGTGGTGCTCGACGGCGAGCGCACCGCCGTGCCGGGGCCGTACACACTGCTCTCCGGGCTGCCCGTGGTGGACGGCGCGCTGCCGATGCGGTTCGCCCTCGCGGCGCTCCCGCTGATCGCCACGCTGCTGGTGCTCGCGGCCGACCGGGCGCTGCGCGGCACGGGCCGGGCCCGGCGGCTGGTCCCGGCGGCGGTCGGCGTGGCGCTGCTGCCGCTGCTGCCCGCCCCGCTGCCCACCGCCGCGCGCCCGCCGGTGCCGGAGTTCGTCACGGCCGGCCACTGGCGGCAGTGCGTCGAGCCGGGCGGGGTGCTGGTGCCGGTGCCGCTCGCCACGCCGCAGGAGCCGTGGCCGATGCGCTGGGCCACCGCCGCCGACGCCGCGTTCGGCATGCCGGAGGGCTTCTTCATCGGCCCGTACGGCCGGGACGGCACGGCGGCGATGGGCACCTACAAGCTGCCCACGTCCGCCCTGCTGACCGAGGTCGCCAAACGCGGCGGGCAGCCGGTGATCGGGGACCAGCAGCGGCGGCAGGCCGCGAAGGACGCCGACTTCTGGGGTGCCTCCTGCGTCGCGCTGGCCGTCGACACCCCGCACGCCGACAGCCTGCGCGGCACGCTGGAGCAGCTCTACGGGCCGTCGACCCGGATCGCCGACGCCTGGATCTGGCGGGTCTGACCGGCGTGCGCCCGCCCGCCGCGGCGGCGGGAACCCGCCCACACAGACAGCAGGCCCCCTCCGCGCGAGCGGAGGGGGCCTGCTGTCCTGCTCGGTCAGGACCGGACGGCGGCGACGGGCTGGGACGCCTCGGCGAACTCCTCGCGCGGATCGTGCAGCTGGCCCAGGGCTACCACCTCACGCTTGAGGAAGAACGCCAGGGACCAGTCGACCACGACCCGGACCTTCCGGTTGAACGACGGGATCCGGCTCATGTGGTACGTCCGGTGCATGAACCAGGCCGGCCAGCCGGTCATCTTGATCCCGTACACCTGGGCGACGCCCTTGTGCAGGCCGAGGCTGGCCACGCTGCCGGCGTGCTTGTGCTTGTACTCCACCGGCTCCCGGCCGCGCACCACGTTGGCGATGTTGTCGGCCATCCGGGCGGCCTGGCGGACCGCGTGCTGGGCGCTCGGCGAGCAGTAGTTGCCCGGCTCCTTGGTCAGGTCCGGCACCGCCGCGCAGTCACCGGCGCTCCAGGCGCCCTCGACCGCCCGGTCGCCGTCGACGATCTGGAGGGTCGGCAGGCAGGTGACCCGGCGCCGCTCGTCGCGGGGGAAGTCCGTCGCGTCCAGCATCGGGGACGGCTTGACGCCGGCCGTCCAGACGATGGTGTCGGAGCGGAAGCTGTCGCCGTCGGAGAGCTTCACCACCCCGTCGACGCAGGACTCCAGGCGGGTGTCCAGCCGGATGTCCATGTTCCGCTTGAGCAGCTGCTGGACCGTGTAGGCACCCATGTCCCGGTCGACCTCCGGCAGCACCCGCTGGGTCGCCTCGACCAGCACCCAGCGCATGTCCTCGGGCTTGAGCTCCGGGTAGTACCTCAGCGCGTCCCGGGCCATGTCCTCCATCTCGGCGAGCGCCTCGATGCCGGCATAGCCGCCGCCGACGAAGGTGAAGGTCAGCGCGGACCGACGGACCTCCGGGTCCGGCGTGACGGCGGCCACGTCGAGCCGGTCCAGCACGTGGTTGCGCAGGTAGATGGCCTCACCGATGGTCTTGAAGCCGATGCCGTGCTCGTGCAGGCCGGGGATCGGCAGCGTCCGCGAGACCGAGCCGGGGGCGACGACGACGTGGTCGTACGGGATCTCCCGGGTCGGGCCGCTGATCGGCTGCACGACGGCGGTCTTGCGGTCGTGGTCGATCCGCGTCACGGTGCCCGCCACCACCTTGCACCGCCGCAACTCCCGTCGCAGCGGCACCACGGAGTGCCGGGGCGAGATGTTGCCGGCCGCCGCCTCGGGCAGGAAGGGCTGGTAGGTCATGTGGGGCTGAGGGTCCACCACGATGACCTCAGCCTCACGGGAGCTGAGCTTCTTCGACAGGCGCAGGGCCGCGTAGAGACCAACGTGCCCGGCACCCACCACAAGGATCCGCTTCGGATTCACGTCATCTATCTTTCCCGGCGCGGCCCGGCTAATCCCGATCGCGCCCCTCTTCTGTGACGGAGCACAACCCCTGTGACCTGCGCAACTGCGGTTACCGGCAGGTTAACGGCGGCGCAGCAGCCACCCCAGCAACGCTGTCAACGCCACCGCCGCCAACAGTCCGGCCGCGGTCGCGAGTTGGGATCCGGCGCCGTCGCCGAGGCCGCCGACCTCCACGAGGAGGACGCCGAGCACGAAGGCCCCCAACAGCACCGTGCCGGCCCGCGCGAGCCAGCGCACGATCACGTCCGGGTCGACCACCGCGTCGTACGGCAGGACGGCGGCCAGCGCGCAGAGGGTGTGCGTGAGGTAGAGCACGGCCGCCACGGTGAGCAGCCGCCAGAGCGCGATCGGCCGGCCGTACCCGTCGGTGGCGACCAGCCAGCCGCCGACCGTGACCAGCGCGGCGAAGGTCGGCCAGACCCGGCGCGGCCCGAGCGCCGGCAGCAGCGCCACCACGACCAGGGCGAGCAGCGGCCGGCCGAGGAGCACCTGCGACGGGTACGCCACCACCAGCCCGACCAGCGTGGTGAGGAAGATGCCGGCGCGGACCAGCAGCGGCGTCAGGCTGACCCGGGCGGCCGCGTACCGCACCGCCCGGACCCGCTCGATGACCGGATTCATCGGGCCCCCACCCTCGGGGCGGTGGCCAGCCGCGCCACGTCCCGCAGCACCTGGTCGAGGCTGCCCGCGCCGGCCCAGCGCACCACCGGCACGCCGTGCTCCCGCAACTGCCCGATCATGGTGTCCCGGTCCAGCCGCCACAGCCGGTACGCCACCTCGGCCCAGCCCCGGTCCTTCGGCGGGGCGAGGTCGGCCGGCAGGGTGTCCACCGCGACGACGAACCGCCCCGAACGGGCCAGCCGGGCCAGCATCGGCGCCGACCGCTCGTCCAGCAGCGGGGTGAGGACCACCACCAGCGCGTCCGCGGAGAGCAACTGCGGCCCGAAGACCTGGTCGTACGGCTCGTGCGGGGAGGGCTCGGCGCGCACGTCGAGCAGCCACTCCAGGACGGTCAGGTACTGCCGGCGGCCGGTGGCCGGGCGCAGCCGGCGGGCGGCCGGGCCGTACTCCAGCATCGACACCCGGTCGCCGCGGTGCAGGTAGTGCTCGGCGATCGCGGCGGCGGCCCGGACCGTGGTGTCCAGCACGGAGGCGGCGCCGGACACGCCGCCGGAGCGGCCCGCCTCGGCGAGCACGTCGAGCAGCACCACCACCTCGGCGTCCCGGTCGGAGAGGGTGGCCGCGACGTGCAGTTGCCGGGCGCGCAGCGACACGCGCCAGTCGATCCGGCGCAGCCGGTCGCCCGGGGCGAAGACCCGCACACCGGCCAGCTCCCCGCCCTCGCCGGGCCGGCGCGAGTGGTGCGCCCCGACCAGGCCGGCGGCCCGGGGCATCGCCTCGACCGCGTCGAACGGCTCGGTCCTCGGGTAGACCCGGACCCGGGCCGGCTCGGTGACCACCGCGCGGGAGACCAGCAGGCCCTGCGCGGCGGCGACCCGGGCGCCGGCCGGGCCGACCGGGTGCCGGCCCCAGCGCAACGCCGTGCCGGCCAGTTCCAGGTCGACGGCCGCGTCGGTCGGGACGGCGGTCACGAAGGGCCGGTCGGCGACGGACGGTACGACGGCCGAGGGGGCGCCGGACGCGGCCACCGCCCCGGCGATCGTGGCCCGCTCCACCCGCAGCCACGGCGAGACCCGGCTGCGGACCACCGCCACGTCGTAGTCGAGCACGTCCGGGTTGCCGACGCTGACCGTGCCGGTCAGCTCGCCGCCCTCGACCAGGTGCCCCTCGTCGGCGGAGATCCAGACCTGCGGCAGGGCGGCCGGCCGGCGGCGCAGCGCGTACGCGGTGCCGATCGCGAACGGGGCGGCCAGCACGATCAGGTCGACCCGGCCGAGCAGCACCCCCGCGATCAGCAGCAGGCCGGTGAGCAGCACCGCCCGGCCGAGCGCCCAGGTGGGCACCCAGCCGGTCGTGGGCTGCGGCCCCTGCTCCGGCGACTCGGCGAGGGGCGGCACGGCGGGCGCGACCATCAGTGCCCGGGCCGGCCGGCGGCGTAGCTGGGCAGCGCCCCGCTGGCCGGCGCCGGGGTCGCCTCCAGCACCTCGCCGACCACGAAGGACGGGTCGACGCGGCGCAGCCACATCTCCGGACGCAGCGTGATCCGGTGCGCCAGCGCGGGCGCCGCGACCTCCTTGACGTCCTCCGGCACCACGTAGTCGCGGCCGGCCATCACGGCCCGCACCCGGGCCAGCAGCAGCAGCGCCAGCGAGCCGCGCGGCGAGGCGCCCACCAGCACCGACGGGTGCTCCCGGGTGGCGGCGGTCAGCGCGACGATGTAGCGGCCGACGGAGTCCTCGACCACCACGTCCTCCAGCGCGGCCTGCATGGCGCGCAGGGTGGCCGCGTCGACCACGGGCTTGATGTCCGCCTCCTCGCGGCGGCGGGCCATCCGCCGGCGCAGCACCTCCCACTCCTCCTCGTGCTCGGGGTAGCCGAAGGAGACCCGGAGGAGGAACCGGTCGAGCTGCGCCTCGGGCAGCGGGTAGGTGCCCTCGTACTCGATGGGGTTGGCCGTGGCCAGCACGTGGAACGGCTCGTCCAGCCGGTAGGTGACGCCCTCGACCGAGACCTGCTTCTCCTGCATCGCCTCCAGCAGGGCCGACTGGGTCTTCGGCGGGGTCCGGTTGATCTCGTCGGCGAGGAGCAGGTTGGTGAAGACCGGGCCCGCCCGGAACGCGAAGTCGCCGCTGCGCTGGTCGTAGAGGAACGAGCCGGTGACGTCGGCCGGCAGCAGGTCGGGAGTGAACTGGAGCCGGCGGAAGTCCAGCCCGAGCGCCTGCGCGAAGGAGCGCGCCGTCAGCGTCTTGCCCAGCCCCGGCAGGTCCTCCAGCAGCACGTGCCCGCCGGCCAGGATGCCGGCGAGGACCAGTTCCAGCGCGTCCCGCTTGCCGACCACGACCTGACCGACCGCCTCCAGCACCGACCGGGCGAGGTGGCCGACCTCCGCGGCGGGCATGCTGCGGTCCACGTCGTTCATATCTTCTCCAGTTCGGCGACGATCGCCGCGAGGTCGCGCGGCGACGGGGGGCGGCGGGAGGGCGTGCTGAGGAAGGTCCAGAGCTGGTCGCCCAGCAGGGCGCGGGCGCGGGCCGGGTCCGACTCCCGGGTCAGGCCGTGACGCTGACGCAGCCGCTCGTCGGCCAGTTCGCCGAGCCGCGGCAGGACCCGCGCGGCGAACCGCTCCTGGCTGCTCCCGCACCAGTCCAGCGGGCGCTCCCAGCCGTTGATCGCGGTGCGCAGCGCGTCCCGGGCGCCCCAGTTCCACGTGCCGTCGTCGTCGCCGGCCGGGACCCGGGCACCGGCCCGGGACGGGGGCGGGGGCGCGAGGGCAGCGACGACCCGGCGCACCACGAACAGCGCGAGCACCCCGGCGACCAGGACCAGCAGGGAGACCTGGAGCCCCACCACGCGCAGGCCGGCGACCAGCACCACCACGACCGCCGCGATGCCGGCCAGGGCGCGGAACACCCGGCCGGCCCGCCCGCCCCGGGACCGGCCGGCGCGCCCCGGCCGTTCCTCCTCGAAGCTCAGCAGGTCGTCGATGCTGGTGCTGCTCACCGCGCCACCTCATCACGCGGGGCGCGCGCCCGCCACGACCCGGTCACGTCGGCACTCCGGCGTCGCCGTCGACCACGGCGGTCAGCTCGGCCCGCAGCCGGCGCAGCGCCGCACGGGCCTGGTCGCGGGTGCGCTCGTCGACGGGCCGGGTGGCGTACCGGGCCTCGCGGTAGACGTGCGCGAACTCGGCCAGCACGTCGGCGCTGACGATCGCCGGCACCCCCGCCGACGGGTCGCCCCGCAGTAGGCGGGTGACCAGGTCGGTGGGGGTGTCCCCGGCCAGCCGGGGCACACCGGCGCCGGCCGCGGCCTCTTCGAGGCGTACCCAGCAGGCGATGACCGCGGCGCGCGGGTCGGCGTCCGCGTCGTCCAGCTCCACCAGGCCGGCGTCGAGGGCGGCGGCCACCTCGCGGGCGGTGCCCTCGGCCGTACGCCGGTTCCGCTGCCGCGGCAGCGCCCTGGTGGTGCGGCGCATCGCGCCCCGGACCAGCGTCCAGGCGAGGTAGCCGAACGCGGCGAGGAGGGCCGACCCCAGCAGCACGAGGGCGACCGTGCCGAGCCACGGCGGGATGCTCGCCTGGGTGGCCTCGCCGGCGTCCCGGGGCTCGACGGGGATCGACGCGGCCGGCTCGACGGTCGGGTATTCCGGCACGTAGGGGAGGTTGTCGGCGGCGGGCGGGATCCGGCTGGCGCCGATCGACGAGTTGGCGGACGCCAACGCGGCGACGGCGAGCAGGACGCCGACCGCGGCGACCGGCCACCACCTGCGTAGCACGCTCAGATCCATCCGGGGCTACCTCCGGGCCGCCGGGGGGTGCGTCGCGGGCCGACGCGTTCCGTCCGTCATCGCCACCGCCCCCGCGTGCTCAGTCCACCCCGGCCAACTGCTTCGCCCGGGCGAACACGTCGTCCAGCATCCCTGGTGTCAGCCGTCCGGTGAAGGTGTTCTGCTGGCTGACGTGGTAGCAGCCCAGCAGCTCCGGTGCGGCCGTGCCGGACCAGTGTGCCCCATGACCGAACGCCGGTCGCGGGGCGGGCGGGCGCTGGCCGTACACCTGACGCAGCGCCGGCCACCACGCGGACCAGGCGAAGGCGCCCAGCGCGACCACGACCCGCAGGGTGGGCCGGATCAGCGCGACCTCGCGGTGCAGCCACGGCGCGCAGGTGTCCCGCTCGCCCGGGGTGGGCTTGTTGTCCGGCGGCGCGCAGCGCACGGCGGCGAAGATGCGGGTGTCCCGCAGGGACAGACCGTCGTCGGCGGCGACGCTCGTCGGCTGGTTGGCCAGCCCGGCGCGGTGCAGCGCGGCGAAGAGCACGTCGCCGGAGCGGTCGCCGGTGAAGATCCGGCCGGTGCGGTTCCCGCCGTGCGCGGCGGGCGCCAGGCCGAGGATGGCGATGCGCGCGTCGGGGGCGCCGAAGCCGGGCACCGGCCGGCCCCAGTACTCCTGGTCGCGGAAGGCCGCCCGGCGCGTGCGGGCCACCTCCTCGCGCCACTCGACCAGGCGGGGGCAGGCGAAGCAGTCGCTGACGGCGGCGTCGAGGTCGGCGAGGTCGGTCGCCCGCGCGGCGCGGGCGACCACCTCGTCGGGCGTACGCGGCTCAGCCAAGCTTGGCCCGGAAGAGTTCGAGGGTGCGCGCCCAGGCGGTGGCGGCGGCGCGCTGGTCGAAGTTCTCCGGCCGGTCCTCGTTGAAGAAGGCGTGCGCGGTGCCGGGGTAGTCGTAGGTCTGGCACGTGCCGCCGGCGGTCTCGACGGCGCGGCGGACGGTCTGCACGCCGTCGGCGGCGGAGGTGCCGTCGGCTTCGGAGCAGTGGATGAGGGCGGCCTTGCCCGCGTAGTCGGCCCACTCGGAGCCCATCCCGTCCCAGGGCAGCCTGGGGTAGAAGGCGGCGGTGGCGACGATCCGCTCGGTGCGGCTGGCCGCCCACAGGGCCAGGCTCGCGCCGGCGCAGAAGCCCGCGCAGCCGACCTTGCCGGTGACCTCGGAACGCCCGGCGAGGTAGTCCGCCGCGGCGGCGATGTCCGCCGCCGCCTCGTCCATCTGCGGGCTGTTCAGCATCTGGCGCGGCTCGTCGGGCTTGCTGGCCGGGCCGCCGTGGCGGAAGTCCGGGGCGAGGGCCACGAACCCGGCCTCGGCGAACCGGTCCGCGACGGAGGTGATGTGGGGCACGAGCCCCCACCAGTCCTGGATGACGATGACCGCTGGGCTGGCCGCACCGCCGGACGGTATCGCGAGATAGCCCTCGCGCGTACCCCCGTTGCTGGTGAAGCTCACCATTTCGCCCATCGGCCCGTCCTCCTAGCGGTCAGTCATCGTTGGCTGGTCGCCCAGTGGTCCTACGTGCCGGTAGCCTGCCACGCCGTGCGCGCCCCGGGGAAGACGCCGGAACAGTGGCATTCACCTCCCGTTCGCCGGCCGTACGCGGAGACGCCGACGGCGGCGCGGGCCGGCGGGCCCCCCCCCCCCGGGGCGTGCGGGCGGGCGGGGGGGCCGGCCGGGCGTAGTTGTTC